>CALIKS010000006.1 GCA_938017985.1 uncultured archaeon | reverse complement strand
GGTGTTGTGGATAGAAATCTTACTGCCGATCTTTCTAATGCCACCCTAGGGTTTACCACGAGTGCTTCTAGTAGAAATTATGCAGTAGCTAAGTCTAGTAATAAGCTGTATGTAAATGTCCCATGGACTAACACTACATATAGTGCTGGTAGCGGACTTTCCTTAAGTAGTACAACCTTTAGTCACTCCGATACTTCTAGTCAGGGTTCAGTAAATAATAGCGGAAGAACAGTAATCCAGGATGTTACACTTGATACATATGGGCATGTGACTGGGCTTGTTTCGGCCACACTTTCTGACACTAATACCACCTACGGGGTAGCAGGAAGTAGTCTCGGTCTCGTAAAAGAGGGTGGGGATATTAATATTGATTCAAGTGGTAACATGACCATCAAGGATGGTGCGGTTGATGTATCTGCAATTGCTTCTACAATTAATTTAACTGGAGGTTCAGGTTCAGCGTTCAGTAGAGCGGCTGTTATGTGTCCCCCAGTTGTTATAAATGGTGCAAATGACACTTGGGTATTTGTTTCGAATTATGGTTCTGGCACCACTGGCCAGCATTTGGATCAGTACAGATTAGACGGCACATTAGTTAGTCATATACTCCCGCGTGCATCTGCAGGCAGTAATAACACCACATCCTGGCCTTTTAAGCATACAGCATCTTGGGGCTTGCCATGGCCACACATGTGGACTGATGGTGGATATGTAGGTGGTACTGCAAGAATATATATTAAATATGCAGCTAGTTACTTTTCTCATATTGATGTAAATTTATCAACCGGTGCAGCAACTATTGCAGATAAGGGAGTAGATGGTGTTCATGCAGGTGGAGGTAATGCATTTGGGGATGGATGGAATATAGCATGCCGAAGATCAAATGGTGATATGATCATGGCCTACGGGTATGAAAGGACTGGCCAAAATCAAGTAGATAACACACAGGTCTACAATATGACGCGGGGTGCCCTCAACACTACATACGGCCCGAACGCGCGTAATTACACTGGTAATCTCAGATATTTCCCTATTACATCTGATTACTTAGTAAGCCCAGGGCCTGCCACTTTGTCAGCTTCGCAAAAGTATACTCATTACATGAGTATTGCCGGTATTAATCCAGCAACAGGAAGAGTATATATTTTTGTTAAAGGTGGGGTTGATGAAATGCAAGTTTGGCAACTTACCACCCCATCTGGAAGCGGAGCATATAAGTATTATGATGCATTTGTGAATATATTAAAAGGTGGCGTCCAACAATCAAGGAGTGGTCTAAATTATGTTAAATCCTTTGCTGTCCCAGATACTAGCTGGGATAATGGTGGCGACCAGACATCGGCGTTTCAGGTTCAATTTAGTACTAGAAATAGTGCGAGTGAGTCTTGCACTCCTATATATCTAACCACAGGTAACTATAATTCAGGTTGGGCGCACGCCGGCGCTCAACTAATACCATGGAAATCTGAGTGGACATAATTATGAAATTAGTAATCGCATACTTACCTTTACCTGATCCTAATGCAATACACAGAATTAGTGATCAAGTATCTGCACTCAGTTTTGGTACATGTTACGGGATAGACTCAACAGGCAATCGGCAAACCTCAACAAGGGTCGAAAAGTATTGTGAAGACTCAGAGGTTGATTCAGTTATTTCTGCAATAAAGAGTTCAGTCGGATGGGCTCCTCCCACTTCAAGATTACCTGAAGAAGAAAAGCAAGCGCTACTTGATTCAGGTTTAACAGAAGAGGATTTAAAGCCGTTTGATCCTGTTCGGCCAAATGGGGAGGATTTAGGTAAAATTATTGTTCTTGATGTAAATACAGTACATCGCGTTTACGATGCGTAATATACAAGAAGCATCACGGGTGCTTAACTCGCTAGCTCCTCCAGGCGAAAGATTAGCATATCTTAACCCAGAAGAGGAGGCACTCCTCAAGGAAATGGGTGGTGCTGGACAGGAGTGGGTCGCTGGGATCCCATCATATTGGAAACCATTCAAGGATCCATTTGGTAAAAAGGAGGCCGCGCGGAAACAACAGGAAGCTCAAAATAGAGCTATTGATGAGGCGAAGCAGGAAGCTAGGGACACAGAAAACAGGGCAAATAGACAAGCATGGGCAACTGATCTAATTAGCCGAGGCAAGGGGGAGTTATTTGATTTTACAGATGAACAGAAACTTGCTCAGTTTTTAGCCTCTCCGGGGGACGATAATTATGTTGAGGGATTTTCCCAAGGAGGAGAAGCAATTGATCCATTTCCTGATTACGCAGAGAAAACAGGAGAGTTAATCCTTGATAACATGGAAGATACCGCCGAAGCATTACCAGATTTTATTGGTGATGCACGGACAAGGATGGAAAACTTTCAGGATACATATGATGCCTCCAATGCGAACCTTGATTCTGCAGTAGAGGCACTCTCTGATATTTATGATCCAGACGGCATGCAGGCACGAATGGAGGGTTACAATAATGACCTTAATCTCGTTCTTGATGACCTAAAAGGAGTTAATACACGCACGGCCGATAGAACAGTAGAGTTAAATACAAATTACGCTGACTCTCTTGCTAACTCTGTAGATACAGAAGTTGATTATGCGAACAGAGAATTTGATGCTTTGCGTAATGCATCAGATGCTGTACTTGCTGGAGAGCAGGCAAAAGCGGCAGTAGGTCGCAGAAATGCATCCATGGATGCGGCAGCTGGTATGCGTAGCTTAAATAGCATGGGTGGCGCAACTGGTACTGGTGGTAGAATGGCAAGCATGATGATGAATGCTGAGCGTGGGGCTAGACAGTCTGATGTTTTAGCAGATGCATTGATTGATGAGGCTCAAAGAAGAGGAGAGATTGAGTCAGGACGCTACGAGAAGATTGGTGCAATTAACCCAGCAATGGCAGATGTTTATCGTGATGAGGTCATGCTCAAGATGGGAACACCTGAACTTGACGCTGAGGCAATGAATCTCGGAATTGATGAGAGCAAGATTCTGAATGAAGCATCCATGTATGATGAAATCATGAATCGTAAGTTGGGTAATGTTGATGCGATTACTGGTATTGCAATGAATAAGGCATTACTTCCTTCCTTGTTCGGAGAGGCCGCACTTGCACCTACCGATCCATTAAAGAATGAGGTGTCACCATTTACCACAACAGGAGCTCTCGCACCTGGGCAAACCAACTTTGAAAGCACTCCTTTTAACCCTGCTCCTATCAATGAGGGTGGAGGTATTAATTGGCTAGATGCTATTAAGAGCGCACCCGACATTATCAACAAAGCTAAGAGTATTTTCACTAATGGCTAATGCTTTAAATCCATATATGCAGGGCAGGCAGATGGGCATGAATCGCCCGTATGCACAAATCCAGTCGGGTGGTAAAGTTGGTGTTGATCAACTCATGGCCGCCCGCCAAGCAAATGCAATTACTCCAACTGTAACACAAGGAAGAAATGTACAGATGGTGGATATTGATCCAGCCAAGGATATTCGTGCAAATGCTGAAGCAAACCGACTGGATCTGCGGGCACGCATGAACAATGATGCCAACATGGATATGGAGAGATTTCGTCAAAAGACAATGGACGAACGGGCTCTAGTTAATAATCAATTTACTGCTGAGCAGAACAAATTAAACAGGGAACTCCAAAAGAGACAACTGGATGCCCAATTAGAGAATAATCGTCTTCTGCAAAAAGGTCAGCAGGAATTTCAGGGACAGGAGAGTCAGAAGCAAAGAGATTTCCTAGCAACTGAGTCTGATAAGAAACTCGCAGCTGACATGGAAGCATTGGGCATAAGGAACAAACATGCTCTGACCATGCAGGGGCTAGATATTAGCAGTCGTGAAAAACTGACCTTTGAGGAGTTAAACACTCGGGTTGATATAGCAAATAAAGAGATCGCATTACGAGAGAAGGAGATCCAGTCACGGATCACCATGCTCGAAAAGGAACTTAAGGTAAAGGTCTCCGAGGGGGATAAAAACCGCAAGGCAGAGAAAGAAAACCAAACTGCCAGAATAGAATCAGCCGAGAAAGAAGGTGCGGCCAATCGTAAGACCCAAACGGACATAAATACTGCAAATAATCAGAATAGATTAGATGTAGGTAAGCAAAGCCAGTTGGCTTCATTAAAAGAGTTACGGGAGAACCTAAAGTTCAAGCGTGACGAGCTTCAAGCAATGAAGGACATAAAGAAGGCAGAGCGTGATGATAAGTATGCCCAGAGTCAGGCATTTGGTGCTACCGTTGCTCGAGCCAATGAGACATGGCAAAAGTGGGAAACTCAAGGCAAGGCTGAATATCGCAAGCAAAAGGAAGAAGCGTACATGAATAAGTATGGCGTGCAAGCGATCGTAGAGATTCAAAACGGAGGAGATGGCTCAATCATAACAGAAAGCGGAACTCTAAGCCCTACAAAGCCAGACAGAAATGGAAATGAGGTGATGAATGAGCAGTGGATTGAGCGTGCGAGAAGCATGATCCTTATGGATCCCACACAAAGAAGCGTTTATTCCGCTGAGGTTGATCGTGCAGTCGAGAAAAGAGACGAAACCAACTATAATATCTGGGCAGCATATCAAACTACTTCAGCTAAAGCAGGAATCCCAACACAATCCCTTACACCTTTAACTCCCGGTAATTCAGGTATTAATCCGAACAAGGTATACTAATGCAGGTAAGAGTAGCAGTTAATGGCGGTGAAGCGATAATTGACATTCCCGACTCAGTTGCGAGTAACATGTCTGAGGCTCAATTGACTCAATGGATCGCACAGAATGTTGATCGGAGTAAGACTCGTGCAGGCACAATTATTCCTATGGCAGATCCATCTCCATATCCCGTTCAGCAATACCAAACACCAGTTGCGGGACCAGCACCTGCTCCGACTGCAGGGCAAGAAGATGTTTATGAAATGTTTAATTCAGATGTAACACCGCTTCCTCCAGAGCAGGGTTATACTGGATTCATGAGACAGGTGCCTGGTCTAATTATGGATGGTGGGTCATTACTCACTTCTAATCCATTGTATGCTGGGTTAGCAGGTGGTACGGCAGCAACAATTGGTGGATCAAAATTTCTGAGAGAAGGAAGTGTTACACCACTTACGCCATCCGAAGCAGGGCAGAAATATAGGAAAATGCACCCACTCAGCCCAAAGAAGATGTTCATGGCGGATCCGGATGCACTTCGTGGAGCCCAACCAGTCATAGACCAATTTAATAAAACAGCACCAACTGGACTGTTACCAGGGGCACCCATCCCAGAGGGAACCCAAGTTAAGCCAGGATTTTTCAATGTAGGATTCGAGGATTCAGCTGTAACTTATAATCAAGCAGGTGCAGACATGCAGAATAAGTTAAATCTTATTGCTCACTCTGCAGACTTTGCGAAAAACTACGGAATTAAACTTCCTGATGTAGAGGCAAAGATAAAGGCTGGGGATATGGATGGAGCGCTTAATGATATTTATAAGGCAATAGAGGATCACCAAAAGACGAGCTTTGGCAAGATTGGGGAGAAGATCAGTTCTAACTACAAGCAAGGTGGCGCAAAACAGGTTGCACAAAAAGCGGGACAGAAAGCATTGGATGCCACTAAGAACCTACCTAAAAATGCTATTACTGCGACTGGTAACTTATTAAATAAGAACGCCCTAACTAGAGGAGCGGGTGGTGCTCTTGCTGTTGGTTTAATTAGTGATGCCGCTACTTCCTTAAAAAACATAGGTCGCGAGGATGCCCTTGAGGAACAAGCTAAGCAGGCAAAGGAACTGAGGAAGTTTGCTGAAGATCGTGCATACTCTTTAGGCGTAGATTCAGAAGAGTTAAAACTTATCAGGGAAATGCACGCTAACCCAAAGACTAGACACTTGCTATATCAGCGGTAATGAATGAACAACCAGTCCCTGCTACTACTTCCATTGACCCGCTTGCGGAGCTTACGCCCGAGGAGAAAGAAAAATTTCTAAGGTTTCAAAAAATCCTACAAAGAATAGGTGCAACTGAGGGGTCAAGTCAGCAAAAGATACTCTTGTTTGACTCTGAAATGCAGGCTACGGCCACTCCTTTCATTGATAATAAAGAAGTAGAGATTAAGGAGTACAAAGATGCTGGTGGTGATGTTGGTGCAATTAAGGAAGATCTATCTGCGCTAGTTCCAACCGCAATAGGATACTCAGTTACCTCCCCAGTTGCTACAGCAGTCACCCCTACCGTGCCTGTTGCTCCTACTGTTACACCTGCTAAAGTGTTACCTAATGCACTAAATGCAGGTAAAAATCTACTAAGGCTTACACCTGCATCAATCATGGGTGGTCAAACACTTACTGCATTAGCAACAGGAAAGTATGAAAAAGATAAGGATGTGAATGGATATGACTTTCAAAAGCATGGCATGTACTTAGAATTTCCTGGTGTGGATGTAGGCAGGATTCCTTATTATTTTAATAGATCTATGTACGACTTAGGTTCTGGCATTGCTAGTATGTTTAG
The DNA here is from genome assembly GCA_938017985.1 of uncultured archaeon. Lineage (GTDB taxonomy): Archaea > Thermoproteota > Nitrososphaeria_A > Caldarchaeales > Calditenuaceae > CALIKS01. The sequence continues at coordinate 16,183 of CALIKS010000006.1, read as the reverse complement.
CTCTGACGAACCAAAAGAAGAGAAAGAAGGACCAAAGGAAAAAATGCCCGAAACTAAACAACTCCTTCAATCTGGGATCTACTAATGTCGCAATTTGATACATATTACGATGATGATTTAATGTCTCCCGAGATTATTCGGTACAGACATAGACTTGAGCAAGCGGGCGTTGATACCAGTAGGCTCTCCAACCTAGATCTCGCTAGGGGTCTTGTTCAGCAAAACCAAAGAGAAGGTGGTGATTGGGATAGATTCTCAGACAGGTATGGGCAGGAGACAACAGATGATTATCTGGACATACAGAACGCACCAAAGCCCGGGAGGGAAGGGTTCATTGGTGGTTTAAAAGAAATACCTGCAGGATTCGGTAGAGGATATGAGGGGCTAAAAAGCACAATGTATGGTGCTGGTGGTCTTGTTGCAGGTGGATTAGGATTTGATAGTGTAGAAGATGCACTCATGGCTCGAGCAGCCGAAGCACAAAAGCGTGCTAGTGAAGGTGGTCAGTCTATTGGCCGAGCAACTGATGTTCGTTGGGATCGCCCAAGTGAAGTGTTACGTTTCTTGGCAGGTGGATTTGGTGAAGCTATGCCCTCTGCCATTGAGGCAGGATTGTCCTTTGGTGCGGGTATGGGTGCAGGTGGACTCGCTGGTCGTGCTGTATTAAAGAGTAAGATCAAGGATGCTGTTGCTGGAGTAATCAGTAAGAAGAGTGCAGGGGAGACGGCCGAGGAAGCGATCAAGCGAACCTTTACTGAGATAGGTGCATTGACAGGAGTTGGTGCTAGTTCTCTCGGTATGAATGTAGGTGAGATTTACTCAGAATTGTATCAATATACCAAGCTCGGGCAGAATGATGAGGACTATATATCCGAGAATGCCGCGCGTAGATTGGCACTAAGTTTTGGTACCATAGCAGGCGCATTAGACTTTGCATCTGCTGGCACAATGCTCAGCCAAATGGTGGGCGTAAATAAATTAGATGCCACAAAGTATTTAAATAGATTAATTCAGAAATTACCAGAGGGCGTATTCCTAGAGGGTGGAACAGAAGCCGCACAGGAATTTGTAATCATGGCAGCCGAGAAATACGGCAAAGGAAAAGAGCTTACATTTACCCCTGATGAATTGAATCGCATGGTAGATGCTGGTGTGCTTGGTGCTATAGGTGGTACTCAGTTCGCAGCAATTGGTGCAGTTGATTTATCTGGTATTGGAAAGAAAGACATCAATCAAGTTGATGATGAAACTTTTACTGAGGAACCTACATTTGAGCGTGAGGAACCAGTTGCACTAGAGCCATTGGATTTCTCTGGTGATTCCAACCCAAGAGGATTTAAGGTTGGAGAGAAAGCACTTATCGGGAAGCAAGAGGTAGAGGTTACATCTATCCAAGGCAGGGAAGCTGAAGTTAGTTACAATGCTATTGATTCAGATGGTAAGCCTTACAAGATAACAGAGCCCGTAAGTCTTGATCTTCTATCCCGTCCATTTGATAAGGAAGTCACTGAACAGAAGGATGAGGTTGAGGAAATAACCCCAACACCTTCCGAACCAAAGACTCCAAGTGATCCCAAGATTGAGCCACTAATCACGGAGACTAAGTCTACCTATAATGGTGTAACTTATGATCTTGGTGGCATCAAGGATGCCGATGCATTTAATTCTGAACTGGAAAAGATTGAGGCTGAATATAACAGGCGTGCTGAATTAACTGACGAATACCAGGGATTACGCACCGAGGATGGTTCTAATCATGCCAAGAGATTCCGCGAGATCACAGGCACAAAACTTGAGACGCAGAAGGGTCAAAAGATTAAGGAGGTTATGGAGGCCTTGGGTGTTCTGGATAGCACAGGTCGTTTTGCAAAGCGTACCAAGTTGGATGAGAAGATTGCTGATGAAAAGATTGCAGCGGAGAAGGATCAAAATAAGAGCAAGTTAATTAGGTGGTCGAAGAATAAGCTCAAGGTATATCCAGAGAAAGATGAGCAAGGGGATCCGATTGCTGGCACTCTTGAGTCAGAGAAGTTGGTCGGGCAGAAGATACAAAACCCAATCTTCCGTGATGATGATGACAATCCGCACACATTTAATATTGATTCAGTTGATCTTGCTGAGGGAACACTAGAAGTTTCACGCACCGAGGGAGAGGATACTATCTCCAAGACAATATATGGTGCTGAGCTAGCTGACTGGAAACCAATCAAGAAAACAGTTAAGAGAAATGTAGCTGGTAAAACACCATGCCCTGCTGATGATTCTCGCATTAGTGAATTACTTGAGGATCAAGAGTTGGCCAACAAGGCAGTATCCGTAGAGTACGAGGATACGAAGGGCAAGATAGGCACAGAATCAGCAATCCCTGTTGGTGGTAAGCGTGTATCTGGTCATGTTGGTGCAAGAGGTATGACCAAAGAGGCTGCTGATAAAGCATTCAGTGAGCTAGAGTATCAAAACAAAAGAGCAACATTTGAACAGGCACAACAAGTAGCATCCACTCAAGGTCAATTTGATTACACTCCATTTCCTGATCTACGGATAGAATCTGCACCCAACTCAGAAGCATATATCGTACGATGGGGTGAGCCTACAGATATAGACTTTGAAAACGGCAAGGTCATCCCAGAGGCATGGGTAGAGAATGGCAGGAAGTTTGGATACTCCGAGCAGGCAATACAGGACGGATTACAGTCACAGCAGAAGACTGCCAATCAGAGTGCAAAAAACGACCCCGATCCACCCAAGGCTAACTGGAAAGAGAATATATATACTGACGACGATCCTGAGTTCTATGGCGATAATAATTTACCCAAGGAATTTGAGTACTCGGATAACGATGTCTACTACGCATTTACCGAGCAAGAAGACGGGACATTTAAGCAGTCAAAGAAGAAGGTATTTGCATCAGAGGATGAATTAACTGAGTTCCTTATTGATAGATACAGAGCAGGGAAGGGTGTAGAGTTAGGAGTAAAAGGCGATGGGATATATAGGGTGTTTCTCGACGAGGAAGCAAATAGCCTTGTTATCGGTAACACTGAATACAGTATACCAGAGGTGGAGGTTGAGCCACCCGCTAACCTTATAGAGTCAGGAGAAAAGAACTGGTTAGCTAAGAGCCTTGGTGGTTCCGCAGTTGTAGATGTGGATTTCGGTAAATCATTTGACAAAGTGATTGGTGGAAACGGAAAGGCACGAGAGACATTTGGGTACGACCAGGTAACATTCAATTTGATGCCTGCATCAACTGAGACAAAGAAGTTGCTAGTGTTACGTAACGAGAATGGTGAGTTCCGTATCATGACCGGCACACTAAATGCCACAAAGAATAGAAAAGGTATAGTCAAGGTATACGACAGTCTTCTTCTTAATAAGCAAGGAAAGGATACTTTATCCGACCAATCCAAGTTTCGTCCAATCAAGAATAGTGAGTGGACTGAGAGTGGTCGTGTTATGGATCAAGGACTAGAGGATGATGGGTGGGATCTAGTTGGTGCTATTGAGTTATCAAAGCCTGCTAATCTTATTGATATTCATATTCCCGATCCCGAAACATTTTTATCAGATTCTCAACTAAGCAAGAAGATAGAGAAGATCAGTGAATCTGGTATTCCAGTAAAGGATCGTTCAAAGGGCGAGGATAAAGCAGAGAAGAAGTATACCGAAGCTCAGCTTGCCGAGATGCAACTTGAGTATCTTCGCGATGCACTTGTTCAATACAATAGGTTACAGGAATATCGTAGTGATTTCGAAGCTAGTGGAGAATTTGGTGACGAGGTAAAAGAATTAGAGGCATCTGATATAAAGTTTAATGGTATCAGTCTCGGGGACATGACTGCTCAGGATGCCATAGAACTTGGCAGGGAGATAGAGAGATTAAAAGTAACTATAGAAAAGGTTACTAATCAGAAGATCAAAGTTGAGGGTAAGGAATACAAGGTTCAGGATGTATTAAAGTTTAGGGATCATAGGAAATCATTAGGCGTAGAATGGGAGCAGGTACATTCCAGGGGAGCCGATGGTGAAATCGTATTTTCTCCAGATAAAGCTCGTGTGCTATTAAAGAAAGACCTACCTGAACAAAGGATGAAGAGGCTTGAGTGGTTGGTTAATAATTCAGCCGAACGCCCTGTAAGTGTTGGAGAATTTGTCCGAAAGTATACTCCTGAGGAAATGGTGATATACCCCGTGGAGGTTATTCGTGCGGCAGAAAAAGCAGAGCAGAATGCTATATCACAATCGGATCAATCAGGTGCAGGGTTTGATGTAGGTTCAGAGACTGGACAGAATAGTCAAGGTGATGACTTCGGCTACAATCAGGAATCACTTACAGAATCTGGTGGTTATTCTGATTATGGCATAGATGATTCTGGCAACGCATTAACTGCGGGAAGTTCCGATGCCATGAGTGCCCAATCATTGCAAGAGGAGCTAGAGGTATCCAAGGGCGGTAAAGGAGGAATGTGGACGGGTAAGTCAAACCTAGTAAACACAGATGCTTTTACTAGAATGCTCGACCAAGAGGGGTTATCTACAGCATTTGAAAATTACAGGGAGGCCGAGCGATTAATATCTGAGCATAATGCATTGGATGATACTGATGCTAAGAAGTTACGCACTCAACTACATAAGCGAATTAAAAGAGTTGAGGAGGCATTAGACATAGAGACTCCCGTACTAAAGGGAGAGAATTTTGAACAGAGTCAATTCAGAGACTTGACTATCCGATTCAATAAAGCTGAGCGTGCATTGGCCGTAGAGCTTTACTCAGTTGGTGTAAAGAAAGGGGTTGTTTCCCCATTTACAAAGAAGGCAACGGCCGAAGAGAGTAGTTACACATATAAGACTACAATAGACAAGAAGACCAAGAAGAAGGTGCTAGTTAAGACGGGCACAAGAGATGCCGTTATGCGTCCTGCTGAGCAGAAAGATGTCCAGGATTATGCGGCTAAGATATTGCAAGAAGGTGAGGGTGTGCCGATTGCACTTGGGGATCCTGTTCCCATTGAGATCGGGGATCAGATAGTAGACCCAGCATATAAGGTGGTTAATGGAGATGTTTCAGACAACGCATCCGGTCGCCTTATTGAGGGATTAAGGAAAAGAGCTGAAGCGGCATCAATTATTGAGCGTGCAACCAAGGAAATAGATAGGTTGCCCGATGATTATCTTGGCTTAGACCCAGCGTCCATAGGGATCATTGAACGCCAGAAAGAGACGATCAGTCCTGCAAAAAGCACGGACATGCATAACCTCAGTAATCCAATCTCTAGCGTCATGGGGGTTATTCTAAATCATGCAGGAGTAACTTATGAAAGAATAGCTGACATGATTGGAGGCACGATCGGTGCGATGCCTGTATTAGAGGATGGGTTTGTTGAAAATTCAGTCGAGCAGATACAGAAGATCATTGATTATGCATTGGACGGCCGAAAAGGAAACTTCTTTGAGTTTAACAGGGACGAGGCAAAGGTAAGAAAAGTAATAAAAGAAAAGGTAGTGCCTGCCTTGTATTACTTGTACGGCATGGACCCAGATGGAAACATTGTTACTCCAATGGAAAAAGTGGGCTCTCATGTTGGAACTATTTATAACCCTGACGGAACATCCAAAAAATTGGGTGAGGTAGTAAACAGGAAGAAGATGGCATCCGATCTTTACCGATTCTTTGGTGATCGTGCATTTGTTGATGACCTAGATGTAGGAGGAAATGCAAAACCTAACAGAGTTGGTGCAGTTCCCGTCCAGCATCAGATGTCTACCCTCGGTACAATTGGTGGATTCAATGATTTTACTACCGGTCAAGAGATGCAGGAAGAAGTGCTTATTACTGATGAGCATTCTCAAAGACTTGAACTTGAGCGTGCCCGTGCAGTGCGTGGTGCAATAGCATCCAATCAGAACCCAATGGAAGTAATTCCTGGCTTTGAAGAGAATCTAGCACAGGGCAGGGCTGCCATTTCTCGGATGGCTAAGCCTAATGTGCCATTCACTTTAGCGAGTGGTGCAGTTAATCACATCATTAATAATATCAAGCCCGACTTCAAGGATGGTACTGCGCTTGATTTTATGGCACGGATTGTTCAAGGGAGCGATTTCATGCAGAACATAAAGGTTCGGTTTGTTAGCTGGCCTGAGTTTAGTCAGTATGCTGACACATCGGGGGATCAAGTAAGTACTGCAGTCTATTTAAATAAGACACAGGAGATTCTAGTATCTGATATTTTCTACACCGATCGCTCCATCTCGGCTGATGAGCAACTCTATGCAACCATTCTACACGAAGCAATCCACGGCCCAACCAAGGCGGCATTGGATGTTGGATATGCATACAATAATGACATCCAGATTAGAACTGGTGCATTTATGCAGGGCGATACTGTCAAGCAACTCGGCCTCACCGCAAAGGAGTTGGGAGAGGTATACAATAATATCACAAGTATTATTGAAGAAGTAACACAAAATAGTAAGTTACAGGACGACCCATTTAAGTACATCCACGGACTCTCATCACCATATGAGTTCTTCTCCAGTCTTGCTAATCGTGAGTTTAGGGAAGTGTTACAAGGAACTAGCTTGAGTCCGGAACTAAAACGCAAGCTGGGAATCAAACCTAAGTCATGGATCCGTACGGCCTGGGATTATGTTAAGGCATTTATGCTTCGTCTGCTCGGACTGGAACCAAAGTCTGATCTTTTAAAATACGCAGAGGAACAACTGCAAAATGTAATAAATTTGGCACAACCAACCTATAAGCACCAGTCATCCATCATGGCAGCGGCAATCAATGGTTCTGATCCATTGCACATGCTTATCGGTGTAAAGGGTGCTGCTAAATTAAAACGCAAAACATTTGATTGGTACGATGGGTTGGGTAGGTCATTTGTTGATTACAGGGGAGTATCAGTAAAAAACATACAGGTTGAGTTTAGTACTGAGCGTGACCCTGCATCCTTAACTGACGCTAGATACGAGAAGATTGAGTCTGATCGTATAATGAAGGTTACCATGGATGGTAAGGAGATATTTTATGGCCACGCAATGAGGCAGAGATCTGATGAGTTTTCTAATTTTAAAGCCCCTAATCTCACAGTAAAAGATATTATAAATCACCCGAAGCTATTTCAGGCGTACCCCGAAATAGCAGACATGCCAGTTAATTTTGATGTTGGTGATGGCGCAGTGATGGCTGGCTTTGATCCAGATGCTAAAGAGATAAATATGTATGTTGGCAGGAACTCAAAGGCAGGGATGTACTTTGACGATATTGCAAGTTCTCAGTTTGTGGAGAGTTTATTCCATGAATTACAGCATGCTGTAGACAACATAGAAGGTCACCCTCCAGGTACATCAGTTGCAAATATTGCAGACATGGTATACAGGTTGACCCAGAATCCTGATTTATTCTCACTGATGACAGACAGGATGGAGGATATGTTAAAATCAATCCCTCAGTCTGCTGATAATACAGTTAAATATGCGGCTTACCACCTTGCTCGTTTTGTGAGGCAGATCAGGGATCCGATGGATGCTGTGTTTGGTGGCGATTTTGATCGTCAAGTAGTTGAGTCTTACGAAAGAGAGATGGGTGAGAGTACTGCTAGAATCACCTCTCAGATTGCTGATGCAAGTCTAACCACTGCGGGGGCTGAATTTGCCGAGAATGATGACAGACTTCTTGATGAATACGGAGATATGGTGGCTGAGGATTCCAATGATGGACTTGGGCCATATCGTAGATTCCATTCAGTAATGAGACATTCATATCTGATGCCTCGCCCGGAGTTCTTAAAGAAACTTGAGAAGCATTTGTTAAAATCAAACCCAGAAATTGCTCAATCTCTTATGTCTTTATTTGAGGTGTTTGGGCAGATGTCTGAAGTAGGTTATGTAACGCAAGACTCCAGAACCGCTCAGCCAGATGAATCAGAGATGGTTCACAAGAAAGCATACGCCGCTGCATTTAATGAATTAGATGCTTTGAACATTCAGGCTTACGAGGACTCCATGAAGAAGGGGGACATCAATATGTCCTATGAGGACTATGCCAAGAAGTTCGGAAAGGTGGGCAACAAGAATCTTGAAACACTCAGAAAGATTAACCACAAGGGCGTGGAAAATGCCAACAGGTTAAGGATCGGGAATGAGGGTAAGAATCATGTGATGCGCTCCCAAGGTGTAAGGCATGCACTTAAATGGATTTCCAACCAAGTAATCTCAGCCCTACAGACAATTGGTCAGCACCTAGAGAATAAAAGTACATACCTCAAGGAGCAGTCTGAGTTGCGTGAGCAATTAAATGAGGCAGCCAAGGGCAATCTTAACTCGCCCGCTCAGATCGCAAACATGCTCAAGAAGTTCAGCTTAAAGAGAATGACATTTGAGAAGCTGAAGAAGATATTTGTTGAGATTGATTTTGATGGACTGACCCTCGAGCAAGCAAACTTTGGGGATATTAATGAGCAGAAACTCACAGATGTGTTACTCGCAATATCCAAGAAGCCAGATATTGAGAACGGAACACACAAAGAAATTTACGGATTCCTAAGAAGTACACCTCAGTTAGCTGAAGATACCATAGAGAATAGAGGTCAAGCAATTGCCCTGGCTTATGCCATCAGAAATAACAGGAACGGACTCATTGCTTTACTTCGGATTGCAACCGACACCTCACCGAATCGTGCAGGCGTGATAGCAAAGGCAAAGCGTATAGCAAATGCTAGCAAGACATCAGAGATTCCAACTGTTGTTGATGAGGAATATGGATCGGGCTACCTGAAGAATGTCCGCAAGATGAAGGAGCGTGACCTGGAGATCAATGAGCTTGTAACAAGTATTGATAGAGATGTTGCCATCCATCAATCAAGGGTGGACATCATGCGTCCTCGGGAGAAACACTTCCGTGCATATCTTGGAGAAACAGAGCCCGTAGATATAAATGATGGTGTAACACTATTCGGTATACAAAGAAGAAGAGATAAGAATGATAACATCATCTTCGACTCGAAGGATCCGTTTGAGCCGGTACGCTTAAAGATCAAGCTGGATCGTGACCTAGGCATTGAGAACCGCAAAGAGTTTGATCGTATTGTTACAGAGACACTTGAATTTGTAAGAGACCCAATCAATCAACAGAAGTATGGTCACGAGTTATGGTTCAAGCACGCTCGTATACAAGCTAACAAGGCAAAGATGGAGCCAGTTGGTGCGGTAAAAGATAACTTTGTCCGCCAAAGACGGATGGCATTCCTTGAGGAATTAGAGAGTTTGAATATGAGGTTCGGCCGTCTTGGTTACGAAGGTAATCGGATCGCAGGGATGTTATCCCGCACGCAGGCATTGATGCGTGACTTATCCTCTGAGATGCTAGCATACGCCAAGCGTGCAAATGTAACCGTACAGAAGGTCGGGCAGGTCATGGATATGAATGGCCAAGAGGTATTTGATATGTGGCAAGAAATGAGCTGGTTCATGGATAATGAAGCTCAGTATGCTGGTGCAGAGTTGGAAGTAATGTTCAATGCATTATGGAAACAACTCACGAAACAGAAGTTTGTTAAGCCTGGAGTTGATGCACAAGCTGCACGTCGTGCAGTTAAGAATATGCTCATCAAACAGATTGAGGCGCGAGATCACGAAGCACGGATCAATAAGAAACTAGGAAATGCAGTAGAGGATTCAGACATTAAGGTTATCTCTTGGCTGACTAACTCCCACGTGGACCCAATTAGTTTCTATCGTAAACAACTTGATCTAGGTTACGCTACCTTCTCGCGCTCATTGAATGATAACATGATCACGAATGTTATCAATGTGATGGATGAGCAAGTTAAGGGATTCCAAGCAAGAAATGACAAGGGGCAGGTCGAGGAGTTAGCTGGTGACTCCGCTCGCCAAGCTCTTATAAAGAAGATCAAGCAAGTCGCTTCGGATACCAAGATTGATCCTACTGAGCAGATCGGTGCGATTCAGCAGTTAATGGAAAGACTTTATGGTGGCGAAGTACTCACCGAGTTTGTTGAGCCTTTCCTTACGAGCAATGTAAGAAGGACTACATTCTTCGGCCCAGTTGATGATACTGGAGTTGGTAGTGATCTTGGTAACTCTCAGGTAAGAGAAGCATGGGAGGCAAGCGTTGGGCAGAAAGATAGATTGTCTGCAACCATTGAGAGTCTGTTTAACCTCTATAACGAGAAGACAGATGATGGAGTAAATGATCTAGCTAATTGGTATGCCAGCTTTGCTGAGCAACTACACCAAAGATACAGAACACTAAAGAGTAGTGCAAATCGTGTAGCACAACAGCAACACGACATATTAAAAGTCTCACAGGCTTTAACTAACACCCCAAGATCACTTGATGCCAGACAGGTTGAGAGTAGACTTCCCAGAAAATTTTTCGTCTATGATTGGTATGACGAGGTAAGCACCAATATCCGACTTGCGTTATTGGTAACGACGTCGACATTTGGGCGCAATGGAGAAACTGCAAATAAGCTCGGTAGTGGTTATCTCAAAAAGATGCAGGGCAGAGTGGCTGAGTTTAATACCCTCATGTCCCGCGCGCTAGGTCAAGGGGCTCATGTATTTCACGAGCAACCAAGGATGAGATATAATCGTGCCACCAAACAGGCGGCATACAGATTACTTGAAGCAAAGGGCATATCTAATCCCAAGAAGTATTGGGATGAGTTATACTCTGATGCAGTATCCTTTCAGGACTTCGCAAAAGCATTTGATCACCTGGGAAAATATTATGGTCACAAGAATGTAGCTGGCCCATATCAGGACGCAAATCTGCTACTCGAAATTCTCGGAACTCAATCCATGATGGTGCTGAACAATCCTAAGTCATCATTCTGGCAAGGTATGGCAGCCACCGAGTTCCCACGAGTATTCCGTGGTATGAATAGAATGTCCAAGGTTGCTACTCAGAAAACTGTATCCACAATGCTTAACAATACATTTGGTGCAGTTCTTGAAGGCATGGGGGCACAGTTACCCAAGATGGGTAGATACGCGCAGAACCTCAATAATACACACTTCCGTATGGCGGAAGCTAAAATGGATTTCAGGGACTACCAGACACAGATCGGGTATCATGGTAGGATGATGGGCGGTGAGAAGACCGAATCCATGAAGAAAGGATTACGCTTCATTAAGTCGGTAGCATCCCACCACAAGAAAAATAATGACGGCACACGGGCTCCAGTAGACTTACTTTCTTTCATAACTGGTATATTCCCATGGTACAATAGTGTGGTAAATCACGCAGTCGGAACTGGCATGGCATCAGCCGTGGAGGATTCTATCCTTCGCGCGGCCGAGTATATAGAAAGAACCGGCATGGAATTACCAAGGGAGATTGACCCTGAAGAGCTTGGTATAAAAGACGAGGGACTTCTCGGAAAATATGTAGTAGGTGAGAAGGACGGATGGAATAACACCAATAATATGTTACAGCGTAGTGGGCTGACTTCATTATCCCGTCTTGCATTTGACTATGTCCAAAGAAAGAAAAAGGATCCCAATACCCCTGTACTAGAATACCAAGATGTACTCATGGTTAATCAGGCAGCCATGAATAATGTATCTGGTGAGGGATTCAATGCTAAGCCAGCATTTACCTACACCAATCCATTCATGCGTATGGGTGGTAGTATTTTCTTGGGTTGGCCGTTATTTAAAATGGCAGTTGATAATGACTACATCTTCCGAAGGGAAGGGGATGAAATATCCACATATGTAGCCATGATGAAATACATGGGCATGGTAGCCGCTTGGTACATGCCTTTGGGATTAGCTGCTGGATTCATGATTGATTGGTATGACGAGGAGGTAATCGGAAAGCCGAACAACCTTCCACCACTCACGCCATGGGCATTGCTTCCTGGTATTGGTGTGCCAGTTGCTGCCATGACTGACGAGCAGTTCACATTATATGGTGTAACTTCTCGTCTTGCTCGAGCAGGTAATATTTATGGTATGGGATTTGAGGTGGCTAATTCTATATTTGCTACCGGGGATCCCTATGGTGCATCCCGTGAGTTCTCACTGGATAGTAGAATCTTTGCTTTCTCTATGTTCCGTAACATCAAGGATGCCTTGGGTGCATACTACCACCAAGGCGAGGCAGACTACGGAAATGTGATTAGACCAATCATGTATGGATTGGGAGGTAACTCTGTAATCCAGCAAATGGATGTGGTGACTAATCTTCTTGATATAGACATAGAAGAAAGACGCATGGCCGAGTACATCGGTATGCGTAATTATGTAAAAAAGACAGCATGGTTAATGGGATTACCACTACGACCACCATCAAAAGGGTGGGGCAGACCGACTCCAGTATCTGTAAATATAAGACAGATGGAGCGGGCGGCTTATGCGAATGACACGCAGGAATTTCTCAAGCAGTACAAGGAGGCCGTAGAGGCAGCCAAGGAATACCTAGAAGAGCAGGGCAGATCGGATAATCCCGAGGAGTATGTTCATAATAGATTCAAGCAGAGAAATATTAAGGTGGGAATTACTCAAGGAGTAATCTCTGACTCTGACTGGCAGAGTATGCTTAATATAGTTGATCCTGATGTGGCTCAAAGACTTGAGTCTTACATGAGATCACACGCTGCTTATCTTAGAATGATTGGAGGCGCTAAGTCTCAACCAACTCCAATGTCAGCGGCTCAGTTGAGAAGAAGCCAAATCCTATCCCAATATTACTAATGCCATCATCATATGCTCAAAGACTTGGAGCAATCGCAGAGACTATATTTCAGGTAGAATGCCTGGAGCGTGACTTCGAGCCACATCTTCCTGTGACTCCAATGCCATGGGACTTAATTATTCACTGCCCTGCAGGGGATATAAAGGTTCAAGTAAAATCCACGGGTGTTAAGCAACCGCAGGGATTTTATAATATAATCACAAGTTCTGGGCATACAAAGAAAGAGAGAATGACCGATGAGGTTGATATTGTAGCGTGCTACGCTAGCCCAATAGATACTTGGTGGATAATCCCGAGGGAAGTATTCAATGGAAAGACAATTAAATTATATGATGAGCAATCAACACGATCAAGATACAAGAAGTACCAGGAAAACTGGAGTCCGTTTTATGAATAAATCTTGCCTATCTGTAACACTCAAGATTAAGTTACACTATGCATAGGCACTACATTATCAACCATGACCTAGGTCTGCGTATTTGCGTAGTAACAGATACTCCAGAGATAGATGTAGTCGCAGTTCTTAATGATATGATCACTCAAAAACTAGCTGATGGCTTAAAGTGCTTATGAAGAAGGGGCAAAGAAAACCAAACGCTAAAAAGCGTAGTGTGTATCAAAGGAAATATAACCTTTCAAAGGAGCAGACAGAGCGTAGATCCTCAAGGAATAAAGCCCGAAGGAAGATGGCTAAGTCTGTTGGTAAGTCTGCAATCAAGGGAAAAGATGTTCATCACAAGGATGGTAATCCCAAGAATAACTCAAGGAGCAACCTGAGTGTCAGTTCAGTCAAGAAGAATAGGAAGAACAATAAGCGTAAATGACTGAGGAAGATACACCCCAAAGGAAATGCACCGTAGAATTTAAGGTTCATATACACAGGTGGCAACAGGAGTCGGAGCTTGAGCCACAAGAGATCGTTGATGCAATTGAGGAAGCGATTGAGGAGTATTTTGACCTAGGTGAAGAAGTAGAAGATGGGGAGGTGCTTAGCTTTGAGCCAGAAGAAGACATGGACATGGGCACAACTGAAGAGGGAGATTGATAAAGCCCATCGTGAGTTCTTTGAGAAGCGGGGGATTGATCCTCGCAGGCTGGAGGATTCCTTCTTTGAATTTGGCAAAGGTGTAGACTTCAGAAGATTTACTGAGAGGCAGATAGATCATACTTCTCAGTCGTCTTCGAATCAGAGTGTCCAACCCAAATAGCAATATCCTCTAAAGTCTTACCCTCTCTCTTGAGTCGGGTGACAAACGACCTCCTAAGTGAGTGCCAACCTTTACCCTCTTCGTACATCTCCAATCGTTGTAGTATCCTGCTGAAGTACAGGGAGAGCTTTGATCTACTCTTTGGGGATGACATCCATTCCCTCTGTTCTGGGAAGCAATAGACAGGATCATCAAAGTCAATCTGTTGCATTATATCTATAAGAAACCCGCCACCAATAAGCGGATCCTCTATAGGTAAGCATACTCTGACATCTCTCTTTTGCGTATGAATCGTAAGTGTCTTTGGGTCTGACTCAGCGTCAAAGCAATCCCACTCAAGGTTGCACACATCCACAATTCTTAGGCCAGTCCACCAGCATAATGCTATGGCTTGCTTAAAGAAGTAGGGTGCATGCCTCATCAGCTTATCATACTCAGCCCTCTTAAATGCTACCTTTGGCCTCTCCTCTTTCTGCTTGTGTGATAGCTTACTCTTATCAATAGCCACAAGCATGACCGGATTCTTCTGCGTATATCCCGCTGCGATTGCAAACTTGAAGAAGGACTTCAAGGAGGACTGCCTCTGCTCTCTCTGCGAGAGCGAGACACCATCCCTTTCATTGAGAAACTTCTTAACAAGTTCAGGCGTAGCTGAGGTAATACCTTTATCTAATATATTATTATCCTTTAGGAATCTAGTGATCATACCCTCTTGGGTATAGATAGTATTATCTGACTGAGCTAAGTTCTCCTTATATAGTCTCCATTCCTTGAGGATACTGGAGAGCTTCAACTTCTTGCCTGCTACTATGCTTGCGATCGCATCCTTCTGGAGCCCGTCAATCTTTGCCAACTTCTCCAGTTGTTCAATCTTTGCTTCCCTTACAAGCATCTCTGCTTCTTTCCTATCCGATGTACCTAAAGCCTTGGTAACATACTTACCAGAGCTTGTCATATATTGCACCGAGTACTTACCCGTTGCCTCCGACTTCTTGATTTTCATGTGTAACTCTTACCAATGTGTTACTTTATTTGTCAATCTTTACCTTTTTATACCAATACCATGCTTTTTTCTCTAAATCCTTATTTGCCATCTTTTGGCTCTTTAGCTTCTTCTGGTATTGATTTATGATCTTATCTGACAACGCCAGCTTGGATGCCAAGTCCTTGACCATCTCAGCCAGATCCTCGGCTCGTTCGTCAGCACCTTTATCGTGGAGATTGCAGATCATGCATCCAATTGCCTCGTCCTTTATTTGAGATGGCTTCGGCTTCTTGTCATGCTCCTCCTTCCAATAGTTCGGATCTTCATAGTTTTCGTAGTAGCTTTCGCATACGGCAGTGGTCTTGAATGTCGCAACCGACATGCCCATGAGAGCTTCCTCTAGGTCATCATCCCAACTCATTTTTTATCTCCTCTACTATTTCGCGATCTTCATCACTTAGGTTCTCTAACCATTCTTCGGATACATCACTAATATGTGTACCCTCTTCACTTATATCGGGCAATCCGTTGGCCATCAGTGGGCCAACCATGCCGTCCGTCTCTATATAAGAGCCAACGCTCTTAAGTATTATCTGATCTGTCATTATAAAACTTTATTAATTGCTTCTTAGCCTCCTCGAGGCCAATGGATCCATCTAGTTCCAACTTAGGGCCAGTCTGGATGAGGCCCTTTTCCGAATCCCACGAATCCCATTTGCTTCCTGCTAACCTTAAGACATAGGATAGTACCTTCTTCCTGTAGCCACTCCTATCGCAGTATATCCTTTCTAGGCTTCCTTTGTATTCATGGTTATAAAATAAGAACCATTGTGTAGGGCTAGAATTTTGAACATGCAGACCCTTACCTGTCGGATATAAATCAAAATCCTCATATAATTTCTTTAGGTACTCATATCTTTCACGAGCCCATTTTGTTCTCTCTCCCCAGTAGGAGTTTGTATTTGCCTGGTCGGGGAAGTGTCCAGCTAGCCGATGCTTGGACATACGCATAATAATTGCACAGCAGGTAATATTGTAACACTCATCAAATAATTCCTTCTGTAACAATCTTCTGTGTGCTGAAATCTGAGACTTACCAAGTGGTGTCTGTCTCCTGTAGAACCTGTGGTAGATGATACGATCCGTATCAATCCAACCCCTCAACCCCCTCCACTCCAAGTTGGTGAAGGGGGTTTTCGTTTTAACCATTATTATTATTATTCCAGTTGGGAAATTCTGCTTGGATGTCTGCACTTTCTT
>CALIKS010000005.1 GCA_938017985.1 uncultured archaeon | reverse complement strand
AGTGCCGTCCATATTAAATTATCAAATATTTTCAGGTCAGTCTCAGTCATTCGTGTTGTCCTAGCCCTCCTACCACTCACAACACCATAGAACCCTATTAATGAGTAATATACCCGCCAATCCTTACCAATCGTGCCATATTTCTCAGCCTCTTCTCTGTCTTCTCTGTCTTCTCTGCCTGAGAAAACCGAGGTTATTGTGGATGATTCTACGAGCTCAACCTTGTTGAACGAGAAGCCCCATGTGAACTGCAGTGGACCCACAAATGATACTGATGCACCTCGTTTTTCGCCTCGTTTTTCGGCGCGGAGCGTTATCGTTGCCCCGAATAAACGCGCGTCTATTAACCTTAGCACTGCCTCGCACTCCTTAGGCTCGATTTTTTCGCCCTCCTTCTTACCGAGTAACTTCTCAATTCTGGTGTCAGCGCTAACGTTCTTACCGCCGAGCTTTGTTACATAGACGTAGTTCTCGCCATATTTATCGGCAATGTAGTCTCTGAAGAACCTCTTCAGCCTGACGTCTGAGACGAGGTTTATTCCTGTTTTCAGGTCTATTCTTGGCTTGTTTTCCGCGTCTGGGTCGCCGTTAGGATTGCACATCTTAGCTTCATAGATAAGCAGAATCTCACTATTGGTGAGTTCTTTATTTTCATTTTCTTTATTCATCTATTTTTCACCCCCTTGAAGTATGTGACGGAGGGTTATATATGCATACCCAGAAAGTATGTAGAATACGTTATCCACAGGATTTTTGAGAGCTTCAATATTTTTGTCAAGCAATTTTTTCATGACTGCGTAGATCTTTTCATTCTCTTCAAGTATTCTGTAGTTCCTTAAACCCTCAAGTACGTGGTTAGCAAGGATCTTCGTTCTCTCACAAGACATCCCATCAAAATTTATCTTTTCAAGAATTGATTTCTTCTTATCACCCTTCTTGTATTGTTCCACACCTATCTCGCCCACAAGAACTCCTAACAAGAAAAGAGCTTTTTGCCACTCAGAGTACCCCATCTCGTGGAAGAATTCCTTAATATCGTTGGGGATTTCCAGAGAACTTGGTTCTATGTTTTCGTCCAATTCTATCACTCCGATCTCCTTCAATATCTTTAATAACATATTGTATTTAAAAATGTTTCTACATAACTCTGTTTCCCCGCCCTCTAATTGTTCCACGTTATATCCTCCATATATTCCATACCTATTTATCCTGGCGTATAGGACGGCTCTAGAGATTATAGTTTCTTTAGGAAACTTGGTGCTTGTGATCATGGAATTGTACAGCTCGACTAGAGGCTTCCACTCCACCTTATCTCCGATTATTCTTAGGGGGAATATCCTGTATATGTCTTCGAACCCGATCGACCATTGTTCAAGATTCTCATTGAACCAACTAGCAACTTTTCCAGATAACTTTATGAACTTATCAGCTAAGTCTACAAGCCTCATTAGAGGAACGTCCTGTATGTAGTACTGGAAAACAAATTGAGATCCTTCTCTATATCCGAAGAGTATATCCAGGAAGTAGAGACCTTCATATTCTTTCTCTTTTCTTAAATTTTCGAGGAAATCCTCTACTTTCTCCAGACTTTTTAGTGTTTTGGCGGCGTTAAACGCGTTCTTCATGTTATTACTAACTTCATTCAGCATTTCATACGAGATCTTGATTCCCATTACTCTAGGTATTAAGTACACGTTAAGTTTACCAATACTTGAACTTAGATTCTGTTCTACGTAATTGAGACCTACGAGTAGTTTCTTCTTGCAATCCGGACATACGGCGTGTGCTTTTAGCATATTCTCGGGGTCTTTGCTTAGGTTGGGCATGAAGCCGGCTTTATCGATATTGTAAACGCAAAGCATCGTTCCTCCGGGGTAGGATGGGTTGGCTAGGATATCTCCTTCCTTACCACAAACGTGGCACTTTCCTCTTTTCTTGATACCAGATTCGTAGAGCATGTAGTGAAGAAACTTTCTATAGCCTGGTTTCTTGACTACCTCGATTATCTTCCCCCCTTCTTTTACAGCTACTGTGTAGAGTACTACTTCACGTGAGGCGCACCCTTTCTTGCTAAGCACTTTCTCAAGCTCTGAGTGATCTCTTCCTTCCCTGAAGAACTTTTCTTTGATTTTGCGGAGAATGTCTCTTAACTCCTTGATATCTGGATCCTTATCGAGACCTTGATTTTCGATTTCCTTGATTATCTCCCCGATAACCCACTTATTAGGTTTAGGAGGATTGAGTAGATATCTTGGGTCATCGATAGTAAGCCTTATTTGTGGTTTTTGTCCTTCACCGATATACTTGACCCAAAGAAATTCCTCACTTCTTTTTTCGTCGTATTTGATGTCGCTGTCGCAATCTAGTTCTCCGGTGTCTATGTCGAAGATGATCTTAGTGAGTAGGGGTTCTTTTTTTCTTGTTTGTCTTGTTTGTGAAACTCTGGTAGGAAATCTCCTAACTTCGATGGGAAATTCGACTCCTTTGTTGATTAGTATTTCACCAATTTCTTTTATGGCTTCGAGCATTGCATCACCTTAAGCGTGAATTTTTATCTCTACTATCTATTTAGTTTTACTGTCTTATTAATTCTGTATTATTTCAAACATGCCGAAGCCTTGGGAGTTTTTCGCGCCGAGACCTACTTCATATGCTGTCTCGATGAGTGTTTTAGGGCCTGATAGTAAGA
>CALIKS010000004.1 GCA_938017985.1 uncultured archaeon | reverse complement strand
AGATATTCTTAATAAGACGCGGCGATGATTAATAAGTGGAAATGATATCGCTCGTGGGTAGTCAGCGAGAGCTGCCTGGGGTTAGGCTCGAGAGGGGCTACGGCGTCGAGAGCCTCAGAGGCACGACGCTTGTGAAGAGAGGCTTCGCCCACATGCTTAAGCATGGAGTCGTAATGGACGTGACCAGCGTAGAGCAGGCACAGATAGCCGAGGACGCTGGAGCAGTCGCCGTCATGGTCTTGGACAAGCTGCCATACGACGTCAGAAGGGCCGGAGGAGTCGCGAGGACCGCTAGCCTAAGAATAATCGAGGAGATAATGGACCACGTCACGATTCCAGTCATGGCTAAGTGCAGGATTGGACACACATGGGAGGCCAAAGTGCTGGAAGAGATAGGAGTCGACATGATTGATGAGTCGGAGGTATTGACGCCGGCCGACGAGGAGAGGCACATCTGGAAATGGGACTTCACCACACCGTTTGTCTGCGGCGCAAGAGACTTGGGAGAAGCGTTGAGAAGAATAGAGGAGGGCGCAGCGATGATTAGGACGAAGGGCGAGCCTGGCACTGGAAACGTCGCAGAGGCAATCAGACACATGAGGATACTCAACAATGAGCTTAGAAGAATAATGATTCTTTACCAGCAGGGAGACGATCAGGAACTAGTGAAGAACGCCCGTGAGCTCAGAGTGTCTTACGAACTCGTCCTCGAGACAGCTAGGCTTGGAAGACTGCCAGTGGTGAATTTTGCCGCTGGTGGAATAGCAACGCCAGCGGATGCAGCGATGATGATGAGCCTTGGATGTGACGGAATCTTCGTCGGGTCTGGGATATTCAAGTCAAGCGACCCGGAGCTGAGGGCGTCGGCAATAGTCTTGGCGACGACCTACTGGGATAGGCCGGAGATAGTCGCTGAGGCGCAGAAGATGATTGACGAGTCGAAGTCGATGCTCGGCATGGACGTGAAGACGCTCGAACTCAGGATGCAGGAGAGAGGCACAGGTTGAACAGAATAATCATTGGAGTAACTTCTTTCCAAGGAGACGTAGAGGAGCACTTATTGGCCTCAAAGATGGCGCTGGGCAGGATGGGAATAGAGGGTGATGCGGTCTCCGTGAAGACTCCTGAAGAAATAGAGAGGGTGGATGCATTGATTATTCCGGGCGGAGAGAGCACAGTTATGGGTAGGCTCGCGTTCTTCAGCAAGTCTCTCGAGCTGATAAGGCAGAGAATACTTGAGGGGATGCCGGTGATGGGTACGTGTGCAGGATTGATAATGCTCGCTAAGCGGGTCTATGACAGGGTAGTAGGCGAGAAGAAGCAGCAGCTCATAGGCGTCCTAGACGTGACCGTCGAGAGGAACAGCTATGGAAGGCAGAGAGAGTCCTTCGAGACGCTGATCGACCTGCCCAGTCTTGGCGTGAGTGGCTTCAAGGCAGTCTTCATCAGGGCTCCAACAATCGTCGAGGCCGGCCCACAAGTAGAAGTATTGGCTAGGCTCGCAGAGAGGCCAATCGCAGTGATGCAGGACAACATAATCGGCACGACCTTTCATCCAGAGCTCTCAGGAAGCACGGCCCTCCACGAACTACTCATAAAGAAGGCCCAGGCATTCCGAGCCAAGTAGTCCTTGCCGGACATGCGTAGCTCTTAGGATTCATCAGCCTCTTTCAGTCAGGCTCCTCACGGTGAGGCTGGTGCTATATGCTTACTTTAGGCGTCTAAGCAGATGCTTAGACAAAGCATAGCGAAGAGGCACAGCCTACTCAAAAAGTTTATGCAGCGATAAATTTAAGTGTGGTGAGCACGCGCATCCATGTATGCCTTATGGGCATGGTTCAGCTACCGACCTTACATCCTCGTTGAGAAGGGACCACGAAGTCATACTGAGGATGCTACGGAGACTGGAGTCAAAGCTTGATGTATGGAAGTCGACTAACAGGGTAGATCGAGGCTCGCTGCGTGAATTCCTCGACTTTGCTAGGACGTTTATTGATAGGTGTCATCACGGTAAGGAGGAGCGATGCCTCTTCCCATGCCTCGAGCGGAGAGGTATACCCCGTGAAGGCGGACCAATCGGTGTGATGCTTTACGAGCATGATCTCGGTAGACAGTTGATAAGGCAAATAGAGGATGCGTTAAAGGGGCTGGGCCAGGCTGATAACAGACATCTCGAGGTCATTGAGTTATGCGAGTCGTACATCAGTCTGCTTAGGCAACACATAGAGAAGGAGGATAATGTCTTGTTTCCGATGGGTGAGAATGTGTCCAGCTTGGAGGACAGAGCATCTACGAATTCTTGCTATGAACAGATTGAGTCCTTTGAGGTGGGACGTGAGGTGCATGAGAAGTATGAGAGGCTTGCCGATAGTTTTTGAGTCCTGGATTCAGAGATAGACAGTGTGGGAGAGATATCACCCAGATGCGTTATGGGTAATATGTCTAACATATCGTCCCTGTCACCCATGTCACCCACTTATTAACTCGGAGAACACGCAATCCCACATGAGTAGTAGGAGGCTTCCTGCTGGATACTTAGAATCACTTCTTCCAAGCGTCGAGGAGATGATAGGCAAGAGCGAGAAGCAGCAGGCAGTGAAGACTGCTTCGAGCGCAAGGATGAGGAAGGTCCACTTCTACATCGATCAGGCAGACTATGAGAGGCTAGGCAGAATAATCGATAGGCTTGGCGAGGGGCAGGGAATAATTGCGGACAGGCGGGGACTCGTCTCCAAGGTGCTCAGGGCCGCGGTACAGCTTGGGCTGAGAGAGATTGAGGAAAGAATCACCCATGGGTGACAGGTGGGACAGGGATGACGTGGGTGATAGCGGTAACTAATCAGAAGGGAGGAGTGGGAAAGACTACGAGCGTCATCAATCTCTCAGCTGCATTCGCGAAGAGGCATGGACTCAGAGTGCTGCTATTAGACATGGACCCGCAGGGACACTTGGGACTATCTCTAGGAGTGAGACCCACAGGCACCGCCGAGACGATAGCCGCGGCACTCATGGGGCTCAGGGATCTGCGTGAAGTAACACATGAGACGCAGGTCGATGGGCTTAGAGTCGTTCCGAGCAACGAGGACTTGGCCGCGGTCGAGGAGCAGCTCTCCAGGCAGCCGGGCAGGGAGGCGGTTCTTAGAAGCGTATTATCTAGAGGAGTCCATGATTATGACGTAGTTCTCATCGATACGCCTCCAAGCCTCGGAGTCCTTACCTTCAACGCCATATATGCGGCGGACTACTTGCTGGTCCCGATTCAGCCGAGGCTATACAGCATCGAGGGGCTGAGGAGGCTCTACAAGATTCTCGAACTCATGAGAAGCAGGCTGGGCAGGAGAATCGAGATTCTGGGACACTTCCTAACGATGGTTGATAATCGATACAAGATTACGCATGAGGTCAGAGAGGACCTAAGGACTAGGCTGGGAGAAGGACTGCTTAGAAGCGAGATTCCGAGCAGCGTGAGGGTGGAGGAGGGGCACTTCTATAGGAGCCCAGTCGTAATGTATGCGCCAGAGACACCTGTCGCGAGCGCCTACCTAGAGCTGGCCTCAGAGATCCTTCAAAGACTGATGTCCTCCATGAGTTCTCAGGGTATTACCTCGACGTTGAAGAGCGGAGAAGGCGGACAGATTACTTTTTAGGAAGCAGGGTCTACAAATTTGTCTAGCAGGAAGGGGAGGAATAGTTGGAGTGTTCCCAGGTAGCAGTAGCTGAGGAATTAAGGCAGAAATGGCGTCAAGACCCATTCCTGAGGCTCTTGGCGGCGAGGTGTTCACTGACTGAGAGGCAGCTGGAGGCATTACTAATCGAGGCCTCTGAGGATGCTGAGGATTTGAGGCTAGCCGAGAAGGCCCGCATTATGGGTATCACCAAGGGAAGCTATGCTAGAATACTGAGCCAGGCCCTAGGTAACATTTCTCAGGCACTCTTCACAGTCATCCTGCTAAGCTACCTGGGACTGCTGAAGGACGATAAGAAGAGATGGCTGATCGAGCTGGGAGAGGCGGTCAGGGAAGGCAGGATAGACGAGGCCGTCCTAATGCTTGAGGAGATGCAGAGCAGGCTGAAGAGCCTGAAATAAATTAATAGCCCTACTCGCTGCTTGTCTGTAATGTTTTCTCCCTCAGTAGTCTATACTTGATTATCTGGGAGTTGGATATTCTCTCCAAGAAGCCCCTCTCTGCGAGCCTTGCCAAGTAGGTCGAGACCGTGCTATGCGGTATTTGTTCCCTGTACTCAGCGACGTAGCTCTCCAACGCGTCCTTAGACGTGAAGGAAGACATCGGGAAGTACTTCTCGACGACCCTTGCCAGCCTTGTCAGTTTATTATCGCTCAACGTGGACCTCTCTGGGTCTTCTCCGCCTCCATAAAGCTCGACGAAGTCCGCGAGCTGCAGCAGCTTCTCCCTAGTCACTCTGCCCTCAAATATCAGGGTAACCTTGTCTCCATCCTCGTCCACCATCTCGAGCCTAATTCTACGCTTGGCAGCCAACCTCGATGCGGCCTATACGAAGCAATTAAATTTAATACTTGAGCCTGCTGAGCAGCGAGTCGAGCCTATGCGTAATACTGATAGATATTCAGTAGAATTCTCAGAGTAATAATTTGATTCTGAAGAATGAGTCTTGGCCAGAAATAGAAATCTAGGGTATCTGTAATAAATGTCTGGGATATGTCCCACTTGTCACCCATGTGGCATTTATGTGACTAGGCTCTTCTTTTTTCCTTAGCCACTTCGCGTCCAAAGTCTTCTAGCAGTGCTGCCAGCCTGTCGATATGCTCCTCTGCGTGGGATGCTGATAAGCCGAAGTGCGGTACATGCTGCGAGACGTAGTATACTCCGTTCACGAGCATGTAGTAGTATAGCGCCTCTGCGAGCTCCCTGTCCATCATGCTGAGCGTATCTCTGGGCGACCTCGGAGGCCTAGGCGTAAACTGGAGACCAATCAGAGAGCCCATTCCAGTCACGTATGCCTCGAGTCCCGAGCGCTCAAGCGCTTCGCTGAGCCTTCTCTTGGCGTATTCGCCGAGCCTGTTCAGCCTCTCTTGGACCTCGCCGCTCTCGAGCTCCCTCATCAATACGTATCCGCATCTCGCTGCAAGTGGGTTTCCCGCATAGGTCCCGCCGTGAAACGACCTCTCAGACGGCTTAACATACTTGGTCTGGTCGAGGCGCTCCATTATCTCTATTCTTCCGCCGAACGCTCCCATGGGCATGAAGCCTCCGCCAAGAATCTTTCCAAATATTGTTAGGTCTGGATATATGCGGTAAACTTCTTGGGCACCTCCGGGGCTCAGCCTAAACCCTGTGATGACCTCGTCGAAGACCAGTAATGTGCCTGTCTCGTCGCATGCGTCTCTAAGAGCCCTGACGAACTCCCTGTCGGCTGGGTTGAAGGCTCCCTGAGAGGGCACGAGCTCGACGAAGACCGCGGCCAGCCTCCTATTCCTAATAATCTTTACGGCCCCATCGATATCGTTGAAGGGAAGCGTAACCGTCAGGCCTGTAACTTCCTCCGGCAGGCCGGCTGATGAGGGAGCGTCGAAGGGATAGCTCACTGCCTTGTGCAGTCCGTCGTAGCCTCCGTGCCAGCAACCCTCAAGCTTCCCGACCTCTTTTCTTCCCGTAAATGTCCTTACTGCCCTGACAGCATACATGTTTGCCTCGGTTCCACTGTTCGCGAACCTTACCTGCTCGACGCTTCTCACCATCTTCTTGATCTGCTCTGCGAGCATTACTTCCCATTCATGCTCCAGTCCGAGGTGTGCTCCGGCCTCGAGCTGCTCCTTCGCGGCCTCTATGACTTTCCTATAGGAATGTCCCATGATTAGCGCAAAGTGTCCCATCCAGTAGTCGACGTATCTATTCCCATCCACGTCCCATATGTAGCAGCCCTCAGCTCTAGAGGCGTAGAGCGGATGCGGAGAGAGATACCTCAATGGATAGTTGACTCCTCCCGGAATCGATTGCCTAGCCCTCTTATAGAGTGCCTCCGACTTAGGCGTAAGCTCAAGATACCTAGGGACCCATTTATCCCTCAGCGCCAAAAATCTCACCACTCCCCGCTATGTTGATTTCACTACTGAATGCATCAATGGAAGCTCATCGATCGTTACTAGTCCTGGACCCGCCTTGAGAACCATGGGTGCAACATTGACTATGACTGAGGCAGTGCCCAAGTCGCCTGGAGTCCCACTGCTCCTCCAAGTAATGCTCGGCTCGCCCTCGATGGCTATCTCCTCATACTCCTCCGCTCCTACGAGTGCTCTGAATACTAGCCTGACTGCTTCTCTGCCTGCTGAGCGTAGGATACATATCGACTCGACGCCCCTGACCTCTCCCGGCCTCACCGTTATTCCTGCGCTCTCGACGAGCCTATCGGCGGCGACTGGGACCTGTGACTCCTCTATTCCATCGACCTTTATCCTCAGTGCCTTCGCGATTAGTAGTGCGGACTCAGCCATTCCGACGTGGCCCGTGTATTCGCCCCTCCTGAGCTTCTCGCTATATTCTTCGAGCCTCATGCCTACTCCGACCTTTTTCCTGAATGGTGCCCTCCTCTTGGCCGCGTCGAGCTGCCTCGCTGCCCTGACTGACTCTACGTATAGGCAAGGCGCGGTTAGGAAGGCTGGAAGGATGTCGAGGAGGTAGCCTGGGTTTATTCCCGCGCCTAGGACGGTTGCTCCGCTGTGTCTAGCTATTCTGTCTATCTCTGCGGCCAGTTCTGGATACCTGTAGTAGGGATAGACAAGTGTCTCGCATGTCGAGACGACGCTTATGCCTCTTTCTATGGCTGGCCTGAACTGTCGGTAAGCCTCGTCTAGGTGGCTCGTAGTTGATTGAATAATGAGGTCTACATCCTCATTACTTAATAGCTCCTCGACTGAGGAATAGACTGTTTTTCCAATTCTGTTTAGGCCGGCTAGTTCCCCTATGTCTGCGCCTATCTTTGCTGGGTCTATATCGACGCCTCCAGCGACGCTGTATCCCCTGCGAATCGCACATCTAGCAATCAGCTTGCCAATATCCCCTAAGCCGAGAATTGATACTCTCACGAATTTTTTATCGCTGGTTGAGTATTTAATCCTTGATGTTTAGGCTCATCTTTTGCGCGGGTCTCTAAGGAGAGACAGACGAGTAAGCTAAATCAAGGAGCGGGTAGATTCTTAATAAGCGGGGCGTTGATGTGGAGACCTTGCCGAGGAAATGAGGCACCCTGGGGTATCTGAGCCCCTCTCTCCGGACATGCATGCTTAAATACGGCTAAAATTATTTTGGAATGGCATGTCTCCAGCAATTATCATGCCGAGAGTGAAGAGTGATGCATAGTTCTCGAATAAATCTTCACGGCAGGGATGTCGTTAGCTCAAGAGACTTCACTAGGCAGGAGATAGAGCATCTATTCGCACTGGCAGCAGAGATGGAGAGACATGGAGAAGAATATCGAGACACACTCAGGAACAAGAAAGTGGCGTTGGTCTTCGTAGAGCCCTCTACGAGGACCTTTCAGAGCTTCTTAGCAGCGACTAGGGCGCTCGGTGGAGAGGCCGTACCGATGGCTGACCCCTCGATGAGTGCGATGGCTAAGGGTGAGACGCTTCACGACACCGTAAAGATGCTTGAGGGATATGGAGTAGACTGCATAGTTCTGAGACATCCAAGCAGGGGAGCAGCAAAATATGCGGCCGAGATGGCCAGCATCCCAGTCATAAACGCCGGGAGCGGAAGTCAGGAACACCCAACGCAGAGCATGATTGACCTCTACACGATTCTTAGGAGGAGGGGCAGCATAGACGGCGTAAGCATAGGCGCGATAGGCGACCTGAGATTTTCCAGGACGATTCCCTCGCTGAGCTATCTGGCATCACTCTTCAGCGGAGTATCACTCTACTTCATGGCTCCCTCAGCGCTTCAAGTCAGGCCGGAGGTTGAGCTATTCCTCAAGGAGAGGAACATTAAGTACAAAAGGATAGAGGAGACGTCCGAGATAGCTGAGACGCTTAGAGAAATCGACGTGCTCTACGTGACCCGGCTGCAGAAGGAGAGGTTCCCAGACCCATCCGAGTACGAGAAGCTACGCGGCTCCTACATCGTGAATAGGGAGCTACTCAGCCATGCTAGGAGCGATATCGGAGTGATGCATCCTTTGCCGAGAGTGGATGAGCTCTCGCCAGAGATAGACTCTACTCCAAACGCATGGTACTTTGACCAAGCCAAGTATGGGCTTCCACTCCGCATGGCGCTTCTCTACCTGATTCTTGGAGGTGAGTCGAGTGGCTGAGGAGTCGCTCCTCGTGCGTAAGATTGACTGGGGCACAGTCATCGACCACATACCGGCCTGGCGTGCGGGGCAAGTCGTGAAGCTCGTCGGAATAGACTCGCTGAGGACGAATCCAGAAGTCTCAGTCATCATCCTCAACAACGTGCCGAGCAGGAAGTACGGCAAGAAAGACATAATCAAGATCTATCACCACTACATCAGTCAGGGCGAGTGCGATATCCTATCACTGATATTCCCAACCGTCACGATTAACTATATCAGGGACTGGAAGGTCGAGAAGGTGAAGCCGAGGATTCCAGACCTCATAGTTGGGAGGATTAGGTGCCCAGAGGTCACATGCATAACAAACCGCGAGAGGGAGCCAGTCAAGCCTCGCTTCCATGTACTAAAGGAGCATGGGGCCATACAGTGCGACTACTGCGACGCTCTGCTCGAGTTCTCGAAGATTCCCGACTACATGGTAGGCTAGAATGGTATCTGAGGCGCGCATAGACCCGCACGTCCACTGCAGGGACTGGGAGGAGAGCTACAAAGCCACCATTAAGAAAGTATACGAGCTCGCGAAGAGTCAAGGAGTCTCAGCGATCTTCGACATGCCCAACACTAAGCCGCCGATAACGACGCGTGAGATCGCGGCTAAGAGGCTCAGGACAGCGGAGATGCAGGGAGTCTCTAGGGGCTACTACCTATACGTGGCCGCCACCAGCAGCTTGGAGCAGCTCGAGGAGGCAGTCAGGACAGTCGAGGAGGAGCCGAGAGCAGTCGGCCTAAAGATGTATACCTCGGAGATGAGGGGGCTCGAGGTCGAGAGGCTCGAGGACCAGCTCAAAGTATACAGGGCACTCGCAGAGTTGGGTTACAGAGGCGTCATCGCCGTCCACTGCGAGAAGACAAGCCTATTCAGGCCTGAGCTATGGAGTCCGGAGAAGCCCTCGACGTGGTGCCTTGCCCGTCCACCCGAGGCCGAGGTCGAGTCTGTCATGGACCAGATCTCATGCGTGAAGAAGTCAGGGTTCAGGGGTACACTCTACGTTGTCCATGTATCATGCCCGAGGACAGTTGAGCTGATATCCAAAGCGAGGAATGATGGTGTGAGAATTGTTTGTGGAGTTACTCCGCATCACTTGATGCTGACGACGCGTGACATGGAGACTCGTGGGGGACTGCTCCTCAAATCGAATCCGCCGCTCAGGGAGCCTGAAGATGCACACGGCCTACTCGAGAAGGTTAGTAGAGGAATGGTTGACTTCATCGAGACCGACCATGCGCCACACGCGCTTAGCGAGAAGCTCAATCCGCCATACCTCTCGGGAATACAGAGCCTCGAGAGATACTCAGAACTAATCTCATGGCTCTTAGAGAACGGCGTGTCTGAGAAACTAATCGATGAGATGACGAGTAAAAATATCTCTAGGGTTTTCGGAGTCGAGACTACTTAGCTTTCAGACCACTTCTTACCCTTCTTTCCTTTATCTCCCCTGTCGTCCTTGTCCTTGCCATGCTTATTTCCTCTCTCATCCTTATCGCCACTATTCTTGTCTTTAATTTTGCCCGAAGCATCAGTCGCATGGACGTCTGCCTGAGGATCGATAAGGGATAAGAGATAATTTATACGCTCTATTAGTCGCTCCGCGGCCTGTATCAATGAGTCGGCAGTAGCCTCGTCGATGTGCTTACCGCGCTGAGCCATTACCTCGTGAATGAACGCCTTAAGCTTGTTGCGGGTCGCCTTAAGCATGTTCCTCGCGACGTGTATCTTCCCATCCGCTAAGAGTTCCTCGGCCGCCTCGACCTTATCCCTCGCATTCATGAGCTTCGATAATAGGCTATTTACTATTGATGCATTTATTCCGGAAACATTCGTAAGCAGTTCTTCAAACATTAAATCAGTGCTCCCCAGCAGCTCCGAGGCAGTCGTCTCGACTCTTACCTCGAATGTTATCACTACTCCCGAGACATCGACGACGACTCTATATGTGCCATTTGGAGTGTCGTAGGGAATTGCTAGGCTTAACGAAAACTCTCCCGCATCATTGGCAGCCGTGCTCGCAGTGGCGAGGGAAGAGGAGTCATTCATGAGGGCGGCACTGACCGTGGCGCCTGGAACTGCTCCACCCCCAGAGACCACTATTTCTTCATCCGCACTGAATTCTTCCTTATTTATCCCGACGATCCCGAAGCCGCCGTATCCAAGCTCGTTGCCATTACTCCTAAGGACGTACTTGTATGTCCCTGTCCCGGCTTCCCCCGTGTTCCATGAAGCATCACTCGTCGGCAGACCACCCTCATCGGTAGTGAATGTTATTGTTGTGACTGATGCCTCTCCCCTCAATATCTCTATCATGTATGTCTGGTTTGGCTCTAATCCAGTAAGGATGAATTGGACAGTCTCTCCGATCTTGTATATTGATTTGTCCGTAGATATTGTAGGAGCCTCCTGGGCCAGACCTATCGATGAAAAAATCATCGCTACTATCAGGATAATGGCTGTCGGACATGCATTATTAACCAATCTCCGCATCTCTACCACGCATAAATCATCAAGAGTGAGTAGAAATATCATTTTTGTGATACTGATAGTTTCATTTTTTATCAACTAATCCTCGAATTCTCTCTAAATTCTTATTCAGGACATACAAGTCTTCTTCAGACGCATCGCTGAGAATCCCCGAGCACAATAAAGGAGAAGCCTGAAGGACTGGAGAACACTGCGAGACTTGAAGACGAAGTACCCTTTATACGCAAAGCATCGAGAACAAAACTGCACACCACAATAAATAATAAATACGAGAATATTCAAGTAATCTTCGCTGAAAAGCCATGTCTAGTAAGATTCTATTCTCACCGATAATGCTGGGGAAAGTCGAGGTTCGAAACAGGGTCGCCTTAGCGCCCATGGGAACGGGCAACTACAACCCTGACGGGACAGTCGTCGAGGAGGCAATACCATACGTTGAGGCAAGGTCGAGGGGAGGAGTAGGACTAATAATCAGCCAGTTCGCCGCAGCGACTAAGTTTCAGCGCTTTCCACTCATGGCCGCGAACGATGACCGATTAATTCCAAGCCTGAAGAAATATGCGGATGCTGCTCATAAATACGGTGCGAAGGTCTTTCTCCAAATAGCGACGATGGGTGGCGCCGACCCGCTGGGCTCCTACGCGCCCTCGGCGATAGATATTCCATGGTACGCTGTGCTGCCGAAGGAATTAACCAAGGAACAGGTTGAGCAGGTCATCAATGAGTTTATCCAGGCCGCGGTGAGGGCTAAGAAGGCAGGGTTTGACGGAGTCGAGCTTCACGGAGCCTATGGCTACCTCATCGCAGAGTTCATCTCTGCCTTCAGCAACAAGAGGAGAGACGAGTATGGAGGCGACCTAGAGGGAAGGATGCGTGTCCCCGTCGAGATCGTTAGGGGCATCCATCGCGAGTGTGGCTCAGACTTCCCCGTCGGGTTTAAGTTCAATGCGTATGAGGAGGTGCCTGATGGAAACGACCTCGAGACGGCTGTGAAGATCGCGAAGATAATGATTGATGAAGGAGTAGTCTATCTTCAGCCCGCGACGATGTCTACAGGCATAGCTGCGCTCGGACTGATGAAGTATCCAGGCGTCCCGATACTGTATCATCCGCTTGACGTCTCTATACCGGTTGCCGAGTACATTAAGCGGCATGTGGGCGATGCGGTTCCAGTAATGGCGTTCGGCGGGATCAAGACTCCTGAGATGGCGGAGTCAATACTTGCGCAGGGCAAGGCGGACATTATCTGTCTTGGAAGGCCACTTCTCGCCGACCCTGAGTGGGTTAACAAAGCCATGGAGGGGAGACGCATACGTCCATGCATCAGGTGCAATGTCTGCCACTATGAGGCAGTCGCATGGGTCCGCAGGCTCGCATGCACAGTTAATCCATATCTCTTCAGGGAGCGTGAAGAGCCGCTGAAGCCTGCTAGGAGGCGTAAGAGAGTGATGGTCATCGGTGGAGGACCTGCTGGAATGATGGCCGCGATAGTCGCGGCTAGGAGAGGACACGAGGTTACCCTATACGAGAAGGAGAACGAGCTGGGAGGACTAATGATACCTGGATGCCAGCCGCCATTCAAGTCGGATATACGCGACCTCCTCGAGTACTTGAGGGCAGAGGTGGCGGATGCTGGAGTCGAGGTTAGGCTGGGACAGGAGGTGACGCCGAGCATGGTTAGGAAGGCGAAGCCTGACGCCCTAGTCGTAGCCATAGGCGCTAAGCCAGTACGGCCCAGGATTAAGGGAATCGAGAACATGAAGACGATGACTGCTGCTGAGGCGCTGCTTCATCCGGAGAACGTTGGAGATGAGCCGGTAATAATTGGTGGAGGGACTACTGGCTGTGAGACCGGCCTATACCTCGCTAATCATGGAAAGAAAGTGACGATTATTGAGAAGATGATTGAGCTCATGCCTTTTGATGAGGTTGGATACAAGTACACCACGACCGTGCTCTGGGACATGCTGAAGAAGGCGGGAGTCAGAGCGATATGCAAGTCCGAGGTGCTTGAGGTCAAGCCCTCATCAGTAGTCATTCGGATAGGAGAGAGCAAGCCATTCGAGATAAGCGCTGACACAGTAATCCTATCAATAGGCATGCGGAGCGATGAGAAAGCCGCAAGGGCCCTGAAGGCAGCATGCAGGAAATCCTACGTAATAGGAGACTCGAGAAGCCCGGGCCGAATAAAGGACGCAATACAGGACGGCGACAGGGTCGGAAGACTAATCTAAAACATAGAATAATTTTTTAATTAATTAATTATTCACGAGACTATATCTACATCAATTCAACATATTATTGATGGGAAAAGTAAAATGCAGAGGCATAGGGATAGAGTTAACGCTGCTCCAGTCAGGGGGAGGTGTTAAGCAATTTTGAGAAAAATTCCTAATGCTTAACAAAAAATCCCTCGAGAATTGTAGACAAGCCCTACTCCAGCCTTGGAGCTATGAGATACTCAAGCCTACCCGCGGGAAATGGGAATTGAAGCTTAATCGGCTTATTCGTACTAAGCATCATCGTCACTTCCTCGGAGACATCCCTGCAGGGCTTGATAATCTTCTCAAGATACGTCAGGCTGAAGCTGGCCGAGACCTCCTTCTCGGTCTGAATCTCGTATACAAGCGCTCCCTGCTTCGAGAGCTTATTCTGAATAGTACTCGTCTCGCCCTTAGCGGTAAGCACAACCATGTCGGGCTGAATCGTAATCTTCATGGCGTCAGCAATTATTCCAGCATCCTCAATCGCCTCCCAGAAGGCATCAGTACTCAGCCTAGCCTTTGCCTCGAAGCTCAGCTTCGGAGTAGTCATTGCTCCCATCCCAGCCGGCTCAAGCGTACTGAGCTGGAAGTTCCTCTCCCTGGAATATGCAGAGTCCGTGAGCGTCAGTGTGAGTTTCTTCTTCTCAGCGTCGTAGGAGAGTGTCAATGCCTCTCCCTTCTTCGACCTCTTGAGAAACTTGAGGAGATCCTGCATGTTGATTGTAAGTTCTAGGTCTCTGCTGGCTGAGTATTCTTCCGCAGCCTCCTTGCTCAGGAAAAAATCTACTAGGCTTATGTGTGCAGGGTCCATTGATACGAGTTTCAGTCCCTCAGAATCAATCTTGAAGGTGGCTTCATCCACTACTGCCGAGACTGCCTTCATGAGGTCGGTCAGATATTCTGCATTTGGAAGCCTCATCACAAATGACAACTATACTCTCCTAAGGCAAGAAGGCAAGAGGCCACTTATAAAATTAAGCCCCGACCAATCGTGTGTGGAAAATCACTCCCAATACCAATTCATAGCAAGTAACCTCTCTACTGAAAAATACCTGACGATGCGAATGAGTGTTTTTATGCAGATCGAAAGATATTTAAGCCTTGGCCCTAACGAGGCTGACCTCAAGAGTCCCATAAATTATCTTTCTACTATCGTAGAGTTGCCATCCCGCATTATCCATGGCCTTCCTGACGACTACTGGCTTGTTGGTCAGGAAAGTGACCTCCACGCCCGGAGCCGCCCTCGAGATTGCCTTAAACACAGAGGTGTAGAACTCCTCGGCGTGTCGAAGACTCATCCTTACGCCGAACGGCGGATTAGTAACTATCTTATCGATAGACATGTTTAGCCACTTATCTATCTGCGTCACGTCGCCCTGCATGAGTCTGACCCTTCCCTCAAGCCCGGCTGCCCTAACGTTCATCAAGGCTCCCTCAATACTTCTCAGAGAGGCGTCTGAGCCAAATATCCTCAGCTCTTTCCAACGCTCCTCAGATGCCCTGAGACTCTTCCTCACTTTCTCCAGCTCATCCTTGCTAAATATTTTTAAACGATGCATCGCCATGTCCATGAATTCTAGGCCAGGAGCTATTTTAAGCCCCATTAGTCCCGCCTCGATCGGTATGGTCCCGCTTCCACAGAAAGGGTCAAGAATAGATTCGGATGGGGACCACTCGCTAAGCCTAAGCATCGAGGCGGCAATCACTGCGGAGAGACCGGCACGATGATGATAAACCCTGTAGAACCTGTGATGAAGGGAGCGGCCAGTCGTGTTGAGTCCCAAGATGAACTCCGAGCCCCTGAGCAGTGCGAACAGCTCGACGTCTGGATTCTTAAGGTCGACCCTGAGCCTGACTCCTCTCGACGCCCTAAACGACTCTATGACGCTTCGACCAACCGCAGCACTGATGTCCATGCTCGTAAAGGGATGAGAGCCATGCCTCTCAGACCTGACAGCAAAGGACTGGTCGTCATTGATAAACTCCGAGTACTCTACTTCTTTTGCTGCCTTCTCAATGTCTTCGAGACCACCGACACTCTTCCTGACGAGGAGTATGAAGACCCTGTTACAACACCTCGAGGCATAGTTCACTCTGGCAGCATCGACAGGCCTTCCATGAAAGATAACCTTAGCAACGTCACGCAGAGCCTCGGTTCCCGTCAGCTCCTCAATCTCCCTAGCAGTAACGTCCTCAAGACCAAGGACAGTAGTAGCGAAGAAATCCAAGCCCGGAAAAATCAACAACATAATAATATAAATATTAGAAATAAAAAACCTAAAATGATGAGCAGTAAACGTCCCAGAATATTTGTGACACAGCCTTTATTTCCGCAACACATGGAGCTCCTTAGACAATACTGCGACGTAGACGTGTATGAGGCGGGCGGCCCGCCTCCACGCTCATTACTCCTCGAGAAAGTTAGAAATAAGGACGGCATCGTATGCATGGTTGGCGACAAAATTGATGCTGAAGTTATGGACCTCTCTCCTAACCTTGTAGTAATCAGCACAAACTCTGTCGGGTTTGACCACATAGACGTGGAGGAGGCGACTAGAAGGGGAATCTACGTCACTAACACGCCTGGAGTCTTGACGGAGGCCACTGCCGACCTGACTTGGGCGCTGCTACTATCAGTCGCTCGGAGAATAGTCGAGGCAGACAATTATTTGAGGGCCGGTAAATGGAAGATAGCTTGGACGCCGACCTTCTTCGTAGGCGCAGACGTATATGGCCAGACAATAGGCATCATTGGATTTGGAAGGATAGGCCAAGCAGTCGCCAAGAGGGCGAAGGGGTTCGGAATGAAGATACTATACTACGATGTTGTGAGAGTCCCGCCTGAACGAGAGAAGGAACTCGATGCTAATTATGTCTCGCTAGAAGAACTATTAAAGAACTCGGACTTCGTCACGCTACACGTAGCCCTCACAAAGGAGACAAGACACATGATCAGTGAAAGAGAGCTAAGAATGATGAAGCCCACCGCTTTCCTGATAAACACTAGTAGGGGACCAGTAGTCGATGAGGCGGCACTCGTCAAGGCGCTGAGAGAAAAATGGATAGCTGGAGCGGCACTAGACGTCTTTGAGCAGGAGCCAATAAGTCCAGAAAACCCACTCATAAAATTCGAAAACGTGGTATTGACACCTCATATTGGAAGCGCATCTATAAGCTCGAGGACAAAGATGTCCGAGCTCGCAGCCACAAACCTACTCTCGGTCCTAAGAGGAGAAGAGCCGCCACACCTCGTCAACCCAGAAGTCAAGAAAATAAGGCCACTAACAATGGTGAAAAGACTATAAAACCCACAAACTTAATCAACCCCCCGGCCCAGACAAATAATAAGGAAAAATTTGAGAAAACCAACCCGTAGACAACTACTAAAAACAGGCATAATCGCATCAATAATCGGGACAGCAGCCACGCTAGGCATATTAACCCAAATAAAGAAAAATAACTACATGAGCACGAGACAGACACGAACCACACAGGCCACAATAAAGCTCCCATCACCGAGACTCGACGGCCCAATCTCACTCGAACAAGCAATACTCAGAAGAAGGTCAAGAAGAGAATACAAGAACAAGCCCATCAAGCTAAGCGACGTATCACAGCTACTATGGGCAGCCCAAGGAATAACAGAGCCAAAGGTCTGGGTAGGACTAAGAAGCGCACCATCAGCAGGAGGACTATACCCACTCGAACTATACGTCGCAGTAAGAAAAGACGGCGTCAAAGAACTAGAGCCAGGAATCTACCACTACAAGCCCCATGAACACGAGCTAGAACTCATAATCAGCGGAGACTTCAGCGAACAACTCATGGCAGCATGCGTAGACCAAGAATGGGTAAGAGACGCAGCAATAAACATAATCTTCACGGCAGTAGCCGAGAGAACAAAGAGAAGATACGGAGAGAGGGGATGGCAATACATCCTCCAAGAATCAGGACACGCAGCACAGAACATATACCTCCAAGCCGAGACACTCGGCCTAGGATGCGTAGTCATCGGCGCATTCTACGAATCAGAGATCGAGAAGATCCTAGACCTACCGAAAGGAGAGATACCCATATACGTAATGCCAGTAGGCGCACTAACCTAGCCCAGCATGAACAACAGAGGAGACTAAAATGATCTTCACAGAGCTCGGCAAAACCGGACTAAAAACATCACAGGTCGGCGTCGGATGCTGGCAGGCAGGAAGCAAGTCCTGGGGATGGGGAAAAGAGTACGGCGAGAGAGACATAATAGAGGCAATTAGAACCGCAGTAGAGCTGGGAATAAACTTCATCGACACGGCCGAGATGTATGGCGATGGAAAGTCAGAGAGAATAGTCGGAAAAGCAATAAAGGAAGTGAGGGAAAGAGTAATAATCGCGACCAAGGTATGGCCCACCCACTTAGCATATAACGGCGTCCTAAAAGCATGCAAGAGAAGCCTAGAAAGACTGGGCGTCGACGTAATTGACCTATACCAGATTCACTGGCCCAACCCATTCATACCGATAAGCCAGACGATGAGAGCAATGGAGAGACTCGTGAAGGAGGGAAAGATCAGGCATATAGGTGTAAGCAACTTCTCCCTGAGACAACTCATCAAGGCTCAAGAATCCCTGAAGAGTGAAGAAATAGTTTCTAACCAAGTAAAGTACAACATGATTGAGAGAGATGCAGAGAAAGAACTACTTCCATACGCAGAGAAAAATAAAATTACGATAATAGCCTACAGCCCACTTGCTCAGGGCCTACTAACAGGAAAGTACGACCAATACCATCTACCAGACGACACTGTTAGGAAAGTCAACATATTATTCGATAGGGAAAACCTGAAAAGACTTCAGCCCCTAATATCCCTATTGAAAACAATCGCCTCTAAGAGGGGGAAGAAACCCTCACAGATCGCAATCAACTGGTTAATAAGAAGACCTGAAGTCGTAGTAATACCTGGAGTAAAGCGGGCCGAACAAGTTAAGGAAAATGCTAGTGCAACAGATTTTAGACTCACTGATGATGAGGTTAAAATGATTGATGAAGTATTAAGAAGCATAAGACTTGTGAAACTGAGCAGCATGCTTAGAATTCCCCTGCGCCTATTGACATGAATAAAATAAATATAAGTAATGTTATTGAGGAATTAATCTGCAATGAGCAGTTTTAAACTAAGAATAGTGCATATCTCAGACACTCATATCACTAGGTTTGGCATGCATCTTCCAGACATGCTTGATAAGTGCCTCTCAATAATTTCTGAACTTGACCCCAAACCAGACGTAATAATTCATTCTGGCGATATTACCGATAATGGAGTACTAGATGATTATGAGCTAGCATGCCAGAAGCTTAGAGCCATATCTCATGAAATACTGTTTACGCCTGGAAACCACGACGAAAGAAACTATGGCGATTCCCTATTTAAAGAGATGATTGGCCCTGTTGACTTTGAGGTAAGCATTGGTAAGGCAGTCTTCCTACTCCTAGACAGCGCCGTGCCAGACTCTGATAATGGCAGGCTTGGACGGTATAGACAGGGACTCATTACGAGCAAGTTCAAAGCGCTACCTGAAGATACATTAAAAATTCTTGTGCTTCATCATCACACTATTCCAGTACCATTCGCTGGCAGAGAGAAAGATATACTTGAAGATGCTGGCGATGTTTTACGGGTAGTCCTTGACGCTGGAGTAGACCTAGTATTGATGGGACATAGACATGTAAGGAACGCAATACAGGTCAACAATACAGTCTTCGTCAATGCGGGCACAGTGTCATGCGTAAGGACAAGGGGAAGACTGGGAAATAGTTTTAACGTTATAGACATCACTAAGGATAACATAGTAAATATCAATGTAGTCAATATTAATGGTGGAAAGGAGGAGACACGTTGGGTCTTTAAGCTGGCGCATAAGCAAAATAAATAAGAGAAATTTTTAATGAAGAGTGGAAGAAAATGTCTGAAAATAAGGAGACACTAGAGCGTGGAAGTACTCTGCTGCTGGGCGGACCTGCATCTGCAAAACTTCTAGAAGGCGAAGTAGAAATCTTTGGACATAGGCCAAAGAAAGGTGAGACGATTGTGTCTAGGCCTCATAGAGTTTTGCCGATTCATGCCTTGACCGATGCTAAGCTTGAATTGTCGCTTGGCACTGGTCACTCGATAAATATCGTGCAAGGAAACACTATTCCAGATACTTGGATAAACCTTTTAAATGCTTTGAAAGAGAAGAGTCGAATAATTGTTTTAGGGGGGATAGATTCGGGTAAAACTTCACTTATTACTTATCTGCATAATTATGTCTTGAAGAGTGGCATCGAGCCGGTTGTCGTTGACCTAGATATTGGTCAATCAGACATCTGTCCTCCAACCACGATGGCTTACTCAAGTCAAAGCTCAAAGACAGTACCCTCCCTTCACCTCTTAAGGCCTGAAAAAATATACCCTGTCGGATATACTTCGCCGTCTTACAATCCTAACGAGGCATTATGCATGGCTATGAATATCTTACGCAGAAATTGGACTACCCTTACTTTAATAAATACTGATGGATGGATAGGTGAAGGTGCTGCTGACTGGTATAAATCAAGCCTAATCGATGTTGCCATGCCGAGTCACATTGCTTTACTTGGAGTGGAGCCTGGACCATTACTGAAAGAGGCTATGGACCGCTCAGGAGCTGAAATTATTATGCTTGACATTCCCAGCGTCGTCTCTACCCGGAGCCAAGAGGCTAGGCGAGTAATAAGAGAGATGAATTACGCAAGGTTTCTGAGAGGAGCGTCTCTCAGAACAATACCATTATCTTGGATAAACTTTAAAATCCTAGAACAGAGAAACGAAACTCATATAAGCATAGTAGATTTTCTGAATGATGTTTTATCCGATATAGAGAGATGTGGTTGTCCAGCCTCTAAGAAGGTCATTGGGCATGAGGGAGTCGACTTCTCGGATATCGGGATAGGTATTGTTTCATACGTTTTAGGAGATGATGACTCAGCGGTAGGCCTTGCGTTATTCATGGGCATAGACTCAAAGAGACAAGTCGCTAGGATATACACTCCTTACAGAGATACGATAAGGAGATTGGCAATAGGCGGAGTCATACTGTCACTAACAGGCGAGGAACTGCACGTTTATCGTCAACGCCTATAGACCCGCCTATGTTAAACTATCTCGAGTGATTCCTGCTCGAATTCCCAAGTTGATTCAGCTACTCTCCAAGCCGCTATTTCTGCTACTCTTCCATTTCTAATTGATAAGATGACGTAGATGAATAATGGCGCTGCATATTCTTGGTCGTACTTACTCGGAATAGCAGGCGCATCTGGATGACTATGGAAGATGCCGAGCACCATATACCCATTTTTATATGCTTCATCTTCTATCCTCATGTATTCTAAAGGGTCTATAGAATATCGATTTCTCCGTGAGCCAGTATATACATTATTCATTGGTATGCATTTTATCACTTCTTTTATGCCTGAATTTACGACGCCGATAAGTAGACCGCAGCCCTCTTCTGGATAAGTCTTCAATGCATGCATCGACATTTCGCTTATTATTTTGCTTGGAATTCTTATCACCAAGCCTAACATCCCCGAATCATAGCTGTATGATTTTATTCACTAATGAGTAAATCAATGTATCTACTCGCACCATCTGGAAGCATAGTCACGATCGTTCCTCTCTTCAGGCTGCTTGCAACCATCTTAGCAGCTGCCACGTTAGCTCCTGATGATAGCCCTGCCAATACTCCTGCCTTGGCTAAGAGTTTTGAATAATTCATTGCATCCTCTGTCTTTATTCTGTATAATTCGTCAGCGAAACTCGGGTCGTAGATTGCTGGTCTTATAGCCTTCTCCATGTATTTCAAGCCCTCTATACCGTGCAGAGGATCATCCGGCTGGACCTCTATCAGTTTTATGTTTGGTTTACTTTCCCTTAACCTTCTACCAGCACCCATGAGTGTACCTGACGTACCTACACCTGCAATGAAGTGCGTTATCTTGCCCCCTGTCTGGGCAATTATCTCAGGACCAGTCGTCTCATAATGAGCCCTAATGTTTGCTGGATTGTCATATTGATTTGCATAGAAGTATTGTTCAGGATTTTCTTGATATATTTCTCGTGCCTTCTTAATCGCGCCGTCTATGCCCTCGAGCGGGTTGCTTATCGTGAGCTCTGCTCCTAGAAGCTTGAGTGTTTTTTGTTTTTCCATGCTTATGTTGCCTGGAACGACTAGTCTGCATGGTATTCCGTAGGCGGCCGCGACGAGTGCTAGTCCAATCCCCATGTTTCCTGAAGTAGCGTCAAGTATCTTTTTACCTGCTTCCAGTAGTCCCTTCCTAAGCGCATCAGTAACTATGTAGTACGCGGGCCTATCCTTAACTGAGCCGCCTGGATTCATGTATTCAGCCTTGCCGAAAATTCTTACACCTTTTGGCGCTCCTAAAACCTCTGTGATGTCTATGAGCGGAGTATTCCCAATTGCTGACAAAACATTGTATCTCATTTGATTCCTTAGTAGGAATCTCCTCTTCTTAATACCTTGTGCGGGTCTCTTCATTGCTGGTTTAATATAACACTGCTATATTAAAAAACCTTACACATTAAAAATAATACGATAAATATTTTCGAAACTGTCGCTTGAGAGGTTTGATTTGTAATTCCTTAAAACCTCGGCTGGCGGCTCTCTTATTCCTATGATTTCCGTAGAGACCCGGCGAGCAGGACCATGGAATAAATAATTAATTATTGAAGTTAAGTTTGATGGCTTTGAAGTAATGTTGGCAGAGCCGAAATCAAGAATAACTACTCCGCTTCTAGTTTTTAGGACGTGCTTACTTGCATCGCTCAGTTCGTCGTGATTTATTCCCGCCATGTCAAGTCTATGACACTGCTTGAGGAGCTCAGACACTATCTCACGCGCATAACTAAATTCTTTTTTACTCAGACTCAGGAGCCAGGACGTTAGGTCCTCACCTTCAACAAGCTCCATCAATAGTACTGGCCCGTGATGACCAATCAGTCTTGGACCCACTTTGACACTGTTGGCCAATCTAAGCATGCTTGCCTCTCTACTAGTATCTTTAACGACGTAGTCAATCCTTCTAATCTTGGCACATGCGAATTCTCCGCGATGTCTGCACGCTACCACGATGTTACGGAAGCCTTTACCCACAATCATTAATTTACTCGACTTGTCTATGTATACACCTTCAACACCAAGCTGTCTTAGAGAGTCGCACACTAAGCGTGCATATTCATTATTCGGCTTAGGGTAAGATAGTTGCAGAAGCATTGACTCATCAAACTCTAACTCGTCAATATTTATGAGAATTAAGTATTCCGGGTTTATCTGTATACGCGTCAAAATTCAGTCTTACCCATCATGTATAGAGGCCTAGAGGCCAAGAAGCGTGCTAGGAATGAGGAGTGTTCCCCAGTCCCTAGGAGTCTTATGACTTCTCTCCATCCAACTACTATCTTCGAAGAACTGAATAATTTGTACAGTTGTCTGGAAATTGAGACTTCTCCCTTAGCTAACCAATTTCTAAGGAGTACGTCTACAGAAATATCCTTCCTCTTCTTAAGGACATATAGTCTATCACCATCTATCCAAGGACCTGCAATAGTATCTGAGCTTAAGAGATGTTTCTTAACGAATTTTGCTGCATCATCCATCCAGACAGGCGGTCCTCTATGCAGATAGACTGAAGGAAGACA
Organism: uncultured archaeon; assembly: GCA_938017985.1. Classification (GTDB taxonomy): domain Archaea; phylum Thermoproteota; class Nitrososphaeria_A; order Caldarchaeales; family Calditenuaceae; genus CALIKS01. The sequence goes on along the minus strand of CALIKS010000004.1, from coordinate 110,333 downwards.
AAGCTTGTCAAGCTCAAATATCAATATCACTTCTCCTCTACTCTCATTTATCCCATAGTTATAGACGGTAAAGCCCGCAACACTTAGTTTCTTTTTTATTCCCTCCGCTGAGCGACGGAGTTCTCCCCAAAGAACATCTGGAGCTATGTACTCATCAATCTTAAAAATAATTGCAAAAAGATTTCTATTCTCTGCCAAGGAGTTTATAGGCATAGATTCCAGCATAGCGTTTCCCAAGAAGAAATCAACTGACGGCCGCTCGAGGAAGAATTTTGATGCAAGTATAAATTCGGAAAGCTTGGTTAGCGTGACTGCTGAAGCAACGTTTCTGTTCTTATCGACGGGGTCAATTACTATAAGTGGAGACTTAGCGAATATTAAGAGCGCCTCCCTCTTAGTAACTCTTCTCTCCGGATCAATCACTACTGGGGGCTTCCATCTAGAAGCTGATTTTAAAAGCTCCAAAAATCCCCCGAAATGAAGTATTAATAATTCTGCTAGATATCCGCTGAAGCCTCCGACTCTTATCTCAGCGCCATATATCTCGGTCTGAGTCAAGAAGCTCTTAAGAAGCCTGACGTCTCTCCTTAAGCTTGGCGTGAGCCTAGAGTTTACGTATCGAGTATGATGGGGAGTCCTGTCAACTGCACTTATCCAGTTCCCATCAGACACCTCGTAGCATCCAACAATGTTTACAGTTATATTGTTAATGAAGCCCTCGACGTATGGATGCTCGGCATATCTGAGCCTACTATTGCCTCCCGCATCTCTAATCACCTCTGAGCCTAGCTCGACAACTATTTTCTCGAGTACTTCTCGACTAACTATTGGCTGGAAATGAATGAATATGTCTATCTCTGGCTTGCTTCTCAGCCATGTATCCTTAGCAGCTGAGCCCTCAATTGATGTGGAGACATATCCATGAATCGCGCTGAACCTTCTCTCGCAGAGTGAGAGAAGTAGTGACGCTGTTTCGTTAAGCTTTTTCCGCTCATCCTCGCTCGGCTCTATCAGCTCAACCACCTTGTTAAGGACATCCTCAACGATAGACATTCAACTAAAAATTCATCATGCTTATTTTTATGCTGAACGCTCACAGATAATGCTTTAATAAGCGCTAAGATACGTATTTTTGAATAGATCTTGATAAATAAGGACATAAGAGACATAATTCTTTTTTCATCAATAGCAATCCTGTCTGCTTTGATTGTTGACTATACTGCTTACCTTACCGGCGGCATGAGCACCATTACAAGCAGTCTTATCTGGGGGTTTGTAAGAATGTACACACCTACCATAGCTGTCTTGATTGTCGGTGGATGGGGCTATCTTAAAAAATGTCTAAAAATAGATAGACGAGTAGTCTTAGTATTTCTCGCTGCTCCCTTCATAACCTTCATATCACTATTAATCTATCTAGCAATGATTATTATTGCTGGTGTGTTTACACCGCATCAACTTGAAAGTCTCTTATCAAGTTCATCGATTGATTTCTCACTCTTCTTGGTTCTTACTTTTTTCAACGGGTATATCGTGTCGCTGACTCTTAATGCAATCTTTGCGTTAGGAGAAGAGATTGGTTGGAGGGGGTTCCTACTAGATAAGGTTCAATCAACAGGAATGAGTTTAATTAAGTCGTCAATAATAGTAGGTGCTTTATGGGGACTATGGCATGCATCAGCAATAGTCCTACTTGGACATAACTATCCTGATAATAGAATTGCCGGAGTCTTTCTCTTCGTCGTATTTACAGTCTCATCCACTCTGCCACACATCTTCGTGAGGCTAATCTCATCGAGCGTTTTGCCTGCTGCTTCTCTTCACGGCTCTATTAACGCTGTATGGGGCTTAACAATAATTACCACAGAGCTGCCGAGAGAAGTTGCAGGACTAGGACCACTAGCATTTGCATCGTGGATATTAGTATCAATAGCTCTTTACTTATTGCTAGTCAAGGGTAAAGCGCTCGGAATGCACCCTCAAGGTCCCTACTAGTAGGCAGAATCTCTTGCTCACCCCTAACAGTCGCTACTAGTGACCAGGAAATCATAGATTTTCTAAGAGCCTCGAATAGACTCCTACCCTCTACAAGACATGTTAGAAATGTGCCTACTAACGCGTCGCCCGCTCCTAGAGGGTCCTCAACAGTTATTGGCAAAGGCTCAGCCTCGGCTATCTCTGAGCCTCTAGCCGCCATTGCGCCCCTCTCACCGAGTCTCAGTACAATAACATCTACCCCAATACTCCTGAAGATTTGGAATATTCTTTCAGGATTATTCTCGCCTACTAATATCTCAGCGTCTCCTAAATCCGTGAAGAGTATGTTTGCAAACTCGACGAACTTCATGATCGTTGATGCTGCATCATCTATTGATTTCCAGAGCTGCGGCCTGATTTGCGTATCAAGCGAGACCATTACGTCGTTCTCGCTGGCGGTCACTACTGCTTTCAGACAGGCATCCATTGCCGACTGACTGATCGCAGGCGTTATTCCAGTGAGATGTAAAACTCTGGCTCCTGACAGATAGTCCTTCTCAACGTCATCGGGGGATAGTCTACTTCCAGCTGAGTCCTTTCTGTAATAGTAGACTCTACTCCTCCCAGGTATTGGGTATCCTCGCTGAACTATGCAGATTGCAGTTTGCCCAGAGGAGTCTATTTTTAGAAAAGAAGTATCGACTTCGATTCCCCTAAGCCAGCTTATGATGTAGTGTCCGAGCTCATCGTCTCCTACTCTTCCAATGATACCTGACGTGTGGTCGAGCCTTCTGACGCATGCCGCCACTGTCGTCTCAGGTCCCCCGACGTGCTTCTCAAATAGACTTACATTTCTAAGCGGGCCAAGCGTCACTGCATTGAACTGTACTATCGGTTCTCCTATACAGATAATCTCAGCCATGATGTCTACACCATCTTTATGGCAGGCGAGTCTTGCTTTCTTCAAAGTTTAGAACTATATAACATTTTGTAGAATTAGCCTCACTACTAGGGCTATTAGGAAGACCGCGAAAATACGCTCGAGAGTCTTACTTCTCAATCTCTGCGATAGTCTAGCTCCTAACTGGGCGCCAGCGACGGCGCCAAGCCCGAGAGGAATAGCAGTCGATAAATCAATGTGACCTAACTGTAAATGCACGTTCAATCCAGATAGGGATGTTATAACTAGTATGAAGTGAGATGTCGCCGTTGCTATATGAGTTGGCACGCCGAAGAGCAGAATCATTGTTGGCACATGAATTATTCCCCCACCTACGCCGAATAGATTTGCTAAGATTCCGACAAAGAAACTTATCACGGCTCCTAGTGGCAGGCTAATTCTGTAGGAATATTCTCGGCCTGAATTATCTATCAGTCTTCTCTCAGTACTCCATTTTCTAATGCGCATAGTACTCTCGAGATGAATGGGCCTGAAAAACATGTATAGAGAGGTGCCAAGGAGGAGAAAAGCAAAGGCCAGCCTAAAGTTTGAGATGTCGAACAGCCCGACTGCGAGCCCGCCTATAATGGTTCCGGGAATCGTGGGAAGCGCAAGAAACGTCCCTACAAGCAGATCGACTCTCTTCTGCCTCAAATAAGCAATAGACCCGGAAAGAGAATTAAAAAAGATGAACATCATGCTTGTGCCAGCAGCCATTCCGGGCTCGAAGTGAAATACGGTTAATAGTATCGGCACGACTATGAAGCCACCGCCTATTCCGACCAGAGTCCCGGCTAATCCGACCACTACTCCGAGCCCAGTCAGCCCGATAGTAAGGAGGAGCTGGTCCAATTCTCTGCACCATATGCAGCCCTTGCTTATTTAGCTAGGTCTTTTATATAGTGACGTAGTCTATCTAAGATATAAACTAAATAATTTGCATTAAACGTATAAATTTCTCAGAGGCCAAGTAATGATAGTTATCAAAGCGGTGTATACGAGTTGGACAGTAAATCCCGAATAGATGAGCTTAAGCTTAGACTAATTGCTATAGAGCTTTTAGGACTTCTTAAAAAGAAATACGATTACCGAACACTTTCCGAGATGCTTAACCTCCCCCCCTCTGTCCTAAGCAGATACGTGAAGGGTAGAGTACTGCCTAATAGAAGCAGGTCAGAAAAAATAATCTCACTATTCAGCGAGAAATTACTGTCAGAAATAATAAGAAGCAAGATCACACGGACAGAAGAGGGATTCTATGACCTCTACGAGGTCATAAAAGACATTAGGCTACAGAAACTGATTGGAAAAATCGCTTTCAATGAGTTTAGCTACGTGCCTGTAAATAAGTTACTTACTGTTGCCGCGGACGGAATACCCGTAGCAGTGGAGGTGGCAAACGAATTCGATGTTGAGCTCATAATAGCAAAGCAGCGGAGGGACCTAAGCATAAGAGACTATATAGAGGAGAAAATAATAAGGACGCCGCCAGTCATTGAATATTTATACATCCCGAGAAGAGCAATTAGAAGAGGAGAAAACGTACTCATAGTAGATGACCTGATAAGGAGCGGTAAGACGGCGATTACTCTCGCAAAACTCACCGAGAGAGCCGGTGGAAACATCGTAGGCGTATTCTCGATAGCAATGATTGAAGGAATGGCTGAAAAACTCAGAGAAACGCTTGGAATGACGTGTCAAGTAAAATCCATAATCACGCTACCATAAGTTATAAAAATCTCGCAGAATAATCTTTATCTTATGAAGTCAACTACTGCATTAATAATAATATTTGTATTTATTGCCGGGCTAATCTTTGGTTATTTATCCTCGACAATGGTGATGGCTCCAACCATCATCACTGAGATAAAGACCACCAGCATTGCTCATACAATTATTAAGACGACTACTAATTATCAAACATTCCTGACCACGGTCTATAAAACCACTACAATAGAGAGAGGAGTAGATGGAACTATATCGGAAGTTTGCTTCTCCAAGCCGCAGAAATGCGATGCCTTAATAGCAAATATACTAAGAGGAGCGCAGAGATATGCCTACGTAGCGGTCTACTCATTCACGAATGATTTGTTAGCCGATGTCTTAATAGAGCTTAAGTCACGGGGAGTAGAAGTAAAGGTCGTCATGGAGGGGCAGCAAGCAAACATCAGAGGCTCTGAATACCAGCGATTAGCAGAGGCGGGAGTAGAAGTCAGGATTGATGGAAACCCTGACCTGATGCATCATAAATTCGTTGTGATCGATGACAAAACCGTCATTACTGGTAGTTATAACTGGTCAGTCGCGGCAGAGGATAAAAATGATGAAAACCTAATAGTGATTCAGAGTAGAGAAATAGCATTACTTTATCGGTCTGAGTTTGAAAGAGTATGGATGGAGGCGACGTAGACGATGAGTAAAAACTCGTATCAAAATGAGTTATCATTGGTTTTTGTAACCTTTCCATCTGATTCTAATTATTCTGAATGGTGTAAAAACATAATTGAGCGGAGGTTAGCCGCGTGCGTAAATATCGTGAAGGTGAGGTCAATTTACAGATGGGAGGGCAAAATAGAAGAGTCAGACGAGGTTCTACTGATATTTAAGACGACGAAAGAAAAAGCAAATATGCTTAAGGAGACAGTGTTAAAAGAGCATCCTTATCGAGTCCCAGAATTCATAGAAGTAAGTATAAGCGATGTCAATAAGTCATACATTGAGTGGGTAATGGACTCGACGTCTAGAGACTAGAAGCTATTTTTCGTCGCCCTCTCCTTTGAGATACACAGTGCGTACTGGATATGGAATCTCAATTCTTTCTTCCCTGAATCTTTTAATTATCCTCTTATAAAACTCATGTCTGATCAAGAATTGATCAGTGTATTCTCGAGCTCTAAATATGACCGTAAAGTTTAGAGAATATTCTCCGGGTCCAGGCAGAAATCTGACGATTGGTGCCCAGTCTTTCAAAATACCTGGAATCTCTTCAGCTGCTCTTGATGCCTCCTCTTGTAGTATTTTTTCTATCCTCTCGGGATCTTCATTATAGCTAACTCCTATGGTTATAGGTACCGACATGGGCTTATCTGGCAGATAATAGTTAGTTATGACAGACTCTGCCAGCTTCTTGTTCGGAATTATTATCACGTTGTTTGGAAGCGTACGGATCTTAGTTGACCTCCATCCAATGTCTATTACGTATCCTTCTCCAGCTCCCTCAACCGTTATGTAGTCTCCAACCTTTATGGGCCTATCCGCCAAAATATAGAAACCGGCAAATATGTTAGATAAGGTATCTTGAAGAGCAAGCGCTATAGCTAGGGCTCCTATTCCCAGCGAAGCTATGAGCGGAGTAATCTCAATTCCAAGCTCAGCAAGCAGAATTACTATGCCTATTGATATTATGACGGCCTTGGCAAGAAATTGGCCAAGCCCCGTGACTTGAAGCGTTGCACCAAGCCTAACGCCATAATACTTCACAATATTGCCTGTGAGGACGGCGAGGGCCAGGGTTACGGACAAAATAATAATTGCAAGTAGTCCTTTCTCCACGTATTGCATGATATTTTCTGGTAGAGAAACAATGCTGAGAGCTCCATAAATTCCTCCCAATAAGAACCAGAGGACTATCGGGTTCTTAATCGCGTTTATTATAATGTCGTCGATCTTGGTCTCGGTCTTCTCAGCCCATCTCTTCAACAGATAGATAAAGATCTGACGAACAGCATAACCGATACCAGCCGATATTAGAAGCACAACAACAGCCATAAAGTATTGCTCGAACACATTCATCAGCAGTCACCAAAAAATATGACTAGCTCGTATTAATAAATAAAAAAGGATCACGTCTTTATTCCCAATATTTTTTCAGCCGTCTCAAACATAATTCTCTCTTTAATAGGATAATTTATCTCTCTCAATGCTTTTTCAATTGCACATAATGTAGTAAGAACATAGTCAGGATTAGCTGTTCTTCCCATATGTCCAATTCTGAAAGAGTCCTTAAAGATGGGCCAAGCTGCCCATTGGGCTGGAGGATTACCAATCATTATTCCAAACTTATTGTACAATGAGTGCCAAAACTTCACATAGTCATATCCATCTGGCCACTTGACTGCCGTTACTGTATTAGATGCATACCTTTCATCCTTGACTAGTAAACTAAGACTAGCCGCCTTAACTGCTTCCCTCACTGCTCTTGCTATCTTAGCATGTCTCTCATAAACTCTTTCTAAACCCTCTCTCATCAATGACTGAAGAGACGTGCGTAGAGCTACTACTAGAGCAGTTGATGTAGTGAAGGGCGTAGGGTGCCAATCTCCATATTTCTCATGAGCCTCACGGTAACTAAGTAGACTTAAGTATCTACTAGGAATCGGACACTTTCTATTAATAATGACGTCCCATGCATGTTTACTCACTGCTACTGGAGCCAATCCCGGAGGAATCGACAATGCCTTCTGAGAACCTGAAGAACATACGTCTATGCCCCACTCATCAAATCTAACAGGTATGGCTCCTAATGACGAGACAGCGTCAATAATTAATAATGCTCCGTGCTTTTTAACAACCTTACTTATCTCATCGATAGGATTAGTTATTCCCTGCGCAGTATCGTTATGCGCTATCGCCACAGCCTTCACCTCATTCTCCTGCTGCAATACTTTATCAATCAATTCAGCTGTTATTGCCTCTCCTCGCTTCCTTTCAACTACAATCGCCCTAGCACCTACGGCCTGTATGAACTTTATGTAATACTCATCCGTAACAACTTTGTCGCCCGGCTCGATAAGACTGATAATAGATGCCTCAAGCCCTGCTGAGCCGCTTCCAGTAATTAAAAACACGTCACCACTTGTTCCGAAGAGTTGCTTAAGCATAGCTATAACTTCATTATAAATTGCCACAAAATCTTCCATATAATGAGCCGGAGGCGGCTTAGACATGCATGATAATACCTCCTCAAGACATTCAGTGGGTCCAGGAATCATCAATAATTTTCTGGACAGCCTATTGGAATTCACGTTAAGATTCAAACATTATCATTTTCAAGACTATTAATGTCTTATAAAAATTTTGAAGTAACCATAAAGTTAAAACCGGATGAATTAATTTTTTCCTACCGAGAGGGATGAAGATTACCGTTGGCTTAGTACAGATGTCAATGTCGGAGAACCCTACTGATAATCTTAGTAAAGCATTATCCATGATTAAGGATGCTGCTAAGAGAGGCGCGAATGTTGTCTGTTTGCCTGAGCTCTTCATGAGTACCTATTTTCCCCAGATGCCTACTGGTAAAATACCGTATTACGAAGTAATCCCGGGAGAAGTAGCTAGGACCCTCACGGAAACTACAAGAAAATACGGAATAGTCCTAGTGGCCGGGTCGATATGCGAGCGTGCCGGTAAAAATTTTTACAATACATCGCTTGTCTTTGACACAGATGGCAGAATAGTCGGTAAATACAGAAAGATTCACTTGCCTAATGACGAATGCTTCTATGAAAAGAACTATTTTTCACCTGGAAACCTAGGATATAGAGTCTTCAACACTCATAGAGGAAGGATAGGCGTATTGATATGCTATGACCAGTGGTTCCCCGAGGCTGCTAGGATTAATGCACTAATGGGCGCAGATATAATATTTTATCCATCAGCAATAGGAACAGTTGATGGAATCGAACAAGATGAGGGGGACTGGAAGGATGCCTGGATTACTGTCCAGAGAGGTCACGCAATATCAAACGCGATTCCTGTCGCAACTGTAAATAGAGCTGGAAAAGAAGGAAGGATAAACTTTTGGGGAAGCTCATTCATCTGTGACGCCTTTGGAAAAATACTCCTAATGGGCAGCGACAAGGAAGAGATACTTATAGCTGATGTTGATTTTAAACTTAGCGAGAGAGTTAAATCTGGCTGGGGCTTTTTAGAAAATCGCAGACCAAACACATACAGGAGAATCATCAAGAAATGAAAAATCATATCCCGAAGCTGCTCGGATATCGCTTACCAGCAGAGTGGGAGCCACACGCCGCTACTTGGATAGCTTGGCCCAAGAATAGAGATACATTTCCCGAAAAAATACTGCCTAAAGTCGAGGAGACCTATTGCGAGATCATTGAGGCATTGAGGAAGGGAGAAAAAGTCAAGATAATGGTAGATAACGAGGAGTGGGTATGCATCGTTGAAAAAACTCTAGAGATGCATGGTGTAGGTCATGCCGGAGTTGAATTTCGCCAGATACAGACAAGAGACGTATGGGTCCGAGACTATGGTCCGACATTCATCAAAGCCCTAGGAGAGAAGCTGGGGGGAGTCAAGTGGATATTCAATGCATGGGGAATGAAATATCCAGACCTTGCTGAAGACGATAGTGCAGGAATGAAGCTACTACTCGATACGAGTGCCGAAGCATTCATGTCAGAACTTACAATTGAGGGAGGAGCAATTGAGACAGATGGACAAGGCACAATCATAACAACTAAAGAATCAATACTTAACAAAAATAGGAATTCGGGCTTGACTAAAAAAAATGCTGAAAGAATACTGAGTGATTACTTGGGAATTAGTGATATTGTCTGGCTTGACGAAGGGCTGGTTGGAGATGATACGGATGGGCATATTGACGTCTTCTGCAGATTCATAAGTAGAGATAAACTCTTACTAGTGTGGGATGAGAGACATAGCGGCCCCAACATGGAAATAATGAATAAGAATAAAAGAGCGCTAGAGAAATGGATTGAGAATAGTGGCCGTGAAATAGATTTAGTCTTCCTGCCCTTACCGTCCAAGATCAAAGTTCTCGATATGGATGTTCCTGCAAGCTACGCTAATTTTTACATAGGAAATAGGTCCATCCTAGTGCCAGTATTTGAATGCAAGGATGACGAGACAGCAATACGCATCCTTCAGGAATCTATAAGCAATAAAGAAATAGTGCCGATAAAATCACGAGAATTATTCTATGGATTGGGCGGAATACACTGCATAACACTTCAAGAACCTATGCATGAATAATGATTTGGGCTAGCTTAAAATTGTAATAAAAAACGTTTTACTTTACTGCTCCTGCTACAAGTCCTCTTATCAAATATCTCCTGAAGATTATTATTATGGCCATTGCTGGAATCATCGCAAGGACCCCCATGGCACATATCAGGCCCTTAACTACCCTGGGCTCAGACATTGCTGAGCCAATGATTACTGGAATAGTTCTTGATGCCGCAGTCTTCGTGAGCAGCAGAGCATAGAAGAATTCGCCATAGGAAATCATGAACGAAGTTATCGCGATTGCCACAATGGCTGGTTTTATGATTGGGAAAGTAATTTTTCTCAGGATCTCGAAGTATGAGTATCCATCTACTCTTGCAGCGTCTTCTATGTCTGTCGGTATGCCTAGAAGGTATGTGTTTAATATCCATATTGTGAAGGGCATAGTAAACATTATATGAACCATAATTACTGACCACAAGGTGTCAAGCAGGCCAATGCTTCTGATTATTACGTAGTAAGGGACTGCGATGACGACGGGGGGCAATAATCTTCCAACTATTGAGAGATAAAATAATGGCATGGCTCCTTTAAACCTAATCCTAGTCAAGGCAAATGAGCCGAGAGTTCCGGCAATGAGGTTGTAAATCATTACCACGCCTGCAATTATTACGCTATTGAGTATTGCTCTCGGAAAATCTTTGATCGAGCCAGGGATAAATAGGAAGAGAGACATGCCTTGTTCTAAGAAATATTTAACTGCAGCATCGATGTCAAAGATGAACCAGTAGTTGTTTATATTAGGATTGGGCGGAATATAATATGGAGGAACACTGTATATTTCCTTCTCTGTCTGCACACTTAGGTTTATCATCCAGTAAATCGGGAAGACTATCCAAATTACTACTATGAGAGCCGCGATATACAATCCCAAGTTAGACTTTTTTGTGTTTAATGCCATGACGCCTCACACCCTTAATCTAACGCGTCCAAGCCTCAAGGCCCTGAAGTATGCGTATATTAATAATCCCGTTAGTCCTAGGATTAGAATTGTTATTGCTCCAGCGTGTCCAAAGTTAAGGTAGCTAAACATTTTTTCATATGTGTAGAAAGTTATTAGCTTTGTGAAGTCGGCTGGACCGCCTGCAGTTATTACATAGATTGGGTCAAAACACCACAATGCACTGAGTGAGGAATAGACCAGTACTATTAGCATTATTGGTCGAAGCCAATTCCAAGTAACCATTTTAAACCGCGCAAAGGTCTTCGCTCCATCTATATATGCAGCTTCGTAAAGTTCCTTTGGTATTGATTGTATACCTGCTAGAATAAGTAGCGTTGGTAATGGAGTATTAACCCAAATATGTGCTAACGCCACAATAAACAGAGCCGACCAAGGCATCGAGAGCCAAGAAACATACTGATTTATAACGCCTAGTTTTACCATTAAATCATTAAATAAACCAAAATTAAAATCAAAGAACAATCTATAGACCGTTGAACTCACGACTAGCGGTATTCCCCAAGGAAGCAGCGCGAGAACCTGAAGATATTTGACTCCTTTAAACTGACTAGCAAGCAAAAGTGCTTGCCCAAGCGATATTAAAGTTATCAACGGCACCGTAATTAACGCAAATAGGCCCGTAGCCTGCAGCGCCCTTATAAAGACGGGGTCTTCTGATAAGGCAAAGTAATTACCTAACCCATAGAAGTACGGCTCAATTGGCGTTTTTAAATTATAGAAGGTGAAGCTAAGATAAAATGCATAAGTAAGGGGATAAAATCCAAACAAAAAAAGAGGGGTTAAAGCTGGAATTAGACAGATGAATAGCGTTGCCGTCTTCGAGACCACTCTACATTCCAGCCTCCTTCTTAGCTCTTTTCCAATCCTCTGCTATTTCCTTCAAGAAATTCAAAATATCAGCATCGCTGTATGATCTGGCGCCAGTTAAGAATTCTTCAAACTTTGGTTTGACTCTTCCTCCAGCCTCACTACTTGGAGAGCTAAACCAGTCAGCCCACCAGGGCGTCAGGACGGGGTCCCTCCAAAGTATCGTAGTTAGCTTTTCATACTGAGCGAGAAGGAGATCTGGATCTATCTTTAATTTTCTTAAGACTTCCTTGTTAGTTGGGTCCTCCATCACTGGCCTATACGCTGAAGTTACACCGTATTGCCTGATTAACCTGTTGCATACAAAGTATTCACCACGTTCAAAGTCTGGCCTAGCATTAGTAGTCTTACCTCCGAGGAATTGCATTACTCGCCATACTGCAATTTGGTTGTCTCTTCCCTTCTCCATACACCTGGTTGAGGTGCTATAGTTTGTTGGGTGATATACTGCATAACCAGTTCCCGGATTCAAGCACATAGTTATGTTACCGCTTTCCTTAAGTTCTGGCACATTGGCCCCCGCTATGTCGTAGTCTGGTAAGTTGGGACAGAATGTGACAGTTCCTGAACCCAATGCCGTAGTTATACCAGACTCGTCATATTCTCTAATTCCTGGCGATATTGTCTTGTCCACTACGACTCTTTCTAATAACCATTTAATGGCCTCGAAGAATGGAGTTCCCCTGTCGTCAAATATTGGATTTAAGTCTTCATCAAATAGGAAGCGTGTCCCTGGCTTTGGCTCATGATAACCCAACATTATATTGTACCAAAGGGCAGGGAATCCCCATGACCATAGCGCTCCAATTGGATACTCGCATATTCCTTTCTGCTTTATTATTCTAGCCTGCTCAGCAACCTCTTCATAGTTTTTGGGTGGAGCGCCTATTCCAGCCTCGGATAGGTGTCTCTTATTGTAGGCAAACACGTATGGTCCAGCCCAGTAGCAGAGGCCATGAACTTTACCAGTGAACGGGTTGATGTAGAACTCCCTCATTCCAGGGTATATATCATCTAAATATCTCCTAGCCTCGGGGAAATAATCCTCAATGTCGGCTGCCCACTTTCTATACTGGACGACATATGCTATGTCTGGAGTAGCGTAGTATATGTCGGGCGGGTCGCCAGCCGCGTATCTTGCAAATAGGTTTGCCATATAGTTCGCACCGAGGTCAGTTACGTGTAGCTTCATGTCTGTGTTATTCTCATTGAAGATTCTTGCATTGTCGTTGCAGAGCTCAACTCCCCAGCTCCAGATCCCCCACTCGATGTCTACGAATTTACTAAGTGGAGGAAGCGTAGCCGTAGTAGTCGGAGGGGTCGTGGTGACGCCCACCGTCTGTGTAACTGTTTGAGTCACGGTTTGGGTCTGGGTGACAGTCCTTACCACTTCTCTTGGAGGTTGTGCTGCGTAATACCCTGCTAGGCCCCATCCGACAACGGTTGCTGCCGCCAGCCCACCTACAGCACCAAGGAATTTGCGTCTAGAAACAACTTTCTCTTGACCACTCATATTTTCACGCATTTTTTAAAAGTATATACCTGTATATAAACCATACTTTTGAATTATCAGTATAATCTTACTATTTATGGAAAAACTTATTTTATAGTTTTTGTTATCACTTTTTATGTCCAAGAATCGTATTTTAGGAGTAGGTATTGCGGGTTGTGGCTGGGTATCGACGCAATACGTCCCTGCATTCGAGAAGAACCCGCATACAAAGGTAGTCGCTCTCATGAGTCCCCGGATGGTTAGCTGTGAAAATTTGGCGAGGGAATGTGGATTAAAAGATGTTAAGCTCTACACTGACTATCAAAAACTTGTCGACGACCCAAACGTGGACATAGTCGCTATATGTTCTCCGCAGCATCTACACGTCGAGCAGGCAGTACTGGCAGCTGAGGCGAAAAAACACATGGTAGTTGAAAAACCAATAGCCATTAGTCTAGAGCAGTTAAAAATGATTAGGGACGCCGTTAGGAAGTCTAGGGTAAAAACTGTAGTAGGATTCGTCCTTAGATGGAATCCTCTCTTCCAGACTATTAAATCGCTCCTCTTTGAGGGGGCTTTAGGAGATGTATATTACATAGAGACTGGATATAACTCGCACATTGCTGAGTGGTGGTCAGGCTGGAAGTGGGCCAATACAAAAGAATATGGTGTCAGTAGCTTTATAGTAGCAGGCGTCCACGCGCTTGATGCTGCAAGATGGCTCTCTTGCAAAGAGGCCGAAAAGACTAACAATATTAACGAAGTATTCGCATATTCAGGTGGTCATAGACATGTTAAGGACTTAAAATATTATGGACTTGAAGTGCTTTTAGCGAAGTTTGAAAACGGAGCTATAGGAAAGATTAATTCAAACTTTGACTGCGCCAGTCCTTATTATTTCCCCATAACCATTTTTGGCGATAAGGGAACAATAGTAAACAATAGAGTCTGGGCTCCCAGCAAGTTTCCAGGACAGACTGACTGGGTTACGATTCCAACAATTCTACCAGACACGGCCGACGTTAGACACCATCCATTTGAGGGAGAAGTAAATCACTTCGTTGACTGCATATTGAAAGATAAGGAATCTCATTGCAGCGTTGAGGATGCTGTAAATACTCATGAAGCTGCTCTTGCGGCAATAATTTCTTACAGTGAAAACAGGCCTGTAAAGCTGCCATTAATCAAGTAGGCTGGGGTTAAAACATGACTGATAAACTTGGAGTGGCAATAGTAGGATATGGCTTTATGGGCACCACTCATCTTTCAGCGTGGCGATATATTAATGAATGCGAAGTAAAAGCCTTGATCGGTAGAAATATTGAGAAAGTCAGAGAAGTCTCGAAAAAATTTGGAGTAGAGGCATATAACAATATTGATGAAGTATTGAAGAGAAAAGACATAGACATAGTAGATGTCTGTACACCGACTTCTACGCATGCCAGTTACTCAATAACCTCCATGAATGCCGGCAAACATGTATTTCTTGAGAAGCCAATAGCCCTTACATTAAAAGAGGCAGACGCAATTATCGAGGCATCTATAAAGAATAATGTCAAGTTAATGGTAGGGCATGTATTAAGATTTTTTCCAGAATACATGAAAGCAAAAGAGCTAATTGATCGGGGAATGGTCGGTGAGCCAGTAATAGCTAGAACGTTTAGAGGCGGCCCAATTCCTGAATGGAGCCCATGGTTTTTAGATAAGAATCAGAGCGGTGGCGTCGCAATTGACCTAGCTATTCATGATGTTGATTATTTAATGTGGATATTTAATAGCAAAGTTAAGAGAGTATATGGCGTAGTCAGGAAGCTCGTCCATAAAGACATAACAGCTGAAGACTTTGCACTAATCAATTTAAGATTTGAAAATAATGGTATTGCCCTAGTAGAAGCAAGCTGGGCATTACCGAAAATGCATCCATTTATGATGAATTTTGAAGTAGACGGTACTAATGGGATGATTAGTTTTGATAATCAATCACCAGTGCCTGTTAAACTGATTACGAGTGAGTCGATTAGTGGATTCTCGCCAGAATCCCTACCTTGGAGGCCTGCTGTCCATCCATTTCCAGTCGACCCATTTTATAGGGAGTTAAAACATTTTGTCGAGTGCATCAAGGAAGATAAAACACCAATGACGGATGGTGAAGTAGCGAGGAGGAGCCTAGAAGTCTGCATAGCAGCTCTTAAATCAGCCGAACTAAATATGCCTGTCAACCTACCTTTAAAGGAGGGATGAAGATATGAAAAAGATAAGATTTGGCTTTTTGGGAGTGGCTCATTTCCATGCCGATAACTATGCAAACGCAATTAAAAAAATTCCAGACGCAGAAATAGTAGCAGTCTATGACGAAGATGAAAAACTAGGAAAAGAGTTCTCTAATAATTTCAAAATTGAATACTACAAAGATGCAGCACAATTACTAAAGAGAGAGGACGTTGACGCAGTAATTATTACTGCTGAAAACGTTAAGCACCACGACTATGCTGTCAAAGCCGCCGAGGCGGGAAAACATATCCTATGCGAAAAGCCAATAGCCACAACTGTAGAAGATGCTGATGACATGATCAAGAAAGCAGAAAAGTCAGGAGTAAAATTCCAGACATGCTTTGTTATGCGGTATCACTCTGCTTCTATACTAGTCAAGAACTTGATCAATGAAGGGAGATTTGGGAAAGTATTAGCGTTGATTGGTACGAATAAGCTTAATTCTAGTTTGCCGCTTCTGAGAAGATGGTTTACTGATCAGAAACTTTCTGGTGGAGGAGCCGTCATGGACCATACTGTGCATTTGGCAGACCTCATTAGATGGTATACGAATAGTGAGGCATCCGAAGTTTACACGGAGATTGGAAAGAATGTCAATAAGAATATTGATGTTGAGGATAACTTCTTGACGACTTTATTAATGGAGAACGGAGCTGTTGGACATATCGATGGAAGCTGGTCTTACGCAGCGGGCCTATATACTTGGGGAGATGTAACAATGAAAGTGATTGGAACCGACGGCGTAATTTTACTAGATGCCTTTAAACAAAATATTTCTTACATTGGTTCGGATAAGCCAAATGACAAATTGACGTGGCATTATTATGGATGCGACTGCGACCTAGAGATGATTAGAAGCTTCATAGAATGCATAGTAGAGGATAAAAATCCAATAGCATCCGGGATCGACGGACGCCAAGGCGTAGCAATTACAATAGCTAGTTATGAGTCGGCAAAAATTGGAAAGCCAGTAAAACCGAAATAAATAAAAATTTAAGGATAGATTAATTCTTCATTTTTGTTGAATATATATATTTTGTCAAGCATGGGTTCTGTCCAGATTTTTTCTCCTCTTCTGTAAAATGTAGATGACGGAGCTTTAATAAACATATCAACGCCTCCGGCATTAACCTTTAGAATGTTCTCAGACCCCATTGGCTCAATCGCATCCACTATGGACTCAATTCCAGGAGGAGAGTTTTTTATCGTTATTACTGATGGCCTCATGCCAAGTATTACATCATCACCGATTCTGTCTGATAAATATGTGGATAATCCTGTTACGTCAAGTTCAAATTTCTGAGAAACAAGGAAAATTTTATCTTGTCTTTTATCTATTTTGCATGAAATAAGATTTAATGGAAGTGAACTGACACATTTCGCCACAAATATATTTCTGGGTCTATCAAATATATTTTTAGGACTATCTACTTGAAGAATCTCACCGTTGTTAATTATTGCAACCCTGTCTGATATTGTTGCGGCATCAAATACACTAAAAGTAGACATTATAGCTGTCTGTCCTAGCATTTTTTGGATCTTCCTAATCTCGACCCTAGCATAAACTCTGAGCTTAGCGTCTAAGTGGCCTAAAGGCTCGTCTAATAATAATATCTTAGATCTTTTAACTAATGCCCTGCCTAGCGCTACTCTCTGTCTCTCACCTCCACTAAGCTGTGCTGGCTTTCTATCTAACAAATGATCTATGCGAAGTAGTTCAGCTGTCTCGCGAATTCTTAATCTTATTTCATCCTCATTTAGATTTAGTTTTCTGAGTGGAAACGCTAAATTTTCATAAACTGATAAATGTGGATATAATGCAAGAGTCTCAAACATCATTGAAACGTCTCTTTCTATTGGGGGTACATCATTTACAAGTCTCCCGTCTATGTATATATTTCCACTATCGGGCTTTTCTATACCAGCTATTAATTTTAGAATTGTGCTTTTCCCAGCTCCAGGAGGACCGAGAAGTCCAAGGAATTCCTTATCATTCACTTTTAATGTTAGATTATTTATTGCCACATGTTTTCCATAATGTTTAACAACATTTTCAAGATAAATTTCAGGCATAATGACTCACCTACATTATAGTTTCTCCTGATTTTTCATCAAAGAGATGGAACTTGTTAAGCTCGATGCATACTTCGTCACCGATGTTCACCTGATAATTTGATGGAATAACTGCCTTAACTATTTGATCTACTACTCTTATGTCGAGTGATAGACGATCTTCGAGCAGCTCAACTATCTCTACTTCTCCCATCAAATGATCCTTCCTCCCACATTTTTTATGTATTGATACATATTCAGGCCTAAATCCTAAGACAAGTGTATCTGAAGAAGCCTTTTCTCTGATTAAATCGCTATATTTTGAAAAATCAATGGAAATGTTATTTATCTCTATAGTCTCTTTTTCTTTATTGTAATTTACATTGATGAGGTTCATCGGTGGGCTCCCAATAAACCCAGCCACAAAAAGATTTTTCGGAGATGAATATAGCTGTTCTGGAGTATCGTATTGCTGCAAGACGCCAAGATTCATCACAGCTATTTTATCTGCCATCATTAATGCCTCTGACTGATCATGGGTAACGTAGACAATAGTCTGATTAAACTCTTCATGAATTCTTTTAAGCTCAGCTATCATTGAGAGCTTCATCTCAGTGTCAAGATTCGTTAGGGCCTCATCTAGTAAGAGGACCTTTGGACGCCTAATGAGGGCTCTACCAATCGCTACTCTTTGCTTTTCACCAATGTTTAGATCAGTAGCGATTCTATTCAGAATATGTTCTATCCTTAGTATCTTAGCAATTTCATTAACTCTTTCTTTGATTTCGCCTCGAGAAAGTTTCCTTTGCTTCAGTGGAAATTCTAAATTATCTCTAACAGTCGTCGCGGGATAAACTACTGGAAATTGGAATACCATTGCAATGTCTCTTTCTGATGGTGGTAAATCGTTTACAAGCTCGTCATCAATGTAAATATCGCCTTCATCCTGTCTTTCTAAACCAGCAATGCATCTAAGAGTAGTAGTCTTACCGCATCCTGACGGTCCCAAGAAGCAAACAAACTCGCCTGCCTTAATTTCTAGATTTAATTTGTTAACAGCAATCGTGCTGCCGAAACGCTTTGTTAAATCTTTAATTATAACTTTACTGGCCATGTTTAATCTAGCCTACTATCTATTCCAAAAACTTAAAGTCATATTTAAACCTAAAACAATTGCTTTAATTTAGCCTTCTTCTAAATATTTTAAGAAAGCTGACTCAACCACGTAAACACGCTAAAATAGATTTTTGAGAATAATCATTCTCTTTTAGCATGATTTACGCGAAAAACTTCTATCCTAGGATTTACGTACTAATGAACGAGTATACGGAATGGAAGTCGCTCTCCAAATGGGTACGCTCGTAAAGGTCGGATACAATTTCGAAGATTGCTTGAAAATAGCAAGAGATTTAGGATTAAGATGCATAGAATTATGGATTGATAAGAATCATTTTTGGCCCGAATACATGAATAAGACGCAAATTTCAGAGATATTGTCTAAACTCGACTCGTTTAGAATAAAGGCAGTATCAACATGTCCAATACCCTTTACATCAAAGGACTGGCAGACATTCATATTTGAGTTTAACTTAGCTTCTCAATCAGATTCTGAGAGAACTAGAGCAGTTGAATGGTATAAATTAAACATGAATCTAGCCTCCGAGCTTGGAGCCTCGACAGTAGTTGTCGTACCAGGAAAAATCGACGAACCAAACTTCATGAAGTCAAACTATTCATATAAACAATACTGGTCAAGTCTAATTAAAAGTTTGAAAGAATGTGCAAAACATGCAGAAGACGTAGGAGTGACCTTAGGAGTTGAAAATACGGTAGTTAGTAATTTTATAAACTTGCCCGGCGAGATGCGCCAGGTAGTTGATGAGGTTAACTCGGATAATGTCAAAGCATACCTAGACATCGCTAATGCCAACGTTTATTTATCTCCGATAGTCTATATTGAAGAGCTAAAGGATAAGCTTTGCGAATGCATCCATGCAACAGACAATGATGGTACTTATCCTTATCATTTACCAATCGGAATGGGCACTATTGATTATGAAAAAGTTTTGCAAAAATTGAAAAGCATAGGTTGGGATGGATATATTCTACCTGAAATATTTTACGATAAAGAGCTTATGATGAACCTAAAGGACACAAAAGAAAAATTACTAAAAATAATTGAGGGGATTACATAAAAAATATTAATTAATTTTTTATAGAGTGATTACTTTTCCTGTCCTTGCAGATTCTTCTGCAGCTAAAACGATCTCTAATGCGTGTCGAGCCTCAGCAGGAGTTACCACGCTGGGTTTTTTATCATTCATTATACATTTTACAAAATAGCTGATTTCTTCCTTCAGTGCTCCTACTATCTCTCCATGGATTATTGGCCAGTGCATTGTATCGTATTTCTTAACACCCTTCTTATCATTGACCTCTAAGCCCGAGTCTCCGCAATCTATGTAAATCGCACCCTCATTCCCGAGAATTTCCATTTTTGCATCTATTGCGAAGGCAGTATTGTCTGGAAGGAACCAGAGACTTTCACAAACTCCTTTAGTCCCAGCAGAGAAATTATACACTGACCAAGTTATTTCTGGGTTAGGCGAGCCGCGGACATTTAGCCAAGTAGCATAGACACTTACTACTCTGTCCTTCAAGTACCACAAAATGATGTCCGTATCATGAATAGCGTCTAAAAGTATTGGTGAGCCATACCTGAGGTGAGGCGCGGCGAATACAGCTGGAATATTTCTCCTAGCGTATATTGAGACTATTTTTCCAATGGCTCCCCGATCTATGACCTCTTTTGCCTGGGCATAGCGGTTCTCGAACCTAAGGATGTGCCCCACCATGAAGTGTACTTTATTTTTCTCGGTGGCTGCTATCATTTCGTCGGCATCCTTTAGGTTGCCAGCTATTGGTTTCTCTACTAAAACATGTTTTCCAGCCTCTGCTGCAAGTATCACTGGCTCCTTATGTTCCGGAACATGCGTTACTACACTAACTGCTTCTACTTCGGGGTCATTAACGACCTTACTCCAGTCCGTATACCATCTCTTAGCACCATATTTATTAGCAATTTCCTTAGACCTCGACTCAGTACGTGAACATACCGCCACTAATTCAACATTTGGAAGCTCTGACAGAACGTGGACGTGTTTTTCACCGAACCAGCCCAGACCTATGACGGCGAAACCTATCCTTTTCATCACGAATTTATTCTATACAACCCTTATAAATAATTTTTAAATTTTTCATAGAAGGTATATTATAATTTTCAGTGAAATTAATTGTTATCAGAACAAAAAGACAGCCTAGAAAATTTAATTAAAACAATAACCATCAGTTTAATCATAGCTAAAGGGAGATAGTTGTTGTTTCTGTTGAATTATTGACAAACATGTCGAAAAAATAATTCTTGCATAATTAGGGAAGAGTTATAGCCCGGGCCGGATTCGAACCGGCGTCACGGGGTCTCTTCTCAGTGATCCAAAGCCCCGCATCCGTAGTCCCCTTTCTGGCCAGGATTGACCGCTAGACGACCGGGCTTCAAATCCTCTATGCATTACTTTGAGTAATAAATTTTTATTTCTTAGGGCTTTTAGTAGCTAATCTAAATCGTTGAGCTTGTTTTCTTGGCCTTTTTTTATTGTAATTTTGATGTGGTGCCAGTCTGTCTGATTTGTCTGGATTAATATTTAAAGCATCGATTATCTCTCCAATATTCATGGTTACAGACAAGGAAGAGGGCGAGGAAGAGAAAGTTCAGGAGCAACCAGTACCTGAGACTGTTAGTACTAATAGTTTCGTCATGATTGATTACGTCATTAAGACTAAGGAGACAGGCGAGTTGGTGGATACATCCTTAGAAGATGAGGCTAAAAAAGCCGGCATTACAGATACGACGAGGACTTACGAGCCTAGACTAACTATCGTTGGAAGGGGATTCGTACTGAAAGCCATTGAGGACGAGCTGGTAGGCATGCCTGTCAACGGCTACAAAACATTTGAAATACCTCCAGAAAAAGCATTCGGTGAGCGCGATCCATCTAAAGTAAAGGTTATACCACTAAGAAAATTTAAGGATCTGGAGCAGCCAATTGGTGTCGGTTCAAAAGTCATTATAAATGGCAGGGAGGGATACATTAGGAGTATCGGTTCAGGGAGAGTCCAAGTAGATTTCAATCATTATTTGGCCGGTAAGACCTTAATTTGCGATTTATGGGTTAGAAAAATCATTACTGATGAGAAAGAAAAAATCTATGCCTTACTTCATTCAAGGATACCTGAATCTACCGAGGAAAATACGTCCATAGTAATTGAAAAACCAAAAGTGATAATAAGTCTGCCAAGGGATATTTACCTCTCGTCAGGACTCCAGATGTTGAAGCAAGTCGTCGCTCGCGAATTGATAGAGCTTATACCGGGTATAGAGAAGGTCGTATACGTTGAGGAGTACGAGAAGGAAACTAGACCCTCAGAGGAAAAATCTGCCTAATAGAATATGAATAATTTTTGAAATTGATGATTCACAGTAATCATTATGTATCTTATCTTGGTCCAGCGGTCTCTAGACGTATCTTCATACTTGTCCTGACTTGATCGTCTCGAGCAGAGAGATAGCGAGCCATAGCTGAGTTCTAGTAAATGTTGGAATATTAGTGTCAGATATTATTTCCTCTATCATCTCTATGGCATTGGCGGCTCTCACGGGTGGTGAGTACTTCTCGTTGAATAGTTCCTCAGCCGCTGATTTAGCCACTCTTCTAATATTCCTCGGAGTGCTCGTATCATTTGAGATGGATTCGAGTATCTGAGCGATTTGCTGTCTTTTCTGCTCCCACCCACTAACTGACAACCCCACATCACCTTCAGGGTTCCCAACCACCCTTTCAAAATGTATAAATCTCTAATATATATTCTCCGAGACGATTAATTAGCAAAGATAAACAATACTGGATAGAATCTTCGAGTTTTTATATTAAAGAAATTATTAGCATTATTAGAATGGGCATTCAGCATATAAGTAAGAGGCTGGACGAGGCTGATGGATTCGATGAGATATTTAGACTTGTTAAAAATCTTGTCGAGGAAAAATTGGGACTAAGACGCGCTGGACTTATGCTTATCCTTAGCGAGATTCCCTCATTTATACTTGCATATCACGAAGTTGGATCTAATGCTATCGTTTTAAATAGACGAGTGTTAAAGGCCTTGCAAAAACTTAATAGATCAAAAAGAGAAATAAATGGATACATCTTTACGGTTCTTCTACACGAATATCTTCATTCCTTAGGAATTCTCAATGAGGAAGCAGTTAGGATACTGGTGAGAAATTTAACAAGGGAAACAATCGGTGCCGATCATCCAGCATTTCGAGTCGCAAATGAAGAGACACTTAAAGTATTCCCAGAAATAGCTACAATTAATTCTAACGAATTCGGCGACGGATTCGAGGTTGTAAGGGAATTTGACTCCGAGAATACTTCTTACATTAATTAGTCTCCGTAAGTATTGATTTTACCCTTCCGATCAAGCAGTATGGTCTAGATTCTGTTACCTCGACAATGACTGTTCTTCCAAACAATGATTTTTCACCATTGTTAATGATTATTGGTCGATAGTTCTTGTTCCTAGCGATCAATTCGCCATGTTTTCCTATCTCATCTATTATTGCTGGCCCCTCCCATCCTAGCCACTTTTCGCTATTCTCGAGTGCAATTTTCCTACATATCTCAGTCATTATTCTGCTCCTCTCGTTTAGTATCTTTGCCGGTAAGGGCACGAGTCTTGCCGCATCTGTATTTGGACGTGGATAAAACCTAGATATATTCACGAAGTCAGGTTTCACGTTCATAATCAATTTTATTGATTCTTCGAAGTCTGATTCATCTTCGGTCGGGTACCCGACTATTATGTCTGTCATTAAGGTTATGTCGGGATATGATTCTCGGAATTTTTTTATGCATTCATAAAAGTCACTTACTGTATATCCTCTCCTCATGTCTCTTAACACTTTGTCACTTCCACTCTGCACACATAAGTGTAAAAACTTGAATACACGTTGATCGCTGTAGGAATCTATTACTTCTCTCAGTATTTTTCTTTTGAGATGGAGCGGATTCATCATGCCTACCCTGATGAAATAATCTCCAGTGATGTGTCTACAGATGCTTGACAATAGCTCAGCTATGTTTGTCCCTATATCTATTCCATATGCAGAGTTGTCTTGAGACGTAAGCCAAATCTCTTTACATCCATCTTTTACAGCGCATTCTATCTGCCTCCTGATTAAGGCTGGACTGTAGCTTCTTAGTGAGCCTCTCGCTAATTTTGTCTGACAGAATGTGCAGTTTAAAAGACAACCTGTACTTATCTCTACGATCTCTATGATTGGGTTAATTCTTACATGGGGTAGGCTTGGCTTATCAGATGGTAAATCATCGAGCACTATACTTTTCATTCCCTTAATTGCTTGTTCCACTACTTGTGTTACTCTTTCAATTGAGTTTGGGCCAATCAGGCTGGCTCTTGGATTTAACTTACTTACAACATCGGGCTCCGCCTTAGCCATGCATCCTGCGACTATGAGTGGTCTTTCCAGGGTGCTTAGTTGTTTAATCCTATAAATCATCCTATGCTCGGTAGGAGTCTTCACTATGCAAGTATTGATGAGTAAAATGTCTGCGTCGTTTGGATTCGATACTAATTTGTGTCCAGCATTTAATAACAGTCCCATAATTATCTGCGAGTCTTGGAGGTTTGCTGAACATCCGTAGCTCTCGACGTAAACCCTTGCCATTCTGTATTATATTTTTATTACTCGGCTTGATATTAACGTAAAAAGCAAATAGAGATGCGGAGAGAAATAGTTTTTAGTGAGACTCTCTAAGTATTGTGCATACCTTTTCATAGTCAAGGTTAAGGAGAGTTGAAAGGGCTCGTGAGGCACCCTCAACGCCCATTTTTTGAACCAATCTTTTACCTAGATGCCTGGCGCTCTCATACCTACTCCATGGATACAGTATCCAGCAGGAAGTTGTCACCACATGATAGTCTGGCATAAAGCTTGTCCAAGGCTTTACGTGAAGGACCGCTGTCCTTACTCCTGATGCCCCGAGTGGTTTTACAACATTTTCAACCGCCGCTTTTAGTGTTTTTCCCTCATCTGACACATCGTCGACGATAAGCAATTTTTTATTGATCATCGATGGAAGGCTGGGCCAGTGATATATCTTTACTTCTCCCCTGTGCTCTATGTCTGTGTAGCTTCTTATGCCTAGGGGGTGTACCTCGTCTATGCCCAGTATGTCTGATAATAAATTTGCCACGAATAGTCCTCCCCTAAGTATGCCTATTATTGCGTCAAAGACATAGCTTTCCTTAATGTTTCTTGCTAGTGACTCTACATGCTCCATGATGTCATCCCAAGTTAATACTAGGAATTTATTTCCCTCAAATACGACTTCTCTTCCCAAAATACTTCACCTTGACGATGCCTTACCGAAGTATATTGTTTTCCAGACTAAATATCTTTAATAATCATTAATACATATGCATAGATTTAAATTAATAAGTATGCATTTTTAGATTACGACTTATTAATTCTCAGACTATATTTTGGCAAAAAACCTTTTTATTATTGAGCCGCATAGTAGTAGGCGCAGATATGTCTCAATCATCCTCTATCGGGAACGAGTCCAAAGGAGGCGCGGCGTTTCTTGAAATGGTTCTAAGACAAGTTAAGGAGGCAGTCGAGATAACCAACGCCGGCGATGATGTCTATGAAGTACTAAGGGTCCCCAAGAGGACGCTGACTGTCTCGATTCCAGTCAGGATGGATAATGGCGAAGTCAAGGTCTTCATGGGTTACAGAGTCCAGCACAACAATGCGAGAGGCCCTTACAAGGGCGGAATAAGATATCACCCAAACGTCGACCTAGACGAAGTAGTCGCGCTGGCAATGCTCATGACCTATAAGTGTGCTGTTGTTGATCTTCCATACGGAGGCGCTAAAGGAGGCGTCGCATGTAATCCTAAGGTTCTTTCAAAAAGCGAGCTTGAACGCCTGACGCGCAGATATACCTACATGATTTATGATATCATTGGTCCCTATGTGGATATACCGGCTCCAGACGTCTATACAGATGCGCAGGTAATGGCGTGGATAATGGATACGTACAGTCAGCTCAAGGGATACCTAACACCTGAAGTAGTTACTGGCAAGCCCGTATATCTAGGAGGAAGCGAGGGCAGGGAAGAAGCTACAGGGTTCGGCACGGCACTAGGCGCCAGGGAGGCAGTCAAACACCTAGGACTCAATATGTCTAACCTCACCATTGCAATTCAAGGATATGGAAATGTTGGATACTATGCCGCCAAATACTTGGCAGAGTGGGGAGGAAAAATAGTCGCTGCAAGTGATTCTAAAGGAGGAATATACAAGCCAGATGGAATAAATGTTTCAGCACTACTTGAATACAAGAAGAAGACTGGCAGCGTAGTTGGATTCCCAGGCTCAAAAACAATCACGAATGAAGAACTACTAGGACTTAACGTTGATATCCTGATTCCAGCTGCCCTGGAGCGTGCTATCAACAAAGATAACGCAGATTCTATAAAGGCAAAAATAATATCAGAAGGAGCGAACGGGCCGACAACACCAGAGGCTGATAAAATACTAAGAGAGAAAGAAGTCTTTATTGTGCCTGATGTTTTAGCAAATGCTGGCGGCGTAACCACAAGCTATTTCGAGTGGGTGCAAAACCTGAAGAGAGAAAAGTGGAGTAGGAGTGAAGTATTATCTAAGCTCGAAAATAAACTCGTAGCTGCATTTAAGGACACTCTAGCTTACACTAAGCGGTTCGAAGTGGATATGCGTTCAGCAGCACTCTGTCTGGCTGTTGATAGGGTGGGACTCGCCCTAAAGACGCTGGGCGTCTGGCCATAGCATAGACTAGCCTAATAAATGGGTATTTTTTAAAAGTATTATGCCTTCAATGCTAATTGAGTTAAACGTATTAATTATTCTATTAACATTACTTTATGCTTCTTATCTCGACTTAAAAAAACGTGAAATAGATGATTGGGTATGGATCGTATCATCCATAGTTGGATTCCCAATAATGATTTACGAACATATAATTATTCAAGAAGCGACATATGTATATCTTTTAATAATATCGATAATGCTCACTGTTGCTCTAGCAATTGGCTTTTACAAGGCAGGCCTTTATGGAGGAGCCGACGCAAAAGCGTTGATAACAATTTCACTAGTCTTGCCCTTAATGCTTAAGGGGGTTAGAATTCATCCATTCTTACCTATATCAACGCTGCTTAATGGCTTGATAATTTCGCTCGTTATACCGCTAGTTATGCTTCCACTTAACCTCTACAAACTACTAATCAAAAAAGAAAATTTATTCGAAGGAATCGATGAAACAACCATACGGAAAGTAATTGCACTCTTGATTGGTACAAAGATTAAAGATCCATCCAAACATAAGTTTTGGGGAGCTATGGAAATACGTACTAACGATGGAAAACGAAAACTCATTTTCTCACCTTCTTTTGAAAGTTTCTGGTCACCATTAAGGAGTGGTGAGTGGGCAACTCCTTCCATCCCCTTAGTCGTATTTATCACTGTAGGCTTTATAATCGATATTATTTTCGGCGATCTCTTTTCACACTGGATTAATCTACTATCTCTTGGATAACATTAATCTCTCTATCTCTCTAACAGTTACGCCTAGTGCTATTGTTTTACGTAAAGAATTTATGATTCTGTTAAGTATACGCTCGCCTTGTATTCTGTTCCTCGCAGCTATCTTCCCTTTCTGAGTTAATGCCCATTTCTTGTTTCTCTTCTCTTTCCCAGACCTAACTAAGCCCTTGCGCCTAAGCCTATTTATTGAGAGATAGATCGTTGGTTTCTTTATTCTGGTTTTACGCTCTATTTGAGAGACTGTTAATGAATTGTTTAGGAGCGCTTTTAGTATTAATGGTTCAGAATAACCTTTAGGCATTCTAGCCATTTTTTCGTCAATATAATATAATTTTTAGATATATATAAATCTTATATCTTACTTTAAAAAAAATAATAGATCAGTCTATGTATATTATGCAATTATTATTTTCTATATACCGAGTGATTGAGTAATAGTTATGAGGGAAAATTCTATAACTGCTGCGAGTCCAAGCACTCCAGCACTTATGACGATGATTATTGGCAAGATCTTTAGTTCATGGCGGAGCCCTTTTTTACGAATAGCATAAATTAATAATATGCTTTCCGACATCATCGTTCCATAGCCGATAAATTCTAATATTCCATAAATCGTCAAGACTGGAAGTATTAGAATAAGTATCACGTTGATTCCTTCAATGCTTGCAAATGAGGAGATTATTAATCCGGTGTTATACACTATCCATGCTCCAATTATAGGACCTAACACGGGAATAATCATTAGAAGAGATATTGCAAAATTGTTAAGGAAGATGTCAGATGCAGAGTTTATTCCCGCTACTAATTCTCTAAAATCTTCAACCATCTGCCTTGCAGATTCAGCATCTACAGGAGTCATGGAGCCGATAGCAAAAATTATGTATAGAATTATCGTACATATTATCGCTAATGATACTCTTTTACTCAAGGAGTAAATAGACTTCAATTCTAAAAATTATACGGTTAAGTTTAATTTATGTTTTTTTAAGCGATTCTTCTATCTTTTTTCTAAGCGATGATATACGTGCAACGGTTATAGGGTCTACTCCTCTAAGTGCTGCGAGATAGATGCTGAGATAGTCTGACCACATTATTGATGCGATAGTTTCATAAAGACTGTCTCCACTGAACCATATATCCATGACTTTGAAGTCTAAAAGCGACTTAAGAAAGTCTATCTGTACAGAAACATCCATTGGTTCTCTACTACTCCTAAAAAATATGTATTTATCATTTATCGCGTATGGCAATGCCTCTAGCGTATTATGCATTGATTCAGGTATCTCGTGAACTATGCATGGATACTTCGCATTCTCGTTTAATTGATTCTTTAGCCTCAGTCCGGATAAGTAGAGATGCTCATAACAGAAGACGTGGGGCAGACCATCACTAAGGTGGAGTGCTGCCTTCTTGGCAATATTATCTTCATAAGAGCTTGCCGGGCCATTTATGTCGGCAACTTCAACAAGTTTTTCAGCAGCTTGTAGTAATGTATTGCTTAAATTACTGGTTATGCCTATCACGTCGAGCACTGATGCAGCTGCTCCAGTCATCTCTGGAAGAGCCATTCTAGGAGGGAACCCCTTAGTAAGCTCTATTAATTGTACTTTTTGTCTTCTAGCAAATTCTGCTAGGCTTCCACCAGAAGTCATCGCGACTAATCTGATCCCCTTCTTTAAAGCTTCATTAAAAGCTCTCAGGACCTCTGATGTCTCTCCAGAATAGCTGACGACTATGAGTAAATCATCAGGCATAAGCCATTCAGGAACTCTTAACGCGTTAGATGCTAAGATCGGTGTTCTTGAATAAGCTGAGAAGACTATGGATGATAGTAAACCAACTATTCCTGAGCCCCCTAGACCATAGAAGAATACTGTCCTAGGAGATGATAGCTCCTCTGTACTAATCTTCTGTCCAAGCTCAAGCCCCTTTCTATAATACTTTGGCTGCTCGTCTATCATTCTTATCATTTCGATCAGTTTGGGAGAGGAGCTGAGCCTCTCTATTGATAATGGTTCACTGGTCATGTTGGTTTCTCTTCACTTCTTAAAATTTCCTTGGCACCCAAAGTCTTCAGCCTGTCCATCATTTCTATTGCAGCATTCCTCACTGATTCCAATGCTTTCTCCTTTGAGATGTCTTCGCCTAAAATCTCTAAGATGACCTTAGATACGCCGTCCTCTATTCCCCGTGGATGTGACTTAATGTAGACTTTTCTGTGCCTTGATAGGAGTTCGTCAATATGTGGTGAAAGAGTAGATTCGGGCACGCCCTTGACGCTTATCCATTCACGGTATCGCTTTACTGTTATACTCTTCTCGCGGATTAGTGGTTCAAGCTCATTAGTGAATATGTCTTTGAGCTCTGCTGGAACGCCTGGAAGACATACTATCCATGTCTTTCTATACCTTAGAAGAGCGCCCGGCGCGGAGCCGGCCCTGTTTTTAAGCGGCTGTGAGCCCTTAGGGAGCCTTGCCATCTTTAATCTAGCAGGTGTGAGCTCGGCACTCTCAATGACGCCTAATTCCTTTAGTTTTTCATATCTATCTCTTAGCATTTCTACTGCGTCTTTGTTGAGTGTGAGTGGTTTCCTAACTGCTTTTGCGACTCCTTGCAGGGTCTTGTCGTCGAATGTTGGTCCTAGACCCCCGCTCGTTATGACCCAGTCAGTTTTTCTTCTTATAGCCTCCTTGATGGCTGATGATATCTCCTCCAAGTCATCCCTGACTGTTGTTACTCTTCTTAGGTATACTCCAAGCTCGTAGAGTCTTTCTGCTAGCCAGTTACTGTTTGTGTCTAGGACTGCACCGTTGAGTATCTCGTTGCCAATAATTATTAGCTCGACGGTAGATGGTTTCTTAACCAAATTCTCACGCCACCTAAGTTCTTATCCCTGAGCCATAACTTAAATTATGCTATTGCTTAATTAGTTCTTCGACGGACTTATCCGCACTCTCAATTCCTTTTAGATACCATGCTAGCGCTGCTAGGAGACCAGCGAACCAGAGTAGTGATGATAATACGAGGTACTGTAGAGCTGAGATTGCTGGCTGGATTATTATAATTATTGCAGAGCTCATTCCCGTGAGTCCAGTAAGTAGGCCGATAATCGAGGACCTAACACCTGTTGGGAATAACTCGCTCTGAAGCGCGCTCAGAGATGCCCATGCCCACTCAGAGAATATAAGAGTAATGAATAGTGCCGAATAGAACGCATCGTCCACCGTGAAGGGACCTTTAGATGCAAATTCATGAAGAATTAATACTGAGAGAGAGCCTATCATGCCTCCAAGAAATGAGAGAAGCGTAGCCCATCGACGAGCTCTATCAATCAACGGTATGAGTAGTATTCCTCCCGTCGATGCGCCCATATTTGCGATGAATATTATTATTGGAGCAGACTCTATTCCGAAGGCGAAGCCTGGAGCATATGGAGCATAATATGCCATCATGCTATACGTAACGTATTGGACAATCGTCACTATTCCTAGGACGGCTAGTCTAAACGCATAGCGAGGAAATGTATCGAGCAGCTTGATTTTTTCTTCATCTCTCTCCTTCATTAAGAAATTCTCGGTTACTCCAGCCAGTCTACTTACTACTTTTTCTGCTTCTTGCATCCTTCCCATGAGGACGAGCCATCTAGGGGATTCTGGAAATGAGAGGCGCCCAAGACCAGCGACTAGAAGCATCCCGAGTGATGAGAATAAGAGATATTGAAGCTGAGCCTCTACATCAAGATAGATTGATTTGAAGACAAGTGCTAGTCCAGCTATTGTTGCTGAGCCGATGTTCCAGAAATTCGTCGAGAGTAGTATTGCCTTTCCTCTATGTCTCTTCGGCATTAGTTCTGCCAGCGCTGAGTAGGATGAGCCGAATTCTCCTCCAATTCCAAAAGTCATGAGTGAAGTTAAGACCGTAAGTGCTATCACGTTTTTATAGGTCAGTATTAATAAAATGAGTGCTACGCCTTCGATCGTCAGTGAGAATAGAAACATTCTTCTTCTTCCAAGCCTGTCTGCGAGTGCTCCTAGGAGTATTGCCCCAGCGGTCTCCGAGAGTAGATTTGCAGCAAATATAAATGAGTAGTAATTTGGTGCCAATAGGCCTGCTAGGAGTGGAGCGATCGAGAACATTACTCCATCAAGCAGATAGTTGAGTGAGATTATCGTGAATATCTCCCAGTGGGGGCGTCTCCACGCTGATAGGTCTAGGGTCTCCGTGTATGTTCTCAACGCAGTTCTTGGGGCAATCCAATGACGGCGAATATATAAGCTAATTAATTAATGACTTATAGCGGGACGTGGGAGATGCCTAAAAAATTTACCGAGATTCTTTGGAGAGACATCTCAGACATATATGAGGCAATAATTAATCACGACTTCATCAAAGGCATGGTTGACGGAGCACTTCCAATAGATATTTTTAAGCACTATGTACTTCAGGACTATCTCTATTTGAGTGATTTTGCGAAGGCAGTCGCGATAGTTGGGGCTAAGGCTCCTAACGATGAGTGGGCTGCAATTATCTTAAGTAATGCGAGTGCTGCATTGACGGTGGAGAGGCGATGGCTGCATGAGTATCTCTTATCAGAATGGGAAGTAAAGCCTCAAGACTTATCTCAGCTCCAGATGACTCCTATTAACCTAGCCTATACGAGTTATCTCTTGGCCACTTCATTATTAAGACCATTTGAGGAAGGACTGGCAGCAATACTACCCTGCATCTGGATATACAGAGAGGTAGGTTTAGAAATGCTGAATAAAGGCTCACCCAACCCCACATATAAGAGATGGATAGATACCTATGGCTCAGAAGAGTATGGCGAGGCAGTTAAAGAAATTGTTATGATGGCTGAAGAAGCATTCAGTAGACTTGATGATAAAAATACTTTCAAAGTAAGAAAAGCATTCAGGACCTCGACACTCTACGAGTATCTATTCTGGGACAAGGCATATAGCAGAGAAAATTGGCCCTTAAGACTCCTTCCTTAAATACATCATAAAAAATAATCAATACATGACTACCAAGAAGCTCAGAGTCCTGTATGGCCTGATAATGCAGGAGACAAACACATTCACGCCCCTCAATACGACGTTTGAATACTTCGTAAAGACAAACGGACTCTTTAAGGGAGCGGAGATTATAAAAAAATTTAGTGGAACCTTAACCGAGGCCGGTGGTGTTATTGATGCAGCTTTAAAGAACAATGTTGAATTAGTGCCATTAATATGGACTCAAGCTCCTCCGCTTGGAAGAATATTTAGAGAGAGTCTTGAAAGAATAGTAGAAGAATTATTGCAAATGATTGAGAAAGAAGGCCGTGAGGGAATTGATGCCTTTGTGCTCTCTCTTCATGGAGCCATGGCGGCTGAGGAAATAGATGATGCTGATGGATACATTATGAGTAGGGTTAGACATATGATTGGATATGATGTGCCTCTCGGAGTCTCGCTAGATATGCATGCAAACATAACCCAAAAGAAAATCTCTGAAGCAAATATAATTGTCGGCTATAAAACTGAGCCACATATTGATATGTATGAGACTGGCTACAAGGCTGCTGAGCTTACGTTTCATACAGCTCGAGAAATAATTAGCCCTGTCATGAAGTGGGTCAAGATACCAATGATTACGCCTGCAGAGAAACATGATCATAGATTTCATCCAATGAGAACGCTTCTTGAATATGCCAAAAAATCTGCAGATGAGTTAGGAGTCCTCGAGGCCTCAGTATTCCCAGTACAGCCATGGCTCGATGTTGATGAGCTCGGATGGAGCGTAGTAGTCATAGGCAACAATAATCCAGAGGTAGCTGCCGAGGCTGCTAAGAAAATCTCTTCTAAGTGCTGGGAGATGAGGCATGAATTTATGGTGGAGAAGACGCCTATGGATAAAGTCGTTGAAATAATAAGGGAAGCGACGGAAGGCCCAATCGTCATCTCTGATGGAGGAGACGCAACGACAGGGGGAGCACCCGGCGACAGCACTTTTGTCCTGAGCAATCTCCTAGACAAACATTTTGGGGGCATGGTTTTACTGAATATTGTCGACCCATGGGCTGTCGAGGCCGCATGGTCAAAATCAATTGGTGACTACGTTGAGCTAGATGTTGGTGGAAAAATTGACCCATTCAGCAAGCCAGTCAAGATTGCTGGGAAGATTTTATGGAAAGGCGAGGCAAAATATACCGCTCAGGGAAGTGTCAGCAAAGGAATTCTCGTGAATATGGGGAAAGCAGTAGTATTATCAGTAGGCGACTTGAGGATACTTATTACTCAGCTGCCAGGAAACCCGTTTGAGCCGGAGCAGTATAGATGCGTAGGTCTAGACCCGCTGGAGGCTAAGGCTGTCTTCGTCAAGTCAATAACTGGTTTCAAAGCAAATTATGAACAATTCGCAAAAAGGATACTACACGCTGATACAACAGGAGCAACTACGCATAGATTAAAATCACTAAGCTATGTTAAGGCGCCTAGACCTCTCTATCCCCTAGAGGAGGACTTTTACTGGGAGCCTACTGTCAAAAATTAGTCTGGAAAACGCTTCTTTACCTCTATCAGCGCGTTTCTCATGGCTGAAGCTATAGACTCCAAGTCTTGCTCTGTATGCGCTGCAGTTACTCCATGATGTATCGTGTATGATGGAAGCATAAATATTCCAGAGTTCAGCATGGATTCGTAGAAGACGCTATACTTCTTCGAGTCACAGCTTACTGCTGTTCTATAATCAACAACCTCTCTATCAGTGAAGTATACCTGAAACTTGCCAGCGAAGTGCTGAAGCCTCGCCTTGACGCCTAATTCCTCAGTCATCTCGCTGAACCTTTTTGCGAGTCTAGCTCCGGCCTCGTGTAGGTATTTCTGCACTTTTCCATCGCTAAGCTCCTCAAGAGTAACCTTAGCAGCTGCTAATGATATATAGTTGGAGTTATAGGTACCTGCATATGCTACTTTTCCTCTCTTAGGATGCACAGTCTCCATTATCTCTCTTTTACCCACAACTGCACTTAAGGCGAAGCCGTTTGCTATTGCTTTTCCGAAGACAGACATGTCTGGAGTAATGCCGAAATACTCCTGAGCACCGCCCGGTGCGCTTCTAAATCCCGTTATGACCTCATCAAATATTAACACTATGCCGTATTCATGTGTTATTTTGCGGAGAGCCTCGAGATAGCCCTTTTTGGGCAGGACGCATCCTACGTTAAACATTACTGGCTCGATAATTACTGCGGCCAACTCGTCACTATGCTTTGATAATATCTTTTCAGTCGCTTCAATGTTGTTGAATGGAATAATTATGACGCTCTCAGCTACGTCCTTTGCTAGACCGGCGCTACCAAGAACAGGAGTCGGCTCATCTGGAGGCCCAGCCTTATCAAGCGGTGGATGACCACTGACTAATACGTAGTCGTACCAGCCATTATATCCGCCTTCAAGCTTAGCTATCTTGTATCTTCCAGTAAATCCGCGAGCTATATGTATTGCATGTATGACTGCCTCTGTACCAGTGTTTGAAAATCTGACGTACTCGGCTGATGGAACCATGCGTGAGAGCAGCTTAGACACCTCTATGCTTATGTCTGGCTCTAGACCGACCGTTAATCCATTATCAAGTGCTTTCTTAACTGCATCCACTATCTTTGGATACCCATGTCCAAGTATGCATGCACCCATGTTGATTACACAGTCAATATACTCGTTCCCATCAGCATCCCATAGCCTTGAGCCCTTAGCCTTACTGAAATAAATGGGATGAGGCTCCCTATACCTAAAATTAGAATGGACACCACCTACAACATACTCATTCGCAATCTCGAAAAGTTCCATAGACCTTAAAAACCTATTAGAAGCCATCATGTAATTGAATGAAGAATTCATTAAAAAACATTTTGATAAACTTGTTTATACATAAATATGCCTACCCAATTACTACTTTTATGAATGCTGAAGAGCTTGCAGCTGAACTTATTAGATTTAACACCGAAGTACCGCCCGGAAACGAAGAAGCATGTGCAGCGTTTCTCCGCGACTACTTCCTCGATTTAAGGCTAGAAGAATGTGAGGTTGTTCTTCATAGATTTGCTGAGAACAGGGCTAATCTATTGGTCAGGGTTGGGCCTAAGGGACAGGCAGGACTACTGCTCTCAGGACACATAGACGTCGTCCCAGCAGGAGACCACTCACTGTGGGAAAATCCACCATTTGAGCCGAAGATAGTTGGAGACAAGCTATACGGCCGTGGAGCATCCGATATGAAATCAGCAGTAGCGGCACTTGTAAAAGCCATCGAGAACTATAAGGACAAAAAGCTTAGACGGGGAATAATATTTGTAGCTACTGCTGGAGAGGAGATTGGTTGTGATGGCCTCGAGGCATTGATAAGTGATGGAAAAATTAAGGAACGCGACGCAATGTACGGCATAATCGGTGAGCCTACCAATCTCAGAGTCGTGAGGGCGCATAAAGGAGGCACAACCTTCAGGATTACTTTTCATGGTAAAAGCGCCCATTCAAGCCGTCCAGAACTCGGAATCAACGCAATAGAGAACGCGTCAAGATTCATCCTCGAGATAGCTGAACTGAGAAACAGGCTGAAAGAAATAATTGACCCAGACCTAGGAACAACAGTCATCTCAACAACAATGATAAATGGAGGCACGAAAGAAAACGTAATTCCCGAGAAATGCCAGATAATAGTTGATTGTAGACGAATCCCGCTACATAGTGATAGACAAATCATGGCGGAGCTTAATAAGATAGTTGATAAGATTAAGAACTTAGAGCCCAGCTACAATGCATCAATTGAGATCAAATTTAACTACGAAGCATTAAACATACCTAAAAATCATCAACTCGTACTAATTGCTGAAGAAATTTTGGGGCATAAATCAGAAGTGGCACCATACGGCACTGAGGGCCCAATCTATCAACGAATTGAAATACCAACAATAATCCTCGGCCCAGGAAAAGTAGAAAACAACATTCATGGACCGAATGAATACATCGAAATAAAACAAATATACGACGCTATAAATGTATATTCAGAGTTCATAAGACGTATCTGCATTTAATCAATATTCTTATTATCGAAATGAATATAAAATATACTAAACCAAATATTGTAGAAGAAGATTTTTACGGGCCCGGCGGGACTTGAACCCGCGTTCTCCGGCTCCGCAGGCCGGCGCCTTATCCAAGCTAGGCCACGGGCCCTATGCATTTCTCTTCACTCTGCATATTAAAGCGTTATCATGTCGATACTTGTGACTGTTACTATTTCGAGTATTATTTTTTGTTCTTTTTTGGGTAAAACCTTTATACTTCAATTATAGAGCCCCTAGTAGTTATTTAGAGGTGAATCGATGAGCAGGCGTGGATTGTCTCTTAATGTTGGCTTAACGCAGGCTGCAGTCGATGTTTTAAGATACTTGAAAATGCATTATGATTATCGTAGGCTCTCTTCGATTATGTCTATCTCTCCTTCAACGCTTTCTAGATACGTCACGGGTAAGACCCTGCCAAGGGCAAAAAACGCTCGAAAAATTCTGGAGAAGAGCTTCGAGATAGTTAATCCTAAAAAAATTGTTGAGGAGTATTTTGGGGATGATTTAGACGTTGAGCAGGGAGTCCATATCTCGCATGACGCCCAGACTCTTAAGATCTTGGCATCCTATGCGTTAAATGTCTTTATGGGTACTCGAGTAAATTCTTCTCTTTCACTGGATATTCCGAGTATTCCTCTTGCTTCTTGTTTCTCCTCGCTTATTGGTGGGAGCCTTTTCTTTGCGCTTGATCGGCCTATCTGGCACGATGATGATTACCTAGAGGTTTCATACAGGTCTGCTGAAACTCGTAGAACTGAAAGACTCTGGTTTCCTCTAGATTTAGTCAAGAAGAATTCAAGCATTGTCATATTTACATCGTTTATCTTGAGCATGAGTCCTCTGAGGGAAGTTCTTAAGACGCTTGAGCGACATAAGACGCATGTCTCAGGGGTGTTTACCCTCGTCACTTTGAAAGAAGTTTGGGAAAAGTTATCAGTTACTCCTGGATGTAAGAGAGTCGCGCTATTAATTTATGATAAGTCTGAGTAACCTATGCGTATTCTCTCCAAGTGTGTCCACATTTTGTACATCTGAAGAACTGGGTCATTGGCTCGTCTGCAGACCTTGTCTGAACACTCCACCAGTATGCCTCTCTGTTACCACAGGATGGACACTGCACATCTGTTGTTTTAGGATGTATATTTGTCTCCTCGTCTTCATCAACCATTACTACTGATTTTTTCTCCTTTTTGTTTGACTTTACTGTTATGACTAGTTCTGCTGTCTGTTTTACGTAGCCGCATTTCTTACAGATTAGAATTGTCTTTTTCGACTTCTTAGCCAATGTGAGTATGCTTCCACAGTTTGGACAGAATTCCATCGCCAAGGCGCTTCTACTCTCTCTGACTGACTAGGAATTAACTCGGAATTAAACCTTTTTATGACCAGAGTGAGACATCACTCTAGATAAGTTTTTAGACGGTTTTTAGTAGGTTATCGATAGTGTCCCTCAAGTTTTTGGCAGTTCGTGTGAGCTCAGTTAATCCTTTTGCTAAAACTTCTTCGGGATTTGCATTGTCCTTCGTCCTAACTACGAAACGAATCTTGCCTAGTAATGGATGTGTTAAGTTTGCGCCGGCATACTCTACCTCACTGTAGTTGTTCAGAATTTCTTGTAGGCTTCCCATTACTCCGAAATCTATTCCAGCGACTTCGAGCTCGATGTAATTTGGACCCTTTGCTATTATTTTAACCTCCATTACTTCTCACCAATGATGCTGCTGATTGTAGCCCAAACATCTCAGCTATCTTATTTATGTTTCCATAGTATGGAACTATCTTTTTTCTATAAGTCTTTCTGCATCGGCTGCAGATGAGTCCACTCCTACCCTGTCTAAGCTGGTATCCACATTTATCGCAGAATGCCATTACGATTCCTAGTCCTCGCTCGTTTATGGTTAATGTGTATGTTCCAGCGACCTCATCTATTATCTTAGCCACGACTATGTCTCCTATCGTCAGAGGCGTGGGTGTCTGTAGAATTGCTCCGCTCCATTCATTCTTAAGCCTCTTACCATTTTTGGCTATTATGCTGCATCCTGCTAGTTTTTCCTGTGCGTCTCTAACTTCGCATAGCACTATGTCTCCAACTCTTAGCTTTTCGACATCTTTCAGAGGTTTTACTGAGACCTCGTGTTTTTTATGAAAGTATTCTGGTTGGCCAATCACGGTCGCTACTACGTCTCCCGTCTGGAGGGCTTTAGCTCCATGTTTCGGTATGAATTCCTCAATTATGCATAACTTGTCTCCGGGAAGGACTAGGGCTCTACTCGGCCTTGATTCAGCCATGTTTCTACATTGATTATTAAATAGAAGCGATTTATAAAGAGCACACAAAACGCCTTGGTAAAAGCAAGTCTATTATTTCAGTTATTATCTCAAATTCATGGATTGTTAGTAGCTATTGAAGGTATTGACGGTGCTGGAAAGACGACTCAGGCGAAAATGCTCGTTAAATGGCTCAGGAAAATTGGAGTAAATGCATATTATACGTCTGAGCCTACGAATGGTATTCTTGGGAAATTGATTAAGAAGCTAATTAGGAAAAAAGATTCTGACCATAGAATTGACGCTCTTTTATTCGCTGCTGATAGGATTGAACATTATTATGGCTACATCGAGCCTAGACTCGGTAAGGGAGGCGTAGTAGTCGCTGATAGATATGTCTACTCTTCAATAGCTTATCAGGGAGCGTTGACTGGGGATGCAGATTGGGTGCGGACCATAAATAAATGGATACCAATGGCCGGCGTCGCAATATTTATCGACGTGTCTCCAGAGGTAGGACTTACCCGCCTAAAAAGAAGAAAACTTAGCAAGAGAACTAAGTATGAGAGGCTCGAGATGCTGAGAAAGATCAGAGAAGAGTATCTAAAATTATGCAGGGACGGATTAATGCTAGTCGTAGATGGTGAGAGAAGCGTCCTGGAAGTACAGGAGAATATAAGAAAAATAACTACGGATGCACTAGTTAGGAGCGGTAAAATTGAGAGTGATACCATTCGGTGGCGTTAACGAGATTGGTGGAAACAAATTCTACGTAGAGGCTAGGGACGAGGGACTATTCATCGACTTCGGCATAAGTTACGCTACTAAACGTGAATACTTCGGTGGATTCATTCGTCCAAAGAAATACGCCTTTTTAGCCTCGCTCCTAAGGTGTGGAGTGATACCAGCAATCTCAGATATTTATGATGATAACCTGTTCGATCCTCTAGGACTGTCCAAGGAGATTCTTCAATCATCTATTCGACTCAACACGCTTGGAGTAATTATCAGTCATCCGCACATGGACCATTATGGGCATCTATCATTGCTGAAAGATGAACTGCCAATATTTATGGGTGAGAGCACTTTTAAGATTACATTGACACGAGAGTTAACGAAATCTGCTAAGACCGTTGAGGACCGAGTCTTTTTAGACCGTGAAAGAAAAGTGGAGAGGTTTAGGACAGGAATGAGTCTAAACATCAGCTCCATTAGAATTATTCCTATACATGTGGACCATTCTGTTCCTGGTTCTTATGGCTTTGTCATTCATACACCGGAGGGAAGTATAGCATATTCGGGCGACCTCAGACTACACGGCCCCAAGAGTCATTTTACTCATGAGTTTACAGAAAGGATTCAGCACGAAGGCGCACAGACCTTAATGCTAGAGGGGACGAGAATTGAAGAGTCAAATGACATTACTGAACACGATGTATTCCTCAGGCTGGTAGAGATCTTCCAAAGAGCTCAGCATGGATTGGTGGTTGTCCTTACAGGGATAACCGATTATGACAGGTTTATCTCGATAGCGAATGCAGCAATGAAATGTTCAAGGATAACTGCAGTTCCTCTGAGGATGGCGGCGATGCTCGAGGTCTTCTATGAGTTAGGAATGCTTCCAAAAGAACTATTACCGGGAGCAGGAAACGTCGTAGCATATATCGAGAGAAAGGGAAGTGGAAGCTTAGAGCTAGATAGGAACTATGATAGATGGGAGCGGAACTATGTTAATCAATTACGAGAAAAAGGCGCTGACCCAATCTTTGACGTAGACCTATCGAGACGGCAGAATCGCTACGTCATGGTGATGAATTCTCCGGACGATGTATTCGACCTCATCTTTGTTAAGCCTTCTGAGGGGTCTGTTTTTGTTTACTCTTCAAGTGAGCCGCACAACGAGGAGCAGGAGATAGATAAGCAGAGAGTTGAGAATTGGTTAAGAGTTCTAGGAATGAGTAGTATTCAGGTCCATGCCTCTGGACACGCTGGAAGGACAGAACTTATAGACATTCTGAGGAAGACAACGCCCAAAAAAATATTACCAATACATTCTGAGAAGCCTTCACTCTTCAATAAACTTGTACAGGAAGCAGGCATTGATTGTAAAGTGGTCGAGATGTCTCGATGCTCAGAGCTTCGTTTATAGTTAGTGTCGTAGAAGTAATACTTTAGTAATACTTCGCGCTATTCGCCAGAAAAACCCAGGAAAACCTAAAAAACCCCTATTTATAAGTAGGAATGAATAGAAATGCCCCGAGAACTGGTTATAGTAGAGTCAAAGGTCAGGGAGCTGCTTCCAGAGGGCATAAGGCTCAGCAGTGATGCATTACAAGGACTAGACGCGCTAGTTAGGCAAGCAATAGAGAAAGCAGTTGAAAGATGCAAAGCAAACAACAGAAAAACAATAATCAAAGAAGACTTCTAGATATAGACGCCGAATCGACAAATCACTAAATATGTATTTATGATTTTATAAAATAAAATATTTATTATATTTTCTTGAATCTATCCTTTAACGATTCTAGTATTGAGGGGAGCGTTGTGTATTCCATCTCTTCTTCTCCGAGACGGGCCGGTTCGAATTCTCCCATGCTTCTCAGATATATTGCGAGTTCAGCGCACTTCATTCTTGTGTAGTCCCAGAATGGGTCTGCGAAGAGGTCTGCGGGCTCCTCGCCATCTACGCCTATGAGTCTGCCATTGCTTATCTGCCATCCCATTGCTATGACTCTTGGTGGGCCGTCGAAGTATGATACGACGTTGTGTCCCTCCTTGAAGGATACTGGCATTAATGGTCCCCTATGCGAGCCCCTCATCCATCCATTGACGATTATTGGGGGCGTAAAAGCGCTGAGTATTTCTCCTATTGCGGGGAAACCGGCCTGGGCCCTAACAATCATGACTGGGTCGTCTTTACCGACATATTTTCCAGCAATTAGGCTTAGCCGCGTAGTGCTAGTCGCTGCTGCAGGCTCTCCGTCATGTACTCTCCATATCCTGTTTATCACGTAGCGCCCCGGCGTTCCTATCAGTGCTAGTAGCATGTATAGCTCGTCAGGCATCTTGAGGTCAACCATCTTATTTTCATGTAGGTCGAGCACTTGGAAGACGAAGCCCTTATGCAGTATTGGGTCGATGACTAGTCCAGCTGTATTGTCTGGAGAGGCGAAGATTCTGTATAGAGGGAGGTTCCAGGCGCCTGGCTCCGTCTTGTCTGCGGCGAATACTACGACTGGGTCTGACTTTCTCTCCTCAAACTCGAGCTCGGCCACGCCTGGTCCCAGTCCCTTTACTGTTCCGCTGAAGGCATTGCTTAGTAGGTCCTGTCCAGCTGCGTATAGCTTGAGGGGTTTGGCTACCTTCTCGGTTACTTCATTGAAGATGCTCCATGCGAGTCCATGTATGTCTGGGCTATTCTCGCCCTTTGAGTGCGTCATTATTAGTAGTATGTCGTCTCCGACTGACTGTACGTATCCACTGTTGATGATTCCTGTTTCTTTTGCCTCGCTTAGCCTCCTCCTAGCGAGTCTCAGCATCTCCTCGTGTGGTTTATAGTGTCCCGCCACGCTGCCGACGTCTGCCTTAATCACGGATAATGTCGTCTTCAATTCATACACCCTCGTGTTTAGTAGTAAAACATTCAATTTAACTATTTTCTTACCATAAATTACCTAAGTAATGATACGTCAAGCTCAAGCTACAAAATTTAATAACACATGGATAGCTATTCTTCATTTATGAAGGCGGCAGTAATAGAGTCTGTCGGCGGTCCAGAAGTCTTTGTATATAAGGATTTGCCTGACCCAAAGCCCGGCCCAGGCGAGGTCGCCGTACGTGTTAAGGCTACTGGCGTTAACAGGATAGACGTATGGATAAGAACGGGACTGTACAAGGTTGCCCTGCCAGCAGTGATTGGATGCGACATAGCAGGCATCGTGGAAGAGACAACCGACGAGTCATTCTCCATAGGTGATAGAGTAGTCGTATATCCAGAGATTGGATGCGGCAGATGCATCTATTGCGTCTCTGGAAGAGAAAATCTCTGCCAAAACATGAGGAGGATTGGTCAGAATGTTTGGGGCGGATACGCCGAGAAGGCGGTAGTTCCATCTAAGAGCCTGCTGAAGATTCCTAAGAC
The DNA here is from genome assembly GCA_938017985.1 of uncultured archaeon. GTDB lineage: Archaea > Thermoproteota > Nitrososphaeria_A > Caldarchaeales > Calditenuaceae > CALIKS01. Next base: position 67,478 of record CALIKS010000004.1, on the reverse strand, counting down.
GTTGACGATGAAGGAGGCTGCAGCTATTCCCGTTAACTTCACGACTGCGTGGGGAGCGCTTGTCTCTTCTGCCAGCATAAGTGCAGGAATGACTGTCCTCATCGTCGGTGGAGGAAGCGGAGTTGGCTATGCAGCGATACAGATAGCAAAGCTCTGCGGCGCGTACGTAATCACTACTGTTAGCGACGACTCGAAGGCCGAGAAGGCACATCAGATAGGAGCAGACTTAGTAATCAACCGTCTGAAGAGTAATGTCTATGACGAAGTAATGCGTGCGACAGATAATAAAGGAGTAGATATTGTTCTTGAGCATGCGGGCACAAATTTCTGGCCTACCGCCCTGAAAGTCCTCGCTCCAGCTGGAACGCTCGTGACTGTTGGAGCCACGACTGGGCAGGACGTCTCGATAAATATAAGAGAACTATACAGGAAGAGGCAGAGAATAGTGGGGTCAGGCTTGGGGACAAAGGCAGAACTCATGAAGATACTTGACCTTGTATCTAAGCGGAGATTAAAAGTAGTCATAGACAGCGAGTTTAAGCTTAGCCAAGCATCAGAGGCGCATCGGAGATTAGAGTCAAATAAGCATTTCGGCAAGATTCTATTGATACCTAATGAGAAGAATGACTGACTTATTGTCTAGGCTGAGAGAGATAATACTTGACCGCGAGTCAGGCTCATCTGAGATAGGCCTCAAATTGCTTAGACTAATACGCGACGAGATAGGTCCTGATTTAGAGATAAGACCGGCCGAGCTGCTGGAATCGATGCTCAGCATAGCCTTAGAGAGGTCGTCAATGATTCTTCAAATCAATCTGCTCTCAGTAATGCGTGAAGCTGTGTTGCAGCTTCAGCCATCCGTAAAAATTTTGACCAAGATGAGCAGTAGGCTCTTAGAGATTTATGCTGATACTCTCTCTGCCGCTGTCTCGAACGCTGTAAGAGAGTTAGAAGGCATCAGTAGGATATTTACATTGAGCTATAGCTCCCAAGTCTTTAAGACTCTGTCAGGACTTAGGAATGTTGCTGTCTACTTGACTGCCGGATGGCCACTGCTTGATGGTTTAAAGACTGGTGAAAGACTAAGAAGCCTAGGAATTGAGGTGCATGTGTATCCAGACGCAGCGCTGGCCGAGGCGGTTGAGCAGTCTGATGCTGTTCTTGTCGGATCCGACGCCGTTCTTAGAGACGGTACACTCATAAACAGGTCTGGTACACTTCTCGCAGCACTAGTTTCAGATGGGAAAAAACCAGTGATAAGCATTGTTGATTCATTTAAGCTTGATCGACTCGGTGTGTGGAGACCAGAGTATACCACGCATTTTCAGGACAATTTCAGACTCAGCTACAGGCTCTTTGAAGCCACATCTCCAAGTTTCTTTACAGCGTATGTCTCTGAGCTGGGAGCGTTGAGGCCCGTTGAGTTTGTCAAGCTGGCCGAGGGGAAAATCTCAGAAATAATTAAGGAGTTAGCCGAACCAACTATCTATTGAGGAGATGAGACAGATTATTATTGAGCTGAGACATAGGGCTATTTGCTAAATGATACGAGTCAAGACGCAAGTCGTCGGAGAACTATTAACAAACTCCTACTTACTGATAGATGGATATACTGGCGAATCAATAATAATTGATCCAGGAGACGAGCCCGCCAAGATTCTCGGAATGCTAGAGCCTGGATTATCAGTAAAGGCAATTATAGCGACTCATGGACACTTCGACCACGTATTGGCCGTAGAGGATTTAAGAGACGCCCTTGAGGTGAAGTTTCTCATGCATAGAGACGATAAGCCCATTCTTGAGGAAGCTCCTAGACATGCATTCGAGTGGCTTGGCGTGAGATTTGACCCACCGACGCCCGATGAATACCTCGATGAAGGAGAGCCATTATTATTGGGTGGATGGAGCGTTAAGATTCTGCATACTCCAGGCCACAGTCCAGGAAGCATCTGTCTCCTCGTTGATGATGTATTATTCTCAGGAGACACGCTTTTTGCAGGCTCTGTTGGGAGAACTGACTTCTACGGCGGAGATTATAAGCAACTCTTGAGGAGCCTGAAAGAAAAAATCTATCCATTGAACGATGAGACTAAGGTCTTGCCTGGACACGGAGAATCTACTAGGCTGGGAATAGAGAAGCTCTATAATCCATTTCTCAAAATTTCTTCTAGGCATGAATAGCCCAAACACACTAGAGGAGCTGAATAAGGTTCTAATTGAATGCAGACTCTGTCCACGCTTAGTCAAGCATAGAGTAAGAGTCTCTACCAATCCGCCGAGGAGATATGCTGGACAACGTTATTGGTCCAAGCCTTTACCAGGATTCGGAGACCCAAATGCAGAAGTACTCGTTGTCGGTCTCGCACCTGCGGCTCATGGCGGCAACAGGACCGGCAGAATGTTCACAGGCGACGGGTCGGCTAACACGCTTATGCGTGCACTGTACTCAGCAGGATTAGCAAACCATCCCTACTCGGTCAACATTGATGATGGACTCATGCTGCATAACTGTTATCTAACCGCATCCGTAAGATGCGCACCGCCGGGAAATAAGCCAACTAAGAATGAATTTGAGAACTGCTATCAATATCTCTCTGAGGAGTTTAGGCTGATGAAAAATGTCAAAGTGATAGTGGCTCTCGGCTCAATTGCCTTCAGGACATGTATAAGACTCATGAAGGACTATGGATATATTTCCGGAAAAACACCTCTCAAATTTAGGCATGGTTCAGGATACCTCTTCAAGAGAACTGGCGACCTACGCATCATTCATCTACTCTGCTCCTATCATCCTAGCCGGCAGAACACTCAGACAGGAAGACTCACACAATCCATGATTAACAATATATTCAAAAGAGCAGTAAAACTATGCATCAGAAATCAGCAATGAATAGAATAAATATCATAGCTCATAGTGGACAGTATAGGTCTAATTGAACAGCTCAGAGAATCCATTGCAGGATAGACATTCAGTCTCTCCTAGGCCTCTCTACACTGGTGTAATCATTGGAGGAATAGTCATTTCTGGGCTCACCTACTTAGTACCAGTATACATCAAGTTGCTCGGATATGGTGGGACTGAGATTGGTCTGGGAGGTACACTCACGTCCGTTCTCTACGTCTTGATAGCCTTCTCATATCCACTCTACTCTAGGCTAAGGAATACCCGTCAATACTCATCATCAGCGCTAATACTTTGCACCGCAATACTGATACTCATATTATCGAATGACTTGCCTGCAATATACGTCGCTCAGATCATTCTCGGAGCCTCATTAGCTCTCTACATCATCATCGTGGAGATAATAATTACGAAGCTCTATAGTCCAGATGAGAGGGCAAAGATTTATGGATTCATTGGCGCCTCATGGTCTAGTGGATATCTCGTCGGACCATCCTTATCCGGCTACTTAGCAGATACAATAGGTATTCAGCACACTTTCGTTTTGTTACTCGCATTATCACTAGTATCATTTTTCTCATTGTTCTGGTTTAAGGCTGAGATAAGCACAGGAGCAAAAGAAAGAGGTGTAAAGGAGAATAAGACTTCTCAACCATTCTTCACCTCTACCTGCATATTTTCAGGAATGGTAGCGATAATTGTCTCAGTCCTTCCAGGCATAGCAAAAGGAGCTGGATACGAGACCTCCTTTATCGGATATTCATACTCTCTCTTCTCGTTTTCTAGGCTGCTTGGATTCTTATCAGTCGCTAGGGGTAAGATAAGGCCCTCCCTAAGAAATATATCATTAATGTCCTTTGCATCGGTCTTCCCACTCATCCTGCTCTACAACTTGGATGAAAAAATATTTCTCCCCATATCATTAATCATGCTTGGAGCGCTTGTAAGTCTCTATTACTCCCTAACATATCTATACATGACGAATAATCTCAGCGGAGACCCGGCATACTTCATAAGTAAGTATGAGTTCAACATAGGCATCGGCTTCCTCATCACGCCAGTATTTGCCGGAATAATTGCAGACCATTATGGACCCTCAGTAATGATTATCTTCTCGACGATTCTAAGCATAGCTTCAGGCATAGTGGTAGAATCTATGAGACTTCGGTTATGCAGATCTTCGAGTCTATCCTGACGAACTTGTTTACAGCGACCTCGGCTATGATTCTGCACTGGTCAATTATGCCGGAAATGTATCGCATAACTAATCTGAGGGATATTAGTATCTGAGGGTCCTTGATCTTCTCAAGCATGTCTGACTCGAGCTTAACTATTCTTTCAGCCAATGGCGGTATCTGTTGAAAGACAGAGTTTATCAACTTGATGTCAAGCGTCAAGAATGCATTTACAGCCCTGCCGAATATTGTTGAGACTTCCTCGCCTATCGTCATTATCTGTGTAAGTATTTCTTTCTCTATGCCTCTTCCTCTCCGCTTTATGTTCAGGCTTTCCTTTGATATTGCTAATGCATAGTCACCTATTTCTTCGATTGCCTTGGAGACCAGTCTATAACCAGTCACGGCGGGAACCGAGTCTATTCCAATAATCTTGGCTAGGCTTGGATTTCTTACTGAGAGTAGGAGCTGCCTCACGACGAGGAAATAGAGCTCATCGAGCTTGCTCTCAACTCTAGATACCTCCGCTGCCTTCTCGGGCATTCCCTCTATAACGGCATCTATCGAGGCGTTAATCATTGAGGAGACCATTACTTGCATTCTCTTCATGATTGAGTCGACTGTAAATTTTGCCGGATCGACTATTCCCTGTATTACTAGTTGGTTTGGTGTCTGTTCTAGGACTTCAAATCCTGGGAGGCGCTCAACTACTGCCTGTATCTCCTCCACTTGCTCAAGCAGTAGCCCGGTCTGAGAGATGATTCTTACTTCGTCGTATCCTTGTAGGTAGCTCGCAGTCACTAGTCTGGCCAAAGTTTCTGGATTTGGCTCTAGCTCGGCGTTTATCGTGATTTTATATGTCTGCTGGGCCTTATTCGATGTGTGAAGTACTATGCTGTCTATTCCTTCCTCTAAGTATACTACGTCGCCTTGCTTCAGTCCTTTATCCTTCACCCATTTCCGAGGAAGGGACACGACTATGGTTGTTGTCCCAAGCCTCTGAAGTCTTCTTACATGCATCCTAATTCTGAAAATATATGCTACGTATATACTATTTATGCATAATGCTTATATCAAGTAGAAGGGAATTAATAACTGTAAAGAGGTGATAAGTAAATGTCAACCAAGCAAATCCTAGTACAGAAGATCTCGGCTAGGAGAAGCTATGCCGCTGGCTATAAGTATTGTAGTAGATGCCGTACATATCATTTAACTGACAGCGTCAGATGTCCATACTGTGGCATATTGTTAAGAAACTCTCCGAGGAAGAAGAAGCCAGTCGACCCTTCAAAATACATTAAGTCACCGACAATTTAGCAGAATATTATTCTAAGCAATACATAGGCCATTCTACGAGATTTTAAAAACCTCATATACACTGTCTAAAATATTAGGAGGGAGCTTCATGCCGATGATGGATGAGTGGGATCATTAGGGGTTCAGTTACATTCATCGCGATAATTATTGCTACAGGCTCATATCTATCTGCTGGTACTCAGCTGCCCGTACATGATGTCCAGTTGGCAGTCGTTGGAGAGATATTTAAGGCCCTGACGTACTTTCTTACTCCTATCTCTAGCCTCTTAGGTGAGGGCATAGTCATAGATGGCGGCACATTTACGCTTAGCTCAGGCTCAGGATTCTGGCCAGTCATTATTCTTATTGCTGCTGGTGCCATTGCTGGACTACTTAGCAGGAGTCCCGGAGCCGCCATTGCGTCTTCCTTTATCGGCTCTTCCTTCATATTTATTGGTTGGCAGCTTATTGGGCTTCAGCTAATTCCCACACTCTTTCGTAATAGTGCATGGATGCTTGAGCTCGATAAAATATACACGATGATGTTTTACCTTAGGCCGTTAGAGATACCTGCACTTTTTGCTTTTCCAATTTTAGCCGCCATTGTCGCAGGCATGCTTAGTGAAGAGACAGCCAAAGCTAGTCGTAGGCATGAGCCGCTATTTTCTTGGAGATCCTAGCAGACTAACATACACGTTTACTAGACTTGCTCTTTGACTTCTTGGCCTTTGACTTCTTGGCTTTTTTCGCCGCCATTTCTCTTCGCTTATAACTATAACTAGTTGACTTTATACTTATTGATTCTAGAACGATTCTACTCATGTTTACGGCTACATGAGTTAATTACAAATACTGCAGGATTCATGTTATTTGGGGTGGTCGAGTTCTCAGAGATAGATATCTCGGAGTTTAAGCGTATCGAGATGCGCGTAGGAAAAGTTGTCAAGGCTGAAAGAGTGCCTGGAACTGATAGACTAATTAGGCTTGAGGTGGATTTCAGGGATTTCAAGAAACAGGCAATCACCGGACTGGGACATCTATACAGTCCTGAACATTTCCTAGACAAGGAGTATGTCTTCGTCGTGAATCTTAAGCCTAGAAAGATGCGCGGATTACTTTCTGACTGTATGATTCTTGCTGCCGTTGCTAGCGACGATAAGATTGTGCCGATAGCTCCTGAATCAGTAATTGATGTGGGCGCTCCTGTAACCTAGCTGGTTATGGCTGTTCCTCAGCTGAGAAAATAGCTAATTGTTAGTATGCATATTTCTTTTTGGATTTGAGGACTAAGATTGCATGCACGCTCGGACCATCGTCAGGAGACAAAGAATCGATAAGAGCACTAATACAGTCAGGCTGCAAGATATTTAGGATTAACTTTAGTCATGGAGAGATAGAGACCTGGAGGACCTGGACGGAAAATCTCAGAGAAGCCTCAAGAATGATTAAGACTGATTGCGTATTGATTGCTGACCTCAAAGGCAGGTCTATTCGCTTCACAGCTCCGACAGTTCCTAAATCATACATAGCTGGCCAGAGCTTTTACATAACGATGTCTGATGAGCCCAGTGATGACTCTCCTTCAATCGATAATCGGGAGTTCTTCGAGTCGGTTTTAGAAGATGACCTACTCGTCACTGATGATGGACGCGGTTTAATGAAGGTTCTTAAGAAAGAAGACGATAAAATTCTTGTAAAGTCACTAAACAAAATGAATATTGTGAGAGGTAAATCACTCGTTATCAGAAATAAAGAGATAGCCATACCGGACTATCTTGCGCACTGTAAAGACCAAATAATGGATGCGGTGAGGCTTGGCGCTGATTATCTCGGCCTAAGCTTTATAACTTCTCCTAGAGATATAGATGCAGTCAAAGAATTCCTAATAGATTCAGGAATAGAAATGGGCCTAATAGCAAAAATAGAGACGATATCTGCCGTAACTAATGTAGAAGAAATAGCTAGGACTGCAGACGCAGTGCTCGTGGCTCGCGGCGACCTAGGAATGCAATTCCCACTTGAGGAAGTACCACGTCTACAGGAAAAAATAATAAAAACTGCCATGTCGATTGGGAGACCAGTAATTGTGGCGACCCAGCTGTTGGGCTCCATGATATCTGAACCGATACCTTCAAGGAGCGAGATAGTAGACGTCATGAGCTGCGTAGCTGATGGAGTTGACGTATTGATGCTGACCGGCGAGACGGCAATCGGTAATTATCCTGTAGATGCAGTGAATTGGCTGAGACGAATCATAGAGACGTATGAAGGAGAAGTCAAGATTAGTCGTAACTTTGCTCATATCTATACTGTTGATAGGTTTGCCCTAGGAGTAGTCGAGCTCGCCGAGACGCTAAACGCAAAGATCGGCATCTATACAAAGCGAGGCAACACTGCTAGGAGAATCTCAAGATTTAAGCCGCGAGCTCAAGTCTTCGCTGCCACTAATGATTCTAAAACTTTAAGAAGATTAATGATACAGTGGGGAGTCGAGCCGATTCATGTGGATTCAGACGAGTATGATGAGGGGCTCGAAGAACTAGAAAAGAAATTGAGGGAATACGACCTCGTAAAGAAAGGCGACACGCTTATCCTTACCTATGGGCTTCTCGATAAACCAATTCATAACATAAAGATCGTCCAGCTTACAAGCTAAAAAATTGGATATCTCATAAAGACTTAATTTGTACCAATCATTGAGAATGTCTAAGATGACTAGGAAGTATAGAAGCTCCGTAATCCTAGAGGGAATTCAACGTACTCCTCACAGGGCACTTCTCAGGGCAATAGGTCTGACAGACAGCGACTTCGAAAAGCCTTTAGTAGCGATAGCGAATTCTTGGAACGAGGTTGTACCTGGACATGTACATCTCGATAGAGTCGCAGAGAAGGTTAAGATGGGCATAGAGGCCAGCAATGGGACACCACTAGAATTCAACACGATAGCGGTCTGTGATGGACTTGCAATGGGTCATGAAGGAATGAAGTTCAGCCTAGTCAGTCGAGAAATCGTCGCAGACAGCATAGAGATAATGATGCAGGCACATAGCTTCGATGCCTTCGTAGGACTAGCGAGCTGCGACAAGATTGAGCCGGGAATGTTGATGGCGATGGCGAGACTCAACCTTCCATCAATCTTCCTAAACGGTGGGCCCATGTGCATGGGAAGACTCGGTAGTAGGAGACTCAGTACCGGAGAGGTCTTCGAGGCAGTCGGACAATACTCCGCCGGAAGAATAACACTTGAAGAGCTCAGAACGATTGAGAGAAATGCATGTCCAGGCCCAGGCTCGTGTGCAGGACTCTACACAGCGAACACGATGGCGATACTAGCAGAGGCCATGGGGCTAATGATTCCAGGTGCATCAACAATTCCTGCAGTAGACTCGAGGAGACTCGAGGCCGCTATCAAGACTGGAATAAAAGTCATGGAGCTGATAGAGACGGAGCTAAGGCCGAGAGAGATTATGAGTTTCGAGGCATTTGAAAATGCGATTGCTGTGGACGCGGCGATGGGTGGCTCAACCAACGCGGTCCTGCATCTATTAGCAATTGCAAGAGAAGCAGGCGTAAGCCTTACGCTTGACGACTTCGACAGGATAAGTAGGAGGACGCCATACTTCGTCGACCTCATTCCTGGCGGGAAGTATCCAGTCGAGGACCTTGACAGGGTTGGGGGCTTACCACTAGTAATGAAGAAACTGCTCGAGGCTGGACTCATTAATGGAGACGCAGTAACAGTTACTGGTAAGACTGTTGCAGAAAACTTGAGGGAGTATAAGCCATTCCTACAAGACGCGGGGGACATTGTGAGAAGCCTCACCGAGCCGATAATGAAGCGTGGAAGCATCGTGATTCTTAGAGGAAACTTGGCACCGGACGGAGCAGTAGCAAAGATTAGCGGAGTGAAGAACCTTATCCATAGGGGACCCGCTAAAATCTACGACTCTGAGGAAGACGCGTTTAGAGCAGTAATGCAGAAAGAAATTGATGCCGGCGACGTAGTCGTGATTAGGTATGAGGGGCCGAGAGGCGGGCCAGGAATGCGGGAGATGCTAGCAGTCACGGCGGCACTTGTGGGTCAGGGACTCGGAGACCGCGTAGCACTCGTAACTGATGGCAGATTCTCGGGAGCCACGCGTGGCCTGATGGTTGGGCATGTCTCGCCTGAGGCTGCGGCTGGTGGACCAATAGCGGCGCTCAGAGACGGTGATATTGTAAGTGTTGATGCTGTAAACGGAAGGCTTGAGGTTGAGCTCTCAAAGGAAGAGATTGATAAGAGGCTGGCCGGCTGGTCTCCTCCAAAACCAAAATATCTCAGCGGAGTGCTTGCAAGGTATTCTATGCATGCTCTCTCAGCCTCGCTTGGAGCAGGCCTACCCTAAACATGTAGCTAAACTCTGAGAATCCATTGTCCTGATTCAGGGGATGCTCGCTACTCCTTCCTAATATACAGGCGCATATCTCATTCTTGATGGATGAGGAGGCGGGCTGAGGAGCTTCATAAATGCAATGACGGCGAAGAAGTAGAGGTCTGGGGATGGGTTAGGAACAGGAGGAGGCATGGAAGACTCGTATTCATCGACCTTAGAGACTCTACCGGAGTTGTACAAGTCGCAGTTAAGGGAGGCATCGCTGATGATGAGTCCCTTGAGAAGGCGTCCTCCATCAGGAAGGAGTCAGCAATCAAGATACGTGGCTACGTTGTCCATGACCCTAGGGCACCCGGCGGAGTAGAGGTTAGATGCACCAAGCTAGAAGTCATTGGCGAGTCGCTTGACGATTATCCCCTGAGGAAGGGAGTCGGAGCAAAGGTCCTCTACGACAATAGGCACCTCTACATCAGAAGCCCGAAGATAACTGCCCTCCTAAAGATTAGGTCTAACCTCATAGGCGCAGTACATGAACACTTCAGGTCTAAGGGGTTCTACGAAGTTGACTGCCCAACAATAATTACTGCCGCGGTCGAGGGAGGCGCAACGCTCTTCGAGGTCAACTACTTTGGCTCCAGGGCATACTTAACGCAGAGCGTCCAGTTCTATCAGGAAGCAGCCATATATAGTCTCGAGAAGGTCTACAGCGTTCAGCCAAGCTTTAGGGCTGAGAAGAGCAGAACGACGAGGCACCTGACAGAGTTCTGGCACGTAGAAGCAGAGCTAGCCTTCGCGGACCTAGAAACACTCATCAACACAGTCGAGGACCTAGTCCACAACGTCGTGATTAGGACAGAGGAGCTCTCTGAGAAGGAGCTCAAGATACTTGGCAGAAAGATTAGGACAGAGGAGGTCGAGAAGCCGTTCTTTAGGATAAAGTATGAGGAGGCATTGGGAATACTTCGCGAGCATGGGCTAGACGCCGAGTGGGGAATCGATATAGGTGCAGATGAGGAGAGAATAATTTCCTCAGAGTTTGATAGGCCTGTCTTCCTCACACACTTCCCAAGAGAAGTCAAGGCGTTCTATCACCGATTAGACCCGACGGACAGAAGAGTCACGCTGAGCGCAGACCTCCTAGCACCTCGAGGAAACGGAGAAATTGTTGGTGGAGGCGTGAGGATACATGATTATGACGAGCTCATTGAGCGTATTCGTGAATTCCAGCTAGACCCGAATGACTATAAGTGGTACATAGACTTGAGGAGGTTTGGCTCGGTTCCGCATGTAGGCTTCGGCATGGGCATAGAACGGATACTCAAATGGATAATTGACCTACCACACGTTAGGGCTGCATGTCTATTCCCCAGGACAACGACAAGAATATATCCATAACACAATTTTAGTGATGGTCAAAGCAATTTATTAAATCGATAACGCAGTATATCGATAGGCATGTATGAGGAGCTGCCAGACTTACAGTCGGAGACTCCTGACATCAAATTAAGAATTAATAGGGTTGGATTGATAAACGTTAGGATACCACTCGGAGTAATCGGCAGGCCTGATGGATACGTGCTTCAGAACTCGGTCTTCAGCGTCTTCGTCGACCTACCGGCAGAGCGGAGAGGCATACATGCAAGCAGAAGCTACGAATCAATCTATGAAGTAATCTCGGGCACGGTCTGGGAACATGCAAAGCTCGAGGACATTACGAGAAACATCGTCGAGAAATTGTTGGAGAAGCACGAATACTCAGGATGGGCCGAGGGAAGATTCAGAGCTGATCTTTATAGGCCTGTGAAGTCGCCGATCAGAAAGATGGAGTCATTCGAGAGGATGCCGATAAGGGCAGGAGCAGTGGGATGGAGGAGAGGCGATAAGATAATGTCTAGGAGATATGTCGGCGTTACTGTCTCAGGCATAACTGCATGTCCATGCGCACAGAGAATGATCAAGAAAATCATTAGTGCGACGAGTGGAAATGTCTCAGACGATCTTCCAGTGGCTACACATATGCAGCGGACACTGGTCTCGATAAACGTGAGACTAATCAATGACGATACACTAGACCTAATATCGCTAGGCGACATTGCTAGGACATGTCTGAGCTCGCCGACCTATGAGTTGCTAAAGCGGGCCGACGAGGCATACGTCGTGCTAGACGCGGCCAAGAACGCAGTCTTCGTCGAGGATGCAGCTCGCCTCATAGCGCTAAAGATTGCTGAAAACTTCCCAGACCTAGACCCAGGAACAGAGATCAAAATAGTGGTTAAGAGCATTGAGAGCATTCATAATCATGACTTCGCCGCGGAGCTGGACTCGACGATCGGCGAGATAAGGATGCGTCTATGAATGAGACGCCAAAGGGCTGGACAGATTGGTATAGATTAATTGCTGAGGACTTCGGCTATAACGTCGAACGTGACGAGGAGTCGGCCGCGATTCTTGCCCAATACATGGAGAATAAGCCATGTCTCGTCCCATCACTAAGAGAGTCCCTCATGAATCGAGGCATAGTCGTCTTGGCCGGTGCGTCTGACTCAATAGATATTGAAGCAGCGGAGCTCTCAAAGCTAGGCCATAGGGAGAAGTATCTTCTTTTCTCTGCGGACAGCGCGACTGGCGCATTACTCGAGGCTGGATTAGTACCCGATGTAGTTGTCACAGATATGGATGGCGAGCTAAGTGAGCTGCTAGAAGCTTGGCGCAGAGGCGCATTAATGTTCATCCATGCACATGGAGACAACCTTCAAAAACTCGTCAATTTGTCGAGCCTATTTGATAGTAGGATTGACGCGACCTGCCAGACACCTCCCAGAGGACATATACATAATTTCGGGGGATTCACTGACGGCGACAGGGCAGCATTCATAGCCGCAGGCCTCGGAGCAAAAAAGATAATCACAATCGGCATGTGTCTGACATGCAGTGTCGGGCAACGCTCAAAAAAATCAAAACAAGCGACGGAGTCTTGGATGAGGGCGAAGCAGAAAAAACTCAGCTACGCCCAGAGACTCCTAACATGGCTCACATTAATTAGGCCCGAAGTAGAAATCATAGACGCGACGAGAAACAACTATCCACCAGATGGCATAAAGAAAAAAACACTCCGAGAAGCACTAATGCATGAATAAATACGCGTAAAAATGCAAAACCTCTCAATCGCTTTTATACTTGATTCAGAACGTCTTGTGAAGAAGTTGTAGTGAATGTTTGATTTAAAATCTTATAAATAAGATTGAGTTTTTATCTAGGCATGGTTAGTTTAGGAGTCAATCTCTACGGTCGTGACCTGATATCTAGCCAGGACTGGAGTATCGAGGAGATAGAAGCGACACTAAAGTTGGCAGGGGAGATTAAGGTGAAGTACCGTAATAAGGAGCTTTTACCGAAGCTTCTTGAGGGGAAAAGCTTCTTCGCCATATTTTATGCCCCGTCAACTAGGACTAGGGCAGCATTCGAGTCTGGCGCGAGTATGCTCGGGGGCCATTCAACGTTCATAGATGTCTCGACTCTTAGGGTCGGCTTCGGAGAGGCGGTCAAGGACGTCGCCAAGATGTATGAGAAATATGGACATGGAATTGGAATTAGATGCTTGGATGACGCCATAGATTATAAGTATGGACTTGGAAGGGCCACAGTTGAGGAATACGCTAGACACGCTGATATCCCAGTGATTAATATGGCCTGCTGCACGTTTCATCCAACCCAAGGCATGCAAGACCTCATGACAGTACGCGAAAAACTAGGAGAGGTAAAGGGAAAAAAGTACGTGATCATGTGGGGATATGCCTCAAAGCTAAGAGGGCTATGCAGTATTCAGGAAGAGGCACTCATCATGACGAGGTTCGGAATGGATGTCGTAGTAGCACGTCCACCGGAGTTTAATATTGACCCAGAGATAGCCAATACAGCGAAAGAAAACGCTAAGCAGAGCGGTGGAAGCTTCGAAGAGACCACGGATCTTAAGGCCGCCATAAATGGTGCCCATGTAGTCTTTCCGAGAAGCTGGGCCAGCTGGGAGCTCCTAAAAGTAGGAGCCTCAAAATTCGGAGTCGATAAAGAGATACAGCTCCATAACAAATATAGGAACTGGATCCTGACCCAAGAACTCGTAGACCTAATGGATAAGAAGGGAATAGTAACTCACGTGCTTCCTGTTTTACGGGGTCAAGAAGCGACGGACGAAGTAATGGATGGTCCACGCTCCGTAATTTATGAACAAGCTGAGAACGGACTTTACGTTAAGTCAGCGGTCATGGCAGTAACCATGAGTGAACAACTCTATAAATAACCTTCGTTTACAAAAATTAAGAAATAAATTAAAACAAAGTTTTAGTTTTTAATTATAATTTTTATATATACCTCAGTAATATTTAAATATTACCTAATTCTATTTTTTTCGAAGCGTCATGATGGTAGAAAATAAAAAAAAGAAGAGTGGGCTCAGCAATGCGGCGCTTCTCGCAATATCAATAATAATTCTGATAGTCGGCATACTATTGATATTCTTGTACTACGGAAAATTATTTTGAGGTGATTAAAACATGAGTGAAGTAGTTCGTCCAAAAAGAACCGGCGCGACTATGGGAAGCATCTTAGCGGCTTGGACCGGTATCTGTATTGTTGTTGGAGCGTATGGCAGCATGTCGTTGCCGATAGGTGGCTACGTCTCAGGGTTCTGGCCCGCGATGGCTCTACAGGCTATAGGTGGAATATGGTTCGGCATGTGGGGAGTCATCGTTGCGTTCCTCTTCCCAATTATCTCTGACGCAATAGGAGAGGCAATTCCCATGTATGTGGCGGCAACCCTAATCCCCGCAAACTTCTTCCAATCATGGACTGTGGCTTGGGTCTTCAGGAGATTCAAGTTGAATCCTGAGCTGAAGACTAGGAAGGACTGGCTCGCGTGGATTCTGATAGGTTGTATCTTGCAGAATGCAATTGGGGCGACTCTTGGAACTACTGCTTTTGTCCTATGGGGACTATTTACTTGGGAGGCACAGCCGCTGTTCTGGGCAGGCTGGTTCATCGGCAATACATGGCCAGCAATAGTCTTTGGAAGCCTGATACTCAAGATCGCTACTCCCTTCGTGAAGAGAACAAGGGTCTACGTCTTCCCTGATTGGTGGTAAATAGGTGGCTACTCAGCAAGTAATACCAAGATATAGAACTTTTTTTTCATACGTTGCCGCGACGTCAATTGCCAATAAGATGAGCCCTATCACTAAAATTTTTATCCTATTATTCTTTAACGCTTATCCAATCATTATAGATAATCCAATCTATAATGCGGCATTCGGTTTCTTTAATATAATTCTGATGAGGGTCTTCAAGGCTACGCTTATGCATGTTGAGAAATACTTTAAGGTCCTTATGACGCTGGCCCTCTTCATATTTGTCTCGGTTATATTCTTTGGAAGGTCTGTCGCTGGGCCGTCTCCGACAGTAATAGCCACGATAGGCCCCGTTGAAGTTTATAGCCAGGCGCTAGGGTTCGGCGTCATGGTTTATGTTAGGATGTTCGCGCTGGTTAGCGCGATGCTTCTATGGCTCTCGATAACTACGACTTCAGACTTGATGAGCGCCTTCGAGAAGCTTAAGATATCTTATGTTGCGAGGACGTATCTCACGATGGCTTTCAGGTTCGTAGGGATGTTCGACTCGGACTTCAACACGATTCAAGACGCGCAGAAGGCTAGGGGACTGGACATTAAGTCGCAGCCTCTCTGGAGGAGGCCCTTCGTTTTTGGATACTATCTAATTCCACTAGTAGCCATCACGATTAAGAAGGCCATAGACGCGGGAATAACAATGGAGGCCAGAGCGTTTAAGGCTCCTCTTAAGGTAAAGTTCCTCGAGAGGGCGAAGCTTGAAGAAACCTACGTCGGCAGATATTATTGGAGATACTCAAAAAAGGACACTGTGATAATAGCCATGCTCGTTATAGTATTTGTAGGCTTAATAATTGCTAGGCTGTACGGATTACTAAGTAATCCATTTATGTAGTCTAGGTGATATCGACGTGGAGCCCGTGATTGAGATTGAGGACCTATGGTGGAGGTACGAGTATTCTAAAGACTGGGTCCTAAGAGGCATAGATCTTAAGATAAATCCTGGAGAGTTTGTAGTGATAACTGGCCCGAATGATTCAGGAAAATCATCGCTGATATCCGCCTTTAATGGACTAATCCCCCATTCTCAGAGAGGTGTGATGAAGGGAAGCGTCAAAGTCCTAGGCCTAGACGTTGCAACTTCAGATGTAGCTGCACTCTGCGCATTCGTCGGCATGACCTTCCAGGACCCTGAGACCCAGTTCCTCCTCTCGAGAGTTGATGAGGAAGTGGCTTTCGGCCCTCAGAACTTAGGCTTTCCACCGGATGAGGTAAGGAAATTAGTGACGTGGGCTTTGGATGTGACGCGTCTCTCGGAGATGAGAATGAAGGACCCCGTCGAGCTTTCAGGCGGACAGAAGCAGAGGACGGCGTTGGCTGCTACGCTATCCATGAATCCGAAGATCATGGTTCTTGACGAGCCTACTTCAATGCTAGACCCGATAGGTAAGGAGGAAATTATGGAGATCATCACCTCCATGAAGAGTCGGAGATTAGTCGAGACGATAGTCGTCGTTGAGCATCACTTAGAAGAGCTCGCGAAAATTGCGGATAGATTCATACTCTTAAAGAATGGAGAGATACTCCTCGATGAGCCGACTGAGAAGTTCTTCTCAGACCCCGATTTTCTCATTGAGAATGGTGTCAGAGTTCCAGATGTCTGCGCTATTTCAGGATACCTAAAGAAGCGTAACATTCTCGGAAACATAACCCTAACGTTAGACGAAGCCGTAGATGCTTTAGTGAAATTATTCAGGGAGAGGAAGTTGCAACCGAATAGGATGGACGTGGAAAGTTATCGGCCCCTCGCCCAGATAAGTGATGAGGCAGCGATAGAAGTCGAGAACTTGCATTTCGTCTATCCAGATGGAACCGTTGCCTTGAGGGGTGTTGACATCAAGATTAGGAAGGGCGAGTTCGTTGCCTTGATCGGGCAGAATGGTTCTGGTAAAACAACGCTCTCAAAGCTTATGGCTGGAATCTATAAGCCTACCTCTGGCTCAGTGAAGGTCTTCGGAATGGATACCAAGGTAACTCCTACGCCGAATCTTATAGCGAGGGTGGGATACGTATTCCAGAATCCAGACCATCAGATCTTCAATGATACTATTAGGAAAGAGCTCGAGTTCGGTCTGAAGAATCTACTATCATTTAAGCTCGTCAAGGAAGAAGAAATAGAGCAGAGAATTAGGGAAAGCATGAGGATAACAGGAGTCCCAGAAGAAATCTTAGAGGAACATCCATTCTTAATGAGCAAGGGCATGAGACAGAGAATCGCCATAGCATCGGTCCTAGCTATGAGACCCCAGGTGCTCATTGTTGATGAGCCAACTACGGGCCAAGACACGCCTCAAAGCATAGACGTGATGAACTTCCTACAGAAGTTAAACGAGATGGGGCATACAATTATAATTATTACACATGAGATGTGGATCGTCGCTGGATGGGCTAGAAGGACAATAGCAATGGCTGAGGGAAAGATTCTGCTAGATGGACCAACGAAGAACGTACTCAGCAACGCAGAGACCCTCAAGAAGACCTTCGTTAAGCCTCCCCAAGTAACCCTTCTATCTCAGGCGCTAGAGAATTACGGCTTGCCAAGGAACATCTTAACAGTTAATGAATTTATGAATAGTATTAGTCCGTCGTAAGTGCTAAGCCACGCCCAAATATTCCGCGGTTTTTCTGGTCTTAATCTCATAGTCCTCTACTACTACTTCTCCTCTTAGAAGGACTTTCTCTATGTAGCCCTTGAAGGTTTTTCCCTCGAAGGGGGTCCAGCCGCTATGGATCGAGAACCTCTCAGGCTCAACCTTAACTTCCCTCTTAGGGTCAAGTATAACTAGGTCAGCATCCTTACCAACAGCCACTCCACCCTTCCTATCAGAGATTCTGAAGACATTGGCTGGGTTCTCTGAGAGTGTCTTTACAACTACTTCAGGTCTCAGCACATTGCTCAGCATTAGATTGATAATTGACTGGTAAAGCGTCCCTATTCCTGGTAATCCTGACCTTACTTTATCCATATCTTCCCATCCAGGTTCCCTCTCGTCCCTAAAGGTTGGGTAATGATCGCTAGCGACTATGTCTATCACGCCGGTGTTTAAGTAATTGATTAATGCGTTCTTATCATCTTCGGTCCTGACTGGTGGATTAACTTTGAGGTATGGTCCTAGCCTCTCCATGTCCTTACCTGTGAAGTACAAGTAGTGCGGGCATGTCTCCACCTTGACCCTGACATTTTTTGCTTTAGCTTCCTTAATCAGTCTAACAGATTCGCCTAGACTGATGTGGACGAAGTATATCTTTGCGTTCGTCTTCTCAGCCAGTAAAAGGACCCTATTAACGGCCTCCACCTCTGCGATGGCGGGCCTAGTTAGATGGTGATAACGCGCAGACTTCATATTTTTTTCATCGAACTCCCTTTTAACTCCATTCAAAATCTCATTGTTCTCCGCGTGAAACATGAATATGATATCGCTATCAGCATATTTTCTAAAGTTTTCATAGATAGCATAATCAGTACAGAGGTATGGTTCACAAGTGAATGTTTTGTAGGATATGACTCCAAGATTCTTAAGCTCATTAACGACTGATTCGTTTAAGATCTCTCGTACATTTCCCGCGTGGAGTTTAAAGTCTATGTAGCTCATCTTCTTCCCCCTATCTATCTTCTCCTCGATGACGCATTTTTCTAAGACTGGGTTCCAAGTAGGCATCTCCACCATCGAGGTAACTCCTCCTATTATCGCAGACCTCGTCCCAGTCTCGAAATCCTCTCTACGCTCGAAGAAGCTTGGATCGTCTATATGGGGATGCACGTCTATGGCTCCTGGAAGAATCAGCTTGGAGCTTGCATCTATTATTTTATCTACATGGGCCGGAATCTCGCCCTTAGCTATAGCCACTATCTTCTCGTTAGATATGAGGATGCTTCCACCCTCAATTATGCCAGAACTCGTTACGATATTTCCATTCTTTATGTAAACTAAACTCATAAACTATTTCACCAATTAGATCGTTTTGAAAAACTATATCTGCAGCATTTATAAATTTTTTGGTATGAAAATTTTAGTTGTAAATCCGAATACTTCGAAGCATATGACTTCGATGATTGAAAAAAGCGCAAGACAGGCGGCATCAAAGGATGTCGAGGTAATTGTGAGGAATCCCGAGACTGGTCCTGAGGCAATAGAGTCTTTCATGGATGAGACTACATCTACGCTCAACGTCATAAGGGACATCATACGCCCAAACCTAGGAAAGATTGACGCAGTAGTGATTGCTTGCTTTGATGATCCCGGCATGTATGCTTTAAGAGAAATACTCGACGTGCCAGTGCTGGGAATAGGTGAGAGCTCAATTCTGATGGCCCTCGCCCTCGGATGGAAGTATTCAATACTCGCCGTCTCCGAGAAAGCAGTACCATTAATGGAAAACATGATCTATAGATATGGATTAGAGAAGAGACTCGCATCAATAGAGTCGATGAAACTATCAGTAGTCGATGTTGATAGGATGAGTGAGGAAGAAGTCCTTAGACCACTACTAGAGGCAGGAGAAAAGGCGAGGAATAAGGGCGCCGAGGTATTGATACTGGGATGCGCCGGCCTAACCGGCTACGATGAGAAGCTTTCAAGAAAAATGAGACTACCAGTCATAGACCCCGTTAAGGCTGGTGTAAAGCTTGCCGAGAGTATTCTCTCGATGGGACTAAACATAAGTAGGATAGGCCTATTCAGTAGACTCGTCCACAGCGAGTGGTAGCTAAATATGCTTCAAGACCTCGTCTAAGCTAGGCTCTATAAGAGGAGTCGTAGGATAAAGCTTCATGATTTTTTCCGGCTCCTTTAGTCCTGAGCCAGTCACTAAAACTACTGCCTCATCGCTAGGAGAAACCACTCCCTCGTCGAGAAGCTTTACTAGCGCCGCGAGCCCCGCTGCCCCTGAAGGTTCGGCGAATATTCCTTCAAAACCGGCAAGCATCTTGACGGCATTCATTATCTCCTCGTCGGAGACGGCCACGCCTATTCCTCCCGTCTTTCTAACACCCTCAAGCGCTAGGTCTCCGTCCCATGGATATGGGTCGAGAAGCCCAGAAGCGACAGACTGAGGATACGCGGTGGGCTTTATCTCGGAGAAGGAGAGGCCGCGTCTAAGAGCATCGACTAGCGGCATGTTTCCAGTCGGCTGAGTCAAGACGAGTCTGGGATAATTCTCCATGAGGCCAATGTTCTTCAAGTCCATGCATGCTTTCCATAGCCCCGTGATTAGGCATCCAGAGCCTGTCGGAACGAAGATGAAGTCAGGAGACCTCCAATCTAGTTGCTCCATGATCTCGTAGAGCATCGTCTTCGGTCCCTCGACTTGGTATGGATTGAATGGCCCGAAGCTTGGGCAGGTGTACCAGTTGAGCCTCTCATGGGCAAGCATCATGAGCTGGACGGTGGGGTCGACTCCTTCCTCGACCTGTTTTAGCCTAAAAACCCTCGCACCATAAAGAAGGAGCTGCGATACTTTTCCAGCCGCAACGTCCTCAGGGACAAACGCGACACATCTTAATCCACTTCTCGCCGAGTAGGCCGCCAGTGCGGCGGCTGCGTTGCCGCTAGACGCAGTCACTGCTACCTCTACGCCCATCTCGACTGCCTTGCTCACGCCTACGCTCATCGCTCTGTCCTTGAAGGAGAAGGATGGATTTCTCGTCTCGTCCTTTAGGTAGAGATTATTGAGCCTTAGTTTATCAGCCAGCCTCCTCGCCCTGATGAGTGGTGTATCGCCCTCGCCGAGAGAAATGGCGTATTCCTTCTTTACTGGCAGGAGCTCCCAGTATCTCCAGACGCCTCTGACCTCTCTTCTCTTGAGCTCGCTTCTTGTCAGCCTCTCCGATACTGCGGCGTAGTTGTATACGAAGTCTAGTCTTCCCAAGTCTCTGCTGGTGCACATTAATGGGTTTGACTCTGGCGAGTATTCGCGACCACATCTGGAGCATATAATCTTCTCAACGAAGAACTCGGTCATGGATAAATACCCATTTCAGGCCTGGCCAGAATGCTACTCGATTATCTCCCATCTAGGCTGATAGATCTCGAGCTGCTTTTTCGTGTACTCGTCCATTGGGTGTTCCCGCTCAGGTATATAGATCTCCTTCTTAACATCGAAGACCTCGGTTGAGAAGTATCTGTATCCATTATCGTTAATAATGGTAACGATGTTCTTGAGACTTGGATACTTCTTCGCGAGCTTTATCGCCATGACGACGTTTGCTCCTGATGAGATTCCGCAGAATATTCCCTCCTCTCTTATCAGTCTCTTCGTCATCTCTATGGCCTCATCCGAGGATACTAGTATTATTCCACTAAGTATGCTCAGGTCTAGGTTTTTAGGGACAAATCCGTCACCTATGCCCTCGATCCGATGAGAGCCCCATCGACTATAGGCAAGCAATGGAGCCTCGGTGGGTTCTCCGGCGTAAATCCTGACGCTCTTCCTCATCTTTTTTAAGTATCTCCCAGCCCCGCTTATCGTTCCTCCAGTCCCCTGAGTAGCGACGAATGCATCAATTCTTCCCTTCAGTTGCCGCCAGATCTCGGGTCCCGTTGTTTTGTAGTGGGCCGCTAGGTTGTCTAGATTATCAAACTGATTTGGCATCCAGTATTTACCGGGATTCTCTTCAAGAAGTTTCTTGGCCTTCTCCATGCTTAGGTCTACGTCGCTCTCTCCTCCCGGCGTGAAGATTATTTCTCCTCCTAGACCTCTGATTAGTTTTTTCCTCTCTTCGCTCATTCCCTCTGGCATGACTATGGTTACCCTGTATCCAAGCAGTGTCCCGATGAATGTGCATGCGATTCCTGCGTTTCCAGTTGATACCTCGATTATCTCCATTCCAGGCTTTAGGTCGCCTCTCTTGATCGCGTTTAATATCATCTCGCGGTAAGGCCTGTCCTTGAGGCTTCCACTGGGATTAAAATATTCAAGCTTGCACCAGATATTACTCTTTAATCCCTCTTCCCTCGATATGTTATTGAGTCTTACTATAGGTGTGTTTCCTATTGTGTCCAAAATCGATTTTGCGGCGGGTGGGACGACGATTCTTGGCAAACGTCTACACCGTTCTAGCCCATGACCATGCTCATTACGGCCTTCTGTACATGTAGTCTATTCTCAGCCTGCTCGAAGTAGAGCGAGTAGCTAGAATTGTCTATGACTTCATCGACTACTTCTTGGCCTCGATCGGCTGGCCCGCAGTGCATGTATTTTCCCCTGTTCGTTAGGTCCATTAGCTCCGGCGTGCAGATCCAGTTCTTAAACTTGTTCTGATACTCGACGGCTCCATCCTTATCCACCTTCGAGTTGTAGGGTGGGAAATACCTCTTCGGAGACCATGCCTTCGGATATACAAAATCGGCATCTCTGAATGCTTCCTTCATGTCGTTAACTATTGTGAAGCTTCCACCATATCTATCAGCGTTCTCCTTTGCAGCCTTTATGACGTGGTCTTCCAGCTCGAATCCAGGCGGGTGGGCCAGGACTACGTCCATTCCGAACTGTGTACCGATTAAGACGCAGCTTTGAGGAACTGCGAGCGGCTTAAGCCCACCTGAATAGGCATAGGAGACCACGAACTTCTTTCCCCTAGGCTTCGGAGCCACTTGCATTATTGCCATCATGTCGGCCAACGCCTGAAATGGATGATAGATATCGTCTTCCATGTTCAGCACAGGAACATCGCTCCACTTAGCGAACTCTAAGATGACCCTGTTGCCCCTGCCTATAAACCACTTAGCAGCATCGCCGTAGATCCTTATAGCAATGGCATTTCCATACCTGCTGAGAACACGAGCTACGTCGGAAATAGCCTCCGTCTGATATGGAATCATATCCTCAGGAAGAGTGGGAGTATAAACATCCTGCGGGCTGAGGAAGTGAGCGTGACCACCGAGCTGATGCATCCCAGCCTCAAAGGAGTTCCTAGTCCTCAGCGACCTGTTATAGAACAGCATGAACAGCGTCTTCCCTGGAAGATAGTTCGTCGGAACACCTGCCCTAAATTTTTCCCGCAGATCCATAGCCGCCTTAATTATCTCGGAAATCTCTTCCTGAGTAAAATCATTAGTGTTGATGAAGTCCCTTCCACGCATTGATCCTACATAAGATGGAAGACTCATGACAATCGAATTATCAGTGAAATTTCTATATATAAATTTTTATGAAAAAGTATCTCATAAAGTTCATTAAAAAATCATGATAAACCTTTGAAAACAAAGATGGAGATGACGTACCTTACGTAATTTAGTGGCAGGCATTCATCTTGGCTACGAACAGAACGTATTGGGAAAGAGGCAATAAGAGAATCTTTAGGACACTGCATCATCCTACAAACTGTTTCTTTTATTACTGATGAAAACCTTCTACACTTTAAGACCCCGTTTGGACTAATTTTCTCGAGACGGAGATAATGCCTACGACGCTCCTCTGCAGGAGCCCTCTACAAACATAAAAATTATAATTATTATATAGTAAAAAATATATTTGCAAACTGATTAAAAATCTTTATCTATTTATAAAGCAGTGTTTTAATATCCTTATGAGTACAAGGCCCAGCGAACTTATAGTCATTGCCCTAGGCGGAAACGCCCTTTTAAGAAAAGGAGAGAGCGGTACTTTTGAAGAGCAATATGAAAACGTCAAGAAGACTGCCAAGATATTAGCGGACTTGGTTGAGAGAGGCTATAGGCTTATCATAACGCATGGGAACGGCCCACAGGTGGGTGCAACCCTGCTCAGGCATGATGCTGGCGAGAAGCTCTACAGGGTTCCTGCCCTCCCTATGGATGTCTGCGGATCTGAGACTCAGGGATTCATAGGATACATGATTCAGCAAGCACTAGGAAACGAGCTAAGAAGAAGATCGATAAATAAAAATGTAATCACCATAATTACCAGAGTCTTGGTAGACGAGAAAGACCCAGCGTTTAAGAATCCGACGAAGCCAGTCGGCCCGTTCTACACAAGGGAAGAGGCTGAGAAGATAAAGCAGGAGCATCCAGAATATGTCTTCAAGGAGGATAAGGCAAGATCAGGATGGAGAAGAGTTGTGCCATCGCCCAACCCGATAAAAATACTCGAGGCAGATGCGATAAAAGCATTGGTGAGTAATGGATTCATAGTTGTAGCATCTGGAGGCGGCGGTATACCAGTAATCGATACTGACGAAGGAATTAGGGGAGTCGACGCTGTAATAGACAAAGATTTGGCAGGTGAGAGACTCGCATCGCTAGTTAGAGCTGACAGATTCATTATCTTGACCGACATAGATGCGGCCTATATCAACTTTGGGAAGCAAGACCAAAAGAAAATCGAGAAGATACGCGCTGAAGAACTTAAACAATATGTCGAGGAGGGACATTTCGCTGAGGGAAGCATGTTACCAAAGGTATTAGCCGCAATAAGGTTTATCGAGAATAATGGAAAAGAAGCCATAATCGCAGAGCTCGACCAGCTAATAGATGCAATAGACGGAAAGGCTGGAACACACGTTTTGCCATAATTAATGAAAAAATACCTATTCAAAAATTTGAGTTGTCCGGAAAGAATCAAAAAACAAAATAAATCTGAAGCATGACAATAATTAAATAATTAATTATGTCAGAAATAATATATTAACCCTAGTAACTATAATTATAATGATGACAACTTAATGAAACTAATGGACAAAAAAGACAGTCAATCAACCGATAGAATAGCAATAAACATAAAGAGAAATCGAGAAGTGTTAAGCAATTTTTACGAAAAATACTGCCCACTTAACACGACTCAGAGAAGAGCCTCATTTATGTATTCGCCACACCTACAGCCACGCTTCTCAGGAATCAACGGAATAACCTTCGTAAGAATCTTCTGGACCTTCTCAACATTGCTCGCCATCGTCTTCACGACTTCCTCGGCAGTAACTCTCCAGCCCTCCTTCCAGCAGTCATAATCCGTAACCATCGCGATCGTCAAGTAACACATTCCAGCCTCCCTCGCGAGACTCACCTCAGGCACGAGCGTCATCCCAATAATGTCCCCGCCCCACATCCTGAACATCCTCGACTCGGCCCTCGTCGAGAATCTCGGCCCCTGAATACATACATAGGTACCGCCGCGATGAATCGACAATCCAAGACCAAGACCAACATCATACACAAGGTCCATCAACTCGGGACAGAACGGGTCAGCCATAGAGACATGAGCAACACGCCCACCGTCAAAGAACGTATTAGGCCTACCCCAAGTCCGATCAATAAACTGGTCAGGCAGCACGACATCACCAGGCCTAAACTCGTCCCGAAGACTACCAACAGCACTAGGCGCCAAGACACGTTCGACACCAAGCTCACGAAGCGCCCAAACATTGGCCCGATAATTAATCATGTGCGGCGGAACAGAATGCCCAACACCATGACGAGGAAGAAAAACAACCCTACGACCACCAAACTCACCGACACTCAGCAAAGAACTCGGAGAGCCAAAAGGCGTAAAAACCTTCTCCTGCCGCACACCGCTCAGCAGCTCAACACTATAAACACCCGAACCACCAATAATGCCCACGACAACCATACTCATAACCAAACAAACCCCACATTTAACCCTCTAGCCAGCCGGACAATAGGAAAAATAATCCTAAAATACGCAGACCGAAAAAAGAAAAATAGAAAAATGTACGCCCTGCCACCAACATACGACCACCAACACGTAGAGAAAGAAATAGAAAAATTCTGGCGAGCAAACAAGATACCGGAAAAATTCCTACAACTAAACAGCAACGGACCAATCTACTCATTCCTCGAAGGACCACCAACAGTAAACGGCTACATGCACATCGGACACGCCCGTGGACGAATATACAAAGACCTCGTACTAAGATACAGGACCCTAAGAGGAATGAACGTATGGAGAAGAGCAGGATGGGACTGCCAAGGACTCCCAACAGAACTAGAAGTAGAGAAAAGACTAATGGAACAATTCGGACTTCAAAAAATAACGAAGAAAGACATAGAGGAGAAGATTGGACTAGAAAAATTCGTCGAAGAGGCAAACAAACTAGTAGACTACTACATCAGCAAATGGAGAAAAGACTCAGAAAGACTCGCACTATGGCTAGACTATGACAACGCATATGAAACCAGAAAGGAAAGATACATGGAACACGTCTGGTACCTCCTCAAAAAAGCATACCAAGAAGGCGACCTCTATACAAGCTACAAAGTCGTACCCGTATGTCCACGCTGCGAAACACCACTATCCTCACATGAGCTTGCCCAAGGATACGAAGAAGTTGAGGACTACTCAATATACGTAAAGTTTAAACTCGCGGATGATGCTGGGAGAAGTCTACTTGTCTGGACAACGACTCCCTGGACTCTTCCAGCAAATGAAGCAGTTGCTATTCATCCAGACGAGGAGTACTTGGAGATACTAGTAGAGGGGCAGCAAATAATCATAGCGGCTAAACTCCTCGAAAATGTGATGCATACCCTCAAGAAAGAATATCGGATTCTTAAAAGATTTTCAGGCGAGGAACTCGTAGGACTAAGATATCTTCATCCGCTTGGCGAAGAAGTGCCAATTCACTCTACGCATACTGAGCCTGCGCACACTGTTCTTCCAGCAGAATTCGTGTCGATGACGGATGGTACTGGACTTGTGCACATTGCTCCTGGACATGGTCCTGAGGACTTCGAGCTGGGCCGTCGGCACGGTCTTCCAATCCTCTGCCCAATAACCCAGACAGGGTACTTCACCTCTGAGGCAGGCGCCCTTAAAGAACTCTATCACAAAGATGCTTCAAGAATAATACTCGACATTTTGAGAAGCAAGGGACTTCTATTCCATGAAGACAAAATTATACATAATTATCCTCATTGTTGGAGATGCGGCACACCTTTGATATATCTTGCCAGTAGACAATGGTTTCTAAAGGTTGATAGGATTAAGAAAATAATGATTGAGGAGAACTCAAAAGTAAAGTGGTATCCAGCTTGGGCCGGTCAGAGCAGGTTTGGTGAATGGCTAGAGAATGCCGAGGACTGGTGCATATCTAGAACCAAGATATGGGGAACCCCTCTAAATGTTTGGATTTGCGAGAAATGTGGAGCTACTAAGATAGTTGGATCAAAAGAAGAATTAATGCAGGCCGAGTTTAAACCACCAGTAATTAAGCTCCATAGACCATGGATAGACCAAGTGATTTTCAAGTGTAAAGAATGTGGTGGAGAAATGAAGCGAGAGCCCTTTGTCTTAGACACCTGGCTTGATTCTGGCGTGGCTCATTTCGCAAGTATTGATTATTTATCGGATAAGAAGCTCTTTGAGCGCCTATTTCCATACGATTTTATTACTGAAGCCATAGACCAGACGCGTGGCTGGTTTTATACATTGATCTTTACGTCTGCATTATTGTTTGGAAAGTCGCCGTATAGGGTTGTGCTGAATCAAGGACATGTACTAGACAAGGATGGGAAAAAGATGTCTAAGAGTCGTGGAAATGTTGTATGGGCTTCAGAGGCCTTTGAGAAATGGGGCGTTGACAATCTTAGACTCTATATACTCTCCAAGGCTCAGCCATGGGACTCTATTAACTTTGACCCAGACGAGATTAAACAAGTCGAGTCTATCTTAAACATACTGTGGAACGTCGTTTCATTCGCTAAGACTTACTTCGAGTTAGATAAGTATGACCCGGAGCGTGAAGGGCTTGAGGCGATGCTTCCTTATGCTGAGCCTGAAGATAGATGGATAGTGTCACGCATAAACTCTCTCATTAGATATCTTACCAATAGTATTGAGAAGTATGAATTTCATGAGGCAGCAAAAGCAGTTTTACGTTTTGCATCCGAAGATCTGAGTAGGACCTATGTCAGGGCTGTAAGGAGAAGATTTTGGATAGAAGAGAGGACGCCACAAAAATTAGCTTGCTACGCAGCATTGCATTATGTCCTCACGCGTTACTTAATCATGCTCTCAGCATTTGCACCGTATATTTCTGAGTATCTTTATCAGGTCATAAAGTCTAAGAGCCAGCCTGAGAGCGTTAATTTTAACAGCTGGCCTAGACCGGATGATAGATTAATTGACCCAGAGCTTGAAGATTCAATGCAAATCGTTGAGGACGTGATCACAGCATCGCTGAATGCCAGACAACGTGCTAAGAGAAAACTAAGATGGCCAGTATCAAGAGTAATAATCTCTCCTAATTTGGCAAGGGCTAAAACATCATGCGAGGTTTTTAAGAACTATTTGATGAGACAAGTTAATTGCTTTAACCTCGAAATACTAGATCCCTCAAAGACCCCTGCAGAATTAGTAATAAAAGTGGAGCCAGTACTCTCTAGGCTTGGCCCCAAGGCTGGTAAACGTCTACCACTCGTAGTAGAGGCTCTAAAAAATGTAAAGCCTCGCGAAGTCTCAGAAGCATTCGAATCCAGTAGAAAATATGAGCTTATCTTGCCTGATAAATCGATATTCGAGTTGGAAAAAAATGATGTAAAGTTTACGGAAAAACTACCCGAATTTATGGTAATGGGAGAAGGAAAGTTCGCTAAGGTATACATAGATTTACGGGAAGATGAGAGGCTAAAGGCAATATCAATTTCTAATGAACTGATAAGACGCATACAGGTAATGAGGAAGGAGTTGAAACTCGAAATTACACAGGAAGCCCAATGCATGCTATATCTTGACAACCCATTAATAGGCGAGTATACTAGACAAATGACGGACTACATAGAAGAGGAGACACGGACGAGGATTACATTCTTAAGAGAGCCACCAAAGCCTGACGCTGGATACGTAAAGGAATGGAAAATCAATAATGAAAAAATAATCATATGTCTTACGCCGTAGACCGAGAAGAATCAATTTTAACAAGGCCGATACTACCTATCTATAGATCTGCTTGAAGGAGATTGCAGAAGTCGTCGCAAAGATAACAGATGACCAGTTAACGATACTTAGAACTATGGAGGAATTGATAAGATCAAAATACATTATCCCAATTGAACAAATAGCAAACATAACTAAGAAATCACCAGAATATATTAATAAACTGGTCGAGGAGCTTCACTCTAAACATCTTATCTGGGCTCCACTAGGCCGAGAAAAAGGATATACTCTTAATTTTAATGGATTGGACACACTAGCACTTGTAGCTCTCTCGAGGAGGGGAATACTATCCTATATCGGTTCAAGGATAGGCATAGGTAAAGAGGCAGAAGTATATACAGGTATGACGACCGAGAAAAATGTTGTCGCTGTTAAGTTCTATAGGATTGGAAAACCCAGCATAAAGAAATATAAGAGGTTTAGGAGCGAGGAAACAGCCCATCCAAGCTACTTAGAGGCCTCTAAAAGGACAGCGGCAAGAGAGATAGAGGCGCTTAGGATATTGTCTTTAAATGATGCGCCTGTCCCTCAACCAGTTTCTAGGAATAGACATGTAGTCGTCACTTCACTTATTGAGGGGGATCCTTTACCTAAGGTGAGGAAAATACCAAGTCCTAAAAAGATCTTTGAACATATAATGGAGGCTATTGAGGCGTCTTTAGATGCAGGTGTTATTCACTGCGACTTGAGTGCGTACAACATATTGTTAAAGGATAACGATGAAGTAGTCATTATTGATTGGCCTCAGTGGGTTAGGCCAACTCACAAAATGGCTAAAGTATATTTAGTGCATGATGCTTCAAACATAATTGAATTCTTCGCAAAGAGACATCACCTAACACTCGATAAAGACAGATATGTTGAAAGATTATTGAAAAAACTACAAGCCTATAATAAACGTTAAGCAACTCTGACCATGTTAGAGCATTAATTTTCTATTCCCATGAGGGAATATACTTTAATATTCAGTGTTGCTGGAATTAAAGGGGTGAAAAAAGGACTGCTAACTAAGACATCTCTAGGACTACTAATTTCTGGGTTGGGACTAGGAATAACATTAATCCCTACACTCATCTATATGGCAGTCGCTGAGCAGGGAATCGGACCTCTTCTTAGCCAAGAAATCTTTCCAGAAGTCCCTCTCTACTTAGTACTTGCAATATGCGGTGCACCGGTTACTATAAGTGGACTAGTGATATTTAGGGGAGGAATTAAAGAAATGATTAAGCAAGCCGAGATGCAGGCCCAATTAAGCGGAGTTGAAATTGCTGAGCCTAGTCTTCATAACGAAGAGACCTTTATGCCTACTAATGCTGGTTCTATGCCGCACTTGCCTGAGGTTTACGAAAATCTGGAGCAGAAAAGTAATCAACTTATTAAAGAAAATATGTCATCGATAAGGGTTAGAACTGCAGGAACAACAGTTGTCTGTCTAATGTGTGGAGAAACATTGCCCCTAGGCTCTACAAGTTGTACTAAGTGTGGTGCTAAACTCGAAGTCTCAAGCGAGCCTGAAAAGGCCTGTCCCGTATGTGGAGGAGATTTAACGAGAGCTGCTAAGCTAGGAGATAACATATATATCTGTGGAATATGTTTTAGCGAGCTCGAGATACCTCCTGAGCGGGCTTCAAAGATATTCAAGTAAATGCTTAAATTAGCGTTGTTTAGAACATTATTCTGAAGAACAAATTGAGCAATGAGTTCGGGATTAAGCCACTTTCGCTGATAAAGAAATACATTGATAAGCCCATAAAAGTCACGTTGAAGAACGAAGTGGCATACAGCGGCATAGTAATCGAGACTGATAATTACATGAATCTAGTGCTTGAGAAGGCAACAGAGTTTTACAATAATGATAGGAGGGCAAACTATCCCTACATACTCATCAGGGGAAACAACATCATGTACATACAACTTGAACATTCAGAATAACAACTTTTCCGAGTGGAAAAGTTTGAAATGCTTTTAAATATTGCCTTGATATGCCCACAGAAGGAACTACCATGCAGAAAAGTAAGATAATGTTTGAGCGGATACGTGGCTTACCCATCCATAAACAAGTCGTCGAAATCGTAGAGAGAAAAGGTCTAGGCCACCCTGACTATATAATCGATGCGGCTTGCGAAGCATCAAGCGTCGCGCTTTCAAGATACTACATAGAAAAGTTTGGCAGAATTCTTCATCATAACCTAGACAAGGGACTCCTAGTAGGTGGAAAAGCAACCCCGAGACTGGGAGGAGGTACACTCGACGAACCAATATACATATTGATAGCTGGACGCGCAACTCTACACGTAAATGCAAGCGGTGAAAAACATGAGGTCCCAGTCGGAAAGATCGTTCAAGAAGCAGTAAAGAGCTTCATTAGGAAAAACTTCAGGTTCTTGGACCCGGATAAACACGTAATTATCGATCATAAGATTAGACAAGGAAGTAATGATTTAATCAACATAGTTGAGAGCGTTGCAGAAGTTCCATTATCCAATGACACATCTTTCGGCGTTGGTTTCGCTCCATTCACCCCGCTAGAAAAACTGGTGCTAGAAAGTGAACGGATGATTAATTCTCCCAGTTTTAAGAGCATTGTACGAGAAAGCGGCGAAGACTGTAAAGTTATGGGTGTTAGAACAAAAGACAAAATCATACTCACAGTTGCAGATGGAATAGTCTCGCATCTAACTCCTGATCTTGATCATTACGTATCGGTTAAGGAAGAGATAGCTAACCGTGTCTCTGACCTAGCTGTAAAAATTGTAGAAAACTGCTCAGTCGAAGTATATGTAAATACTGCAGATAAAATCGTTGCGGGGAGTCCGGAGAATAGCTCAATATACCTAACTGTTACGGGAACGTCTGCTGAGCAGGGAGACGATGGAAATACTGGGAGGGGGAACAGAGCGTCAGGACTAATAACGCCTAATCGACAGATGTCATTAGAAGCGACGGCGGGTAAGAATGCCATCTCACATGTAGGAAAAATATACAATGTTCTCGCATTTAGAATAGCTGATAGAATCTATAGAGAGACTAATGCTTTTGAAGAGATTTATGTCAGGCTACTATCACAGATAGGTAGAAGAATTGATCGCCCACTATCTGTCTCAATACAGTACATTTCATCTCGTCCAATTAACTCTTCCATTAGGAATGAAGCGTTGGAGATACTGTATTCAGAGCTTGAGAACGTTACCAAGATAACTGATTTGATACTTGAAGGTAAAGTAACCCTGTTCTAGTGTAATTGGTTTTTAATTTTATGTCCTTATAGCCTGTATCTGTTCAAGCTTATCCTCCTGTAATCTCCTAATGCATCCCGGGTCATGCATTAGATAATCACTGAAGTATCCATATGCCCTTGCCCTGCATCCACCACATACATATTTGTATGGACAACTAGCACAGCCGCCCCTCAAATTATTTCTATTCCTCAACTCCTCTAAGACCGGTGAATGCAGCCAGATATCTTCAAATCTCTTCTTTCTAAGGTTGCCAAGCTTAATTGGCATAAATACACATGGCTGTACGTCT
The DNA here is from genome assembly GCA_938017985.1 of uncultured archaeon. GTDB lineage: Archaea > Thermoproteota > Nitrososphaeria_A > Caldarchaeales > Calditenuaceae > CALIKS01. The sequence continues at coordinate 35,161 of CALIKS010000004.1, read as the reverse complement.
CCCTCAGGGCTTATGGCAGCATAGACTCTACCAGCCCCACATCCTCCAATAAACTCAGCCATCTCAATCGTCAATCCTAGTAAATTTGCGTAATGAGTTGCTGGAATAATTGGTTCAAAATTAGGGTCAACAAAACACATTTCATGCATTATCTGTCTTTGCATCTCTAATCCGACTCTGGCAAACTGAGGAGCAGTAGAATAGACTTGGGGTTTTTTATTATTTAGCATGTTCTGAACCAACCTTTTGTACAAGTCTTTTAGCAATTTTTCTCTCTCAATCGGATTAAGGTCCGATTTTATTATCTCTTGACCCCTACCAGTCGGTATAAAGTTAAAACATATAAAATAATCTACTTTTAACTGCTCTGCAAGGTCTATTATTCTATGGATTTCGCCGAGGTTGTTTTTCGTCGCGGTGGTAGCGATGCCGACCATTACGCCTTCATCCTTAAGGTACCTTATCGCAGCGACTGATTTTTCCCAGCTGCCCGATATTCCTCTAAAATCATCATGAACTTCAGGTGTTGCTCCGTCTATGCTTATCTCGACGTAATGTACAGTCTCAGAAAGCTTCTTAGCGACTTCTTTATTTATCAATGTGCCATTTGTCGCTACCGATACATACATTCCACAGTCCTTTGCATAATTAGCTACTTTGAAGAAATCTTTCCTAATGAGTGGCTCACCACCTGAGAAAGCTATAGAAGAAACATCAGAGTCTGAAAGCTCCTTTACCACCCGAAGCGCTTCCTCCGTACTTAACTCATTTGATAACGTGGATCCAGCATTCTGGTAGCAATGTTTACATCTTAAATTACATCTATTGGTGAAGTTCCAAACCACGAAGAGTGGGGCACCAGTGACTATAGGTTTACTTGCTCCGAAGTATGCTATTCCCTTAATCGTAGCTATTATTCCCTTTCTCCAGTAGGGCGTCATTAATACTCTATTAAAAGACTCCCTCGGTATTCTCATAGTCCTTATTGCGAGGCCCATTAAAAAGCTGAGGGTAGAAACTATAGTAGCGCATCTTATACATTTATTTCGTTTCTTCCCTAGATACTCGTCAAAAAACATGTCTATTGGTCTATCTTTACATCTATTACATCTAAGGAAACTCAATCTCAACACGAGCCGCTGTCTCGGCCCTAAAAGAATCTGTTGAAGAAGGGTAAAGCCAATTGAAGATTGGCTCTTAGACAAACCACATCTTCCAATTTAATATTAATTACGCTTAAATATTTATAAACCTTTAACCCTTCATGAACCTCTCTAATCCTTTCTTTTTTGAGAGTATCTCATATGCTAGTCTTGGGGAGAAGCATTTGTATTCTACTTTTAGCGCCATGGCTAGTGATGCTGCCTCTCTTGATATTGATGGTGCCACTAAAATTTTTCTGGTCTTTTTTCCTAATTCTTTCTCGACCATACTAGCATAATGAATGACCTGCTCTACGTCTTGCCTTGTTCCGCGTCTTCGTTTTATCTCAATGACAACTAGCTGTCCATCCGAGTCAACAGCAAGTATATCTATATACTCGTCACCGACTCTTCTCTCAGTCTCAAGTATCTTAAGTCCAGGCTCAATCATGTCTGGAGAGTTGATTATAGCCAACTTCATGTCTTCTTCCCTTGCATGAATAGTAAATTCGCCCTTATCGATCAGTCTATAGGCCTCAGCCGAGTAGACCTCAGTAATCACTATTCTTAAAACCTCAGGTGGCGATTTACGGCTACACTCCAATTCGAGCCCCTCTACAGTTATTTGGGCATTTATCACGACGCCGGGTGGCTGCCAATTGACTGGCTCATACCCAGTTGGTCTGTGAAGCAAGACTGACCTATCATTCTTAATTATAAGGACCCTATCTCCCTCAGTAAGCCGGCTTGTCGAGCGCCCAACATATTGAGCATGCATCTTACCCACAACTATTATTGTCTTCCCAGAATTCACGCCACTCATTATTTTTTCTAATGCTTCGGGTAATTCCATTTTGTCTATATCTTAATTGTTTTAAGGCTTAATAAAAAGGAATAATATTGTTAGCACCATGAAGATAACAGAAATCGAGGTTATACCTCTCTATGTTCCTGATGCAGAAGTTGTTAAGAGCACATGCATAATACGCATACACACCGATGAGGGAGTTGAGGGAATAGGACAAGTTGAGATTCCTGCAATGATAGCTACTGCATTCGTTAAGACAAAGGAATGGGAAGTAACGGGCTATTATCATGGTGGACTCGAAAGGGTACTCCTAGGAGAAGACCCAATGAACGTTGAGAGAATCTGGCATAAAATGTATGCTAGTATGTGGCTATACGGCAGAAGAGGGGCGGGCATAGCTGTAATGACTGCCATTGACACAGCTCTATGGGACATTAAGGGAAAAATTTTAGGAAAACCTATTTTCGAGCTGATTTGGAGCGCATGTAACGTCACGCGGGCTGATCCTGACATCATAGGACCCAAACCACGCGTAAAGCCTTACGCCACAGTCTACCCCTCTGGAAGCACACCTGAAGAAGTTAAGAGAAACTTATCACTCGCTGTGAATGCTGGTTTCGAAGCGGTCAAGCTAGAGGAGAGCGAGGAGGGATTCGGTAGAAAAGATGTGGAACACGACGTCGAGCTAGTTCAAGCCGCGAGAGAAGCTATTGGTCACAAGAGAGACTTAATGATTGATGCTCAATATATATGGAATGATTATACTAGAGCTTTGTCAAGCATAAAAGCCATAGAGCCATTTAATGTTTATTTCGTCGAGGCGCCACTTCCACCAGACTCTTTAGAGGCATATGCAATGTTGGCTGACTCTGTTGAGACACTCATAGCTTGCGGAGACGGAGGTTTCACTACTCGATTTGAGTTTAAAGAACTAATTGAACGAGGAAGAGTTGATGTTGTTCAGCCAAGCGCTGTGAGAACTGGAGGAATAACAGAAATACTTAGAATTGCATCAATGGCATATGAAAAAGGAAAGCTATGTATTCCTCATTCTTATGCATGGATGATAGGTGTAGCTGCCGAGGTTCATTTAGCCGCCGTTGTGCCAAATATGCCATACATAGAAATGCCTAGTCCGTATCCCTACTCTCCTCTAATTTCTGAATTACTGGACCCTACACCTATCCCCAGGAATGGATACGTAGATGTACCAAAAAAACCGGGACTTGGTTTTAAACTTAACGAAAAAATTATTGATAAATATAAAGTCGAACCATTCTAAATAGACTCAGGAGTGTTTAGTTAATTTATCAATAAATACTTATATACTAGACATCATTAGAATGAGCCGATGAAAAATGGCCAGTAAAACTTTTGTCAGAGAGTCTACTGGTCTTGTGCGAGAAATTGGTTTTCTTGACCACCTCATAACGAACATGAACGGCGTTGTTCCATTAGCAGCTATAGTATTGACGCCATGGTGGGTCTTCTTCGCCGTTAAAGGCGGCGACGTAATGCTGGCTATCCTAGGCGGATGGCTATTCACAATGTTCGGGTCACTCATATCCTACTCCATGATTTCAGCTACTTTTCCGCGTTCAGCTGCTCCATATATTGCTAATAGCAGAATTATTCATCCAGCAATCGGATGGCCGACCGAAGTGCTGATGTGGCTTGGCTGGATAATGGCGCTAGCACTATATCCGGGATTCATGATAACTTGGGCATTAATTCCAGGGCTTTATACAATAGGAGTATCATCAGGATCCAAGGCTTTCATAGATGCTGCATTTGCTTTAGCCCAACCCGAGTGGGCGATACTTGCAGGGTTCTTAATGCTTGTCCCAACAAGCCTTATAGCAGCTTTAGGAACGAGAAAACTAGTCAGGACATTCCAGCTACCTATAACAATTATAATGTTTATAGCCATCATCATCTTGATAGCACTCTGGGCCACTACTTCTAAATCTCAATTAGAAGTAGTGCTACCAAAGTATCTTCATACCGATTTTAACAGCATTATAGCCGAGGCGAGGACGTCTTATCCAGACGCAATGATTCCACCAATCTACGCTTTTGTCCCAATAATGGCTGCAATAGCATTCACTGCAGGCTCATTCAATACTTACTGGAATTCGTGGGCTGTAGGTGAAGTAAGAAGAGCAAATGACTTGAAGATGCAATTAGTATCTATGTGGATTCCGAGCACTTTGATAGCAATAATAGTTGGACTAACTTCCGGCATGGCACAAACAATACTTGGAAGAGACTTCTTTGTTGCAACGACGCAGATACTGACAAATAATCCCGGATTCTTTGAAGGAGTACCAGCCATGCCGGCATATGTAATGACTCTAATACCAATGATGATCGCCGATAATCCCGTAATTCAATTCATAATCATGATTGGTACTATTTGCGGCGTATTAGCATACTTCCCCGCTAACTGGCTAATAGTCACTAGAGAATGGTTCGCATGGTCATTTGACAGACTTTTGCCTGAAAAACTCTCAGAGGTTAGTGATAGATACCACACACCAGTCTGGAGCATTATAATAAACCTGATAGTTGCATGCATCTTCATGGTTCTCTTCATATACTTCATCGAGTACTTAGCATTCTTTACCACTGCTGCTTGGGATACAACGTTAGTACCCATTGCGCTTCTTTGCTTATCTGCCGCGTTGCTACCTCTTAGAAAAGAGCTTTGGTCACTCTCGCCGGCGAACAAGTATAGAATAGGCCCGATTCCAATAATCACTATAGGCGGAATACTTGGATTCATCTATAATGGAGCAGCAGTGCTGTTCTTCACAATTACTCCAGAGCTAGGAATGGGTCTCCCATCAACTTTGCTGCTTATCTTCACATTCCTCATACCATTTGTTCTCTACTGGATAGTAAGAGCGGTCAGGAAAAGACAAGGCATAGACATAGATCTGATATTTAAGTCAATTCCGCCAGAATAAAACAATAAAAATTTTTATTATTTTATTGCTTGATTGAACATTCCTCTACGACTGTGTAGTCAATTTCGATTCCTAGACCGGGTTCTGTTGGAATCTTTAGATACCCATCTTCATACATGAAGGGCTTCTTGGATAGCTTAGAAATTAATGGGCTAGGAGCTCTCCTATACTCAAGTATAAATGCGCGGGGCATCGACGCTACTAATTGAAGATTAGCCGCTACATTAACAACCGAACTGAATCCATGCGGGACCATCATTAAATTCCATGTCTCACACATGTCAACAATTTTTCTAGCCTCGGTTAGGCCACCTGCCTTAGTGACGTCTGGTTGAATTATATCGACAGCCCTTCTGGTAATATATTCCACGAAGCCCTGCCTGTTGTATTCACTCTCTCCAGCCGCTATGTAAACATCCACGGCGTCAGTCAGCATCTTATAACCCGCGATATCTTCAGGCGGAAGCGGTTCCTCTAGCCAAAAAACGTTATATTTCTCGAGACGTTTCGCCAGCTTTATGGCCTGCGCAGGTGTCATGTTAACAAAACGTCCTACGTCAACCATTATCTGTACGCCAGGACCCAACACTTCTCTTATAGTTCTAATCATCTCCTCATCCTCGTCTGGATTCATTCCAAAGGCACGTTCACGCGTTTTTCCCCATCCATATTTAACGGCCCTATATCCCTGCTTTACGTATTCCTTGCCTACATTGGCCGTACCCTCTGGATCATCCATGTCGAATAAAAGACTTGCATAAACCGGTATTTTGTCTCTAAACTTGCCGCCGAGAAGCGTATACACAGGCACGCCTAATGTCTTTCCACAGATGTCCCATAATGCGACGTCGATGCCACTTAACGCGTAAATTGCAACGCCAGCCCTGCCATACCATTCACAGTAGCTATACAACTTGAGCCAAAGTCTTTGAACATCAAATGGGTTCTCACCTATGAGTAAGGGTTTAAAACCAATTTCGACGATTTTTTGCGCCGCTAATGCTGCCTCTCCACGCTCACTGTGAATACATGCTTCACCGATGCCCGTTACTCCTTCATCTGTCTCTACCTCGACTAGGGCTGCGCCGGGTCCAGCTGAAATCGATTCTTCCTGGGTCATTAATGGTATTAAACGAACGTTTTTAATTCTCATACCTCTCTAATTATTCTTAACTGAAATAAATATTGTGTTTTATGGAGAGTTAATACCTTAAGACTAATATTTTAATATTAGAGAGATAATTTAAGTGGGTGGAATGGAAAACTTAGAAAAAGCCCTAAAGATTATCGAAGAAGGTGAGAGGAGAGGAGCTACTATTAGACTTATGGGTGGGCTCGCAATCTATTATCACTCGCCAACAGCTAAAAATGAATACTTATCTAGAACTTATGGCGATATAGACTTCTTTGGACTTAGCTCGCAGACAAAAATAATTAAAAAACTCATGGAGAGTCTAGGTTATAGTCCTTACGAGAGATTTAACGCACTGCATGGGGATAGAAGACTCATGTATTTTGATGAGCCTAATAATTTAAGGATAGACTTTTTGCTGGATTACTTCGAAATGTGTCATAAAATTGACCTCCGCGATAGGCTAAGAATAGATAACTTGACAATACCTCTAGCAGACTTGTTACTAACTAAGCTACAGATAGTTGAGCTAAACGAGAAAGACATAAAAGACATTGCCGTCCTATTGATAGACCACGAATTAAGCGATAAAGATGAGGATGACAAGATAAATATTAAGTATATAGCTAGTCTCTGCTCGAATGATTGGGGACTACAAAAAACTATAGAGAGTACTATAGATAAAGTTTTCGAGTGGACCAATCAAAGCCCAATTCACGAAGAGTACAAAAAAATAATTATTTCAAAATTAAGCAAAATAAAGACAACAATAGATTCTGAGCCAAAATCGTTAAAGTGGAAGATGAGGGCAAAGATAGGAGAAAAAGTCAGATGGTACGAAATCCCCGAAGAACCCTTACGTGGAGGCTTAAAATAACATTTTATCCGATTGTAAACATGTAATTCTTTACTTTTCCATCTTCTATTGTTATAAGCGCTCCTTGGAGATTTCCTGCCAAGTAGTCGCTCCCAGCGTTCATGCATAGTGTTCTTCCTATTTTTACGACACCTTTAGATTCATGTATATGCCCATGAAGCCCCAATAAGGGCTGATATTTTTCTATCACTTTTCTAACGGCTATACTGCCAACATGCGTCATTACTAATTCGCCACCCGACATTACGGGTTTTAATGTATTATCAAGAAGAGGCGCAAGATCTATGGGCGTATTGTAAGGCGGAGCATGCAGACTAAAAATTGACTCATTTATTCTTCTCACTCTGCTTATTAGTTCTTCTAGCACTTCTTCGAGTTTTTCATCAGGAATGTCACGCGGAGCTCTCCAAGGAGTCATGTTAACAAACCCACTACTTATCATCTCGTATCTCCCGCCTATTTCTACTACTTTTCCGTCTGGATTGACTACAAAACTCGACTTGTTTAATGCTTCATCAATTTCTGGGTAATCGTCATTTCCAGGCATTATGTAAACCTCAACTTTTGAGCTGCCTAGTCGTTCCTCCGCTAGTCTAACCCAGTCTTCCACTCTTTTAATAATTTGATTCTTAAAGACTTTATCTAGATATGAGGCATCATTTTTGAGCCGGATATATTCGTCACTACTACATATATAGGGATATCCACCGACATCAGCTATAAGTTTCATAGTGTTTTTTAACTCGTCCTGTGTCCTTATATCTACTTCATTTCCCATGAACTCTGTTTTGTATGTCCCATCACCCTGCTCAACGATTGGGACAAGCATTTTTCCAGTTATGTCTCCTCCAAGCATTATAACGTCGACACCGTATACTTTAGGTACATTTAGAAATTTTCTAAAACATTTCTCAGACCCGTGAATATCGCTTGTATGAAAAAGCTTTAGCCTCGGTTTCATACCTTCTTATTCCTTAAAATACTTAGCATGATTTATAGTTATACAAAAAAGTGTATAAAAAATGAATTATAGTGATTTAGCCATATATGGGCCATAGGGATGATATCCATGCTTCATGTAGTATTGCTTTACTCCAATGCCACTAATTACTACTATTCTTTCATATCCATTCTCGACGGCTATCTCTTCGGCTCTTCTCAAAAGTTCAGAACCAATGCCTCTATGCTGCCATGCGACTATTTCTTCGCCTCTATGCCCTACTGGTACCATCTGTCCATATACATGCAGCTCCCGTATAAGTGCTGAGTGGTCTGTTAGTGGAGTTGCTGATTCGTAGGGAAGTCTAAGCCTCAAAAGTCCTGAGAGCACTGACCTATCAGGAGTTTCATATGATAGAAAAACTTCTTGCCCACCATCTGTCTCATACCATGTATCTATTAGTTGCATCCTCTTTATCGCCTCATTCAATTGTTTAGCAACTCTTGGATTGCCTACTTCTCTACACCTTATGCATCTACATCTTATTCCTCTTTTTTCCATTTCTTGCTCTATGATTTGTCTAAGATTCCCTGGATATTTTCCGTCAGCCGCCTCGCTTATAGGGATCTCTCGCCTAATTCTTTGAATCCTGACGTATGGAGGAGTTATTTCTAGCCATTTTACGAGTACCTCGATGAGGACTTCTAGTTCATATGGTTTATATTCGCCTCTTTTCCAAGACTGATAAAGAGGAGTGTCAGGCAACACCATTAATGGATAAATTTTAACCATGTCTGGCCTGAATCGCGGATCATTAAAGACTTGCTTATACATCTCTACGTCTTTTTCTGGCGAGGAGCCGGGAAGCCCAGGCATTAAGTGATAACATATCTTGAATGCCCTGTCTCTAAGTATGCGGGTCGCTCTTGCTACGTCTCCAACTGTATGTCCTCTGTTAATTTTTTTATAGATTTCATCATCAAGTGCTTGGACTCCAAGCTCGACTCTTGTAATGCCCATTGATAAGAGAGCATCAGCCTCTCGTTCAGTCGCCCAGTCAGGCCTAGTCTCAACCGTCATGCCTGAGATGTATGGATGCGTCTTCTCAGCTCTGGCTAATGCTTCCTCTAAACTTCTTGATGTAGAACCATGTAATCCATCTAGCGCAGCTTTAATTATGCTTCTCTGAAATTCTATTGGAGCAGCTGTAAATGTCCCACCAATAAAGATTAGCTCTACCTTGTCTACGTTATGCCCCATTGCTCTAAGCCTTTCCACATGTCTACGTACCTGCTCCTCAGGATCATAATTTAACTCTCGGGCAGACATTATTTGGAGCTCTTTTCCTGAGTAACTTTGAGGTATTCCAGTTGTTCCACCTCCTGGACAATATATGCATCTACCATGTGGACAATTAAATAATGGCATGACGACCGTGATTACAGTTACGCCGGCCCTAGTCTTTACGGGCTTCTTTCTAAGCTTCGTGATTAGGCCTCTCTCTACACCTCTTTTTTTAAGTTCAGATATCAGCTCGATGTTGGATGGTATACATTTAATTTGAAGAGTTTTAGCAAGGTCTAGTTTTAGCCTTACAGGGTCTCCGCATGATTTAAGACTCTTAATAATGCTGTGTATGTATTCTTCCTTTATTGATTCCTTTTCTTCATCGAGGTCTACCGACATTATTCTACTTAAGATTAAGTGTCTGCCCAAATTTATTACTATATACCAATTCTTCTAATGGCTTTCTACGCTTTTTACCGATTACTTTGCCTGCAGGATAGCCGAAACCTACAACTACATCTATTGAATATTTGTCAGGAATACCGTATCTCTTTCTCATCTCGGCCTCCTTAAAACCAGTATATATGCAGGAGACTATTCCCCTACTCCAAGCCTCAAGCTGCATGTTTGTCAATGCCCTCCCGGCATCCAATGCGTGGTATGGTCTATTTTTTTCAGTCAAAACAATTACTGCGAAATTTGCATCCGCTACCCAGTCACCAGTAGTGCTTAGCCTTGCCAAGGTCTCTAGCTCAGATTTATCATCGATGACAATGAATCTCCAGTGCTGACTGTTAAGTCCGCTTCCAGCCATCCTTGCGGCCTCAAGTATCGCGAGCTTATCCTCCTTGCTGATAGGACGATCACTAAACTCTCTGATGTCTCTCTTAGTCCTAATAATGTCAGATACACTCATCAGAATTAAATAACATGAAAAATTGCAATATTAATCTATTCAAGCTATGAGCTAATCATTATATTCTGGCTATTCGAATAGGTCTTTAGATATTTTTGCAGCCGCTGTCCATAAATTTCCTATTCTTATTTTTCCAGCCTGTCCAAGCAGAATTAAGGCATCACGTCTATTGATTCCGTACCTCTCCTCTATCCAGATAGCTAGTTGTAAATACGCCTCCGTGATTGCTTCCTTCAGTCCCCTTTCTCCAGAAGCTACAACCACTGAGACTAATTCTCTCTCGGTCTCTAATCTCGGCCACTCAATCTTTTTTCTCTTCAGTATGTCAAATCTTACAGTGACCTCTGCTGACATCTCTACTGCGACGCCGAAGATCTCGCCATCGCCCTGAGCAGCGTGTGCGTCGCCGAGATATACCAATCCACCACTGTGATAAACAGGTAGGAATACTCTGCTTTTAGGAGCTACGTCCGGAAGATCAATATTTCCTCCATGAGGACCAGGATTTTTAAATGTGGAAAGTGATTCGGCCTCTGGATGGGGAGCGACTGCAATTGTGCCGAGCATTGGACTATAAGGAATTTTTCTTCCATCAAGGAGATGGACATAACCTTCCTTAATCTCGCAAATTACTGTCCTAAAACTTAGTTTACTATCTAAAAACTTATTGAGAGATATACCTGTAAGATATGATTCGAAACTGTCTAGATAGTAAACTGCGCCGATGCCTTCAAGTGGCTGGATATCTTCAATAAGTATCGAGACGATGTCTCCTGGCTCAGCTCCTTCAACATAGATTGGCCCTATGACGGGGTTAGCAAACGGAATCTTTGATTTATCTCTAACGTCTTCGCTTTTTCTTACTTGTCCGCTTGATGCATCCTGAATCTCTAATCTTAAGGACTCGCCCGGCATGACTCTTGCAACTGGATGCACATAAGGTGAGAAAACATATCTGAGACCAATTTCTTTGAATGATATCTTTCTCATTTTTATGCATCTCAGAGATAATATGTTGATAAATATATCCTTTAGATGATGGGTTAATGATTTATTTTGTCAGCTAGGTCTCCAGACAAAGAAGAAGAAAAGCACAGCCATAAGTATTGCGTAGAATAAGAAGAAAAAGAGCCTCATTCTTCTATCACGCTTAACCTTCTGCAAATACTTGTCTCTGCACTCATCTGAGCAAAACTCAGCGTCTATAGGCATGGAATTACCGCAGACCGGACAATGTCTATGACTAGGTATTCTAATCTTTTTGGTTGGCTTCATGCTCATTATTGCTTAATCATTATTTTTTCTTAATTTTAAGTATTATTTTTTCATTCTATTACAAATACTTCTTGATCCGTTCTGCAAGCTTTTCAGGCTCCTCAACCGCTTCTCCGTCCCATAAAAAATATGGTAGTGCCCACGCATCGGTGAATCCTATTCCTTGTAGGCCGGGCCTAGCCATCACTCTGAGGTTGACGTCAAAATAATCCAAGTGTTGGTCGAGTGGCCCAGATATTAATATAGTATTAAAGCTAAGTAATGATTCTTGATGATAAAATTTCAGTATTTTTGCCAATCCCTCTGTAAGTCCTCGGAGCTCTTCTTCTTTAAGCTCCAGCAGGTTTGAGCGGCCTGATACTATTGCTTGAACTTCAGCTATACCTCTCAATGGTGCGAATGGTACAAGCCACTCTACATTGTTCTCAGAAAATAAGTACCTATCACCATTCCTCTCAATTTTTAGTAAGTCTTCCCAGTATTTTCTCCCAAATCTTTGATAATATTCTTCACTTTTTTCTATGAGGAGTTTAGTTAGGAAAAATGGTGTTTCTCTAACAAGTATCTGCATATGTGGATGCATGATTGAGGAACCTGCAGGTGGCAGGTAATTTATTATAAATACTGGAAAGCGCTCATTCGGTTCTCGTTCTGCAAGCCTTTTTAGATAAATCAACCCACATTTAAATGCGTCTAAAAGCATTTTTGGAGATATTTCATTTAGTTTTAAGTGATGTTTATCAGACAATATTGCTAGGACGCTCCTCTCTGCGTGTCCTAAAAGATTTGGGACAATCAATGCGTCGCCACACTTGATTCTTCCTTCTGGCACTATATCAGACGTGAACATCGGAGTCTTACTCCATAGATTTTCAGGGCAGAATGGGCAGTTAATTCTTGTAGAGTTTACAAGCGAGTTAAGAATAGACTCGTCTGTCCTTAAAAATTTCTGGACATACCCAAGCATTCCTTTAATAACAGTGGTGTTTCTGCCTGTTAGCGGATCAAGTCTGTATTCAAACTCGACTAGCGTCTCCTCGAAGTTTTTAAGTGGACTCAATATTTTTGAATATCTAACAGTCTTCTCAAATTTTATCATGGCGAACCTCATTAGTAGTACTTAGAGGATTATTATTTATTTATGGAGGTTTAAGAGTTCTTCACCTATGATGCTTTTCAGAGCTATTCTTGAATCGCTCCTCAAGCCAGATGTTGCCGCGTTCATGATATCCGCGAGCTTCCCAGTATCCATCAATGTATTTCTCGATAAATTCAATTATGTTTAGCCATTTGGCGCTCTTCCATAGATAGAGATGTGGTATAAATGGTCTTGCCGGCCAGCCGTGCTCGAGCTTAAAGGACTCACCATTCATTCTTAGCGCTACGATTGCATTCTCGCTCAGCGCATCCTCAATAGGTACTGGAGTAGTATATCCATCTAGGCAACGAAACATTATCCATCTAGCTGCGGGTTTTACACCGGCCATTTCAGCGAATATTCTTATTGGGATGCCCTCCCAAGTAACATTCTTGACTGACCACTTAGTTACGCAGTGAGAGTCTGCCGTGACTTTAATCTGGGGTAGTCTTAAAAGCTCGTCATAGCTAAATTCAAGTTCTCTCTCGACAAGCCCCGTTACTCTTAGTCTATAACGCTCTTTATCAATAAGCGGTGTTCCCAGCACTGAGTAGACTATGAAGTTCTTTATGAAATATTGTCCAGGAGGAACAATAGTTTCTTTGTCCTGCGTCATACTCCTCTTATAATTACATTAACTTCTTAGCCATAAATTTTGATAAGCTACATATAGTTGATATAATGGACGCCCCCTCTTCCACATTAGATGACTGACGAGTCAAGCTACATCTCAGCATTGCCTCAACAAGTTAGAGTAAAAGTCGTAGGAGCCGTAGACGTTATTCCCCTACTCACGCTAAACGATGATGAGGCCGCAGAATATGGACTACTTGAGGCCATGAATAAAGCCTACGAGAAAATAAGCGCGCTTGAATATTTGTTAAAAAGATTTCCAAAAGATTACACATTTCTGCAACCAACACCAGAGGTAATTACTATGAATAAAAATGATGTCGTGAAACTCATCAAGTTCATAAAAGACAGGACGAAAATCGATCTCTACAAGACGTCAGTCACTCTTATGTATAGATCAAAGACTTTCCTTCTCTCTATAGAGTATCCATGCGGTTAACATTATATCCATAAAGATATTAAAGAGTTTTAATGAACAATTACTTGTGAATGAATTCATACTCACAGCCGATATTGGTGGGTCTAAAATTCGCTTAGCATTATTCGATGAAGCATTAAATATTTTAAAATTAAAAATTACTCAGACACCAAGGGGCCCTTCACCAGAAAATATTCCTCGAGCAATCATTGAGAGTGCTGGAAAGATGCTGCGTGAATATCTAGCTAAAGTTAAAGTATTCAGCATAGCCTCAATGGGGCCTCTTGATGCTAAGAGAGGAGTCATCGCCAAGACGCCTACAGTTGGTGCCGAAAATATACCACTCATCAAGATGCTAAGAGAGTGGTTAGATATTGATTATTACTTGCTAAATGATTGTAATGCAGCTGCATATGCGGAGTGGTGGGCTGCTAGAAATGAGGGGGTAAAATCGCTTGTCTATATCACTATCAGTAGTGGCATAGGTGGAGGCGTGGTAGTCGATAATCATCTCTTAATCGGCAAGGATGGAAATGCAGCAGAAGTTGGACACATAGTTGTGGACCCTATTGGATACATGAAGTGCGGATGTGGAGGCCTAGGCCACTGGGAGGCATATTGCTCAGGCGTCAACATAGTGAGATACGCAGCCAGGCTATCACAAGATAGAATAATTGAAAATGATAATGAGCTCTCGAGACTATTAGAAGAAGAGAAGCTCACCCCAGAGGAAGTCTATAGATTATACTACGCGGGAGACAGAGGAGCTGTTGCGTTACTTGACAGAACCGCGACCTTCAATGCTGCTGGAATTTCGTCAGTCATTACTTGCTATGACCCTGAAGTGTTAGTCTTAGGAGGAGCAGTCGTAATGAATAACTATAGATATTTTCAAGAGAAAGTATTCCCCCTGATTAATAATTATCTAGGCGTAAGAGCGCCGAGGATAACTAATCCTCAATTTGGTGAGACTTCACCATTAATAGGCGCCGCACTAGTAGCTAAACATAAGCTAGAAGACCTATTAGTAAAAACTTCTTAGCAATTAACATGTATACTAATATATATCGTTGTATTGATTTTCATAATTGTAAGTAAGGTTTAATTCGTCATATAATAAAATCGTTTACGAGTGATAAAAGATGCAGGTTGACCCAATAATCCTGACAGCCCTTATCGGCTTCTTGGGAGCAATTTCGGCCGTTCTTTTCGTTGTATTAGTGAGCAGAAAACCAATAGGTCCACCTGAATTTGAAGAGATATGGAAGGCAATTAGGACTGGTTCGGCTGCCTATCTTAAGCGACAGTTCAAGACCATCGGAGTCATTTCAGTCCTAATCTTTCTATTGATACTAGGAATTTTCTCGGCCTTTCCAGAGATTGGAGGATTTGCATATGCCCTCGGAATAGGTGGGAGCTTCCTTCTTGGAGTAACGTTCTCACTCATCGCAGCATACATAGCTATGGACTCTGCGACTAGAGCTAACGTAAGAACAACATATGCTGCTAACATTAGTTCAAGCAAGGCACTACGCATAGCAACTATGGGAGGAGCTGCGCTTGGACTCGCAGTAATAGCAATGAGCCTACTTGGACTCTCTATTCTCTATGGCGTCTTTAGAGACCCAGGAATACTAGCAGGATTCGGCTTCGGAGCTAGTCTAGCTGCCCTATTTGCACAGCTTGGAGGAGGAATCTATACTAAGAGCGCCGATATCGGTGCAGATCTTGTAGGAAAAGTTGAGGCCGGCATACCTGAGGATGACCCAAGAAACCCTGCAGTAATAGCTGACCAAGTAGGTGATAACGTCGGAGACGAAGCTGGAAGGGGAGCCGACCTCTTTGAGTCAGTAACTGCAGAGAACCTTGGAGGAATGATAATCGCATTAATTGTCTCGATAATCCTCTTCAAGCATGTCAATGAACTTTACGTCGTAACTCCACTTATTATAAGGGCGCTTGGAGTCATAGCGACGCTCGGTGGTGTAGCATGGGCAGCTGGCCAGACAAGATTCAAAGAAGCAATTGAGCCTCTTAGAAACGGCCTAATAGTCACGAGTATCTTAGCAGCAATACTTATGTTCTTTGCAACTAGCTATATATTTGGCTCCGCCGGACTGCCACTCTATGTAGCGATGATAGTTGGACTTATCACTGGCATACTAATCATGTTTTACAGCGAGATATATACAAGCCTGAGATCTGGCTACGTCAAGCTAATTGCAAAGAACAGTGAGTCAGGACCCGCCATCACTGTTATAAGCGGACTCTCAAGCGGCATGATCTCGACAGCTCTGCCAATAATCACCGTCATAGCAGCATTGATAGTATCATTTGTATTGGGCGTTGAGTGGGGAAAACAGGCAGGCCTGCCAGACCACTTGTTGAGTGGAATATACGGCACAACCATGGCAACCATGGGGCTACTCTCAACCGCGGGCTTCGTCCTAACAATGGATGGTGTCGGCCCAATCGTCGACAATGCGGGTGGAATAGCCGAGCTGGCAAACGCCCCGAAAGAGATTAGGGACAGGTTGGAGCCTCTTGACGCACTAGGCAACACGACAAAGGCTTTAACTAAGTCTTATGCCATGGGCTCAGCGGCACTGGCTGCACTTCTATTGTTCCAAGCATTTCTATTGGAGGTTGCTAGATATCAGGCAGGCATAATTGAGCTTACGCATCTCCCACTCGAGAAGGCAGAATTGCTGCTGACTAGAATATCAATGCTAAGCCAAGAACTACAGCTAAACTCGCCTACAGTTATCTTGGGATTATTCATAGGTGCTATGATCCCATTCCTTTTCTCTGGCCAAGCCATGAAAGCAGTCGCACAGGGCGCCTACCAAATAGTAGAAGAAGTCAGGAGACAATTCAGAGAAATTCCCGGCCTCCTAGATGGAAATGGCAAGCCTGACTATGCTAGATGTGTCGATATCTCGACTAAGACAGCGTTGAGCCTTATGATTGCTCCGACTCTAACTGTCACTTTATCGCCAATACTTATTGGATATTTATTTGGCTGGAAAGCAGTGGGGGCACTAGTCATCGGTGCAACTGTCTCGGCCATACCTCTTGCGATAGTTGGGTTCTATGGAGGAGCAGCAATGGATAATGCTAAGAAGGCATTAGAGATTGCTGGAAAGAAAGGAACAGACCCACATAAGGCCGCAGTAGTAGGAGACACAGTCGGAGATCCTATGAAGGACACATATGCACCAAGCCTTCACATACTAATCAAACTGCTAAACACGCTGAGCCTCGTCTTCATACCGCTATTCCTTATCGGACTAATAGCATTATAACCAAAATTTTTTTTAGGGTCTTTCTCCAATTGTTACTGGAACATCCATCACTATACCATCCCTAATTATTTTTAAATAAATCATATCTCCGGGACTTGTCTTCTCGACAAGGTATGTAAGTATATCGTCTAGTCCTTTTACAGGAATGCCATTAATTGCAATTATTACGTCTCCACCGGCAACAATCCTCTGTCCAAAAACATTAATTGTCTTATTACCCCCTCTTATTCCTGCGTTAGCAGCGGGACTGTCTGGAGCGACTGTCACGACTAAGAATCCCTGTTTAACGTTGATGTTTAGGGCTTCAGCGATTGCCGAGTTGATCTCTATTCCAGTTATGCCTAAATAGCTATGCCGATACACGCCTTTCTCTATCAATACTGGCACTACTCTCGCGACTATGTTTGAGGATATTGCATATCCAATACCTGCAAATTCGCCCGTCATCGATTCTATTGCAGTCGTGACACCTACTACTTCTCCCCTCATGTTTAGTAATGGGCCGCCTGAGTTACCAGGATTAATCGCAGCGTCTATCTGTATTATTCCGGGAATTAGATAGCCTCGCTCAGTAGGCAGTAGTCTCCCCTTCTGACTCACTATGCCTAAAGTAACAGATCCGGTGAGTTCGAATGGATTTCCAACAGCAATTATCTGCTCGCCTATCTTGAGATTAGAGGAATTTCCTAGCCTAAGCGGCTTTAATTGAATGTCTTTAGGATCTACTTTGAGAACAGCGAGATCAGTGTCTGGGTCTTGTCCGACAAGCGTGGCGCTAAGCACCGTACCGTCTAGGAATGATACAGTAAATCGAATACCGTCACCCACTACATGATTATTTGTCACTATATGTCCCTTATCGTCATAGACAAATCCTGAGCCTACCGATGTCCCATACCTAGTTCTGACAGTCACCATCACCACAGAGTCCTTGACACTTTCATACACAGCTGATATCCAGTCCGTTGCTTCACCTCCAACTGTTAGTGTGATCGTCGAAGTTGTCAAGACGATTTTACTCATCTCGGCCTTTACGCTAGATAACTCTTTTTGCAGACTGGAGATCGCTGAGACCTGACTTGAAAACGAAGAATTAAGATTAGCTATTTGGGCTCCGATATTAATCAGACTAAATGCAGTGAACACTATTATTATTAAGATAATTACAGAAATTGCAAAAGCAAATTTATTTGACATTCTACTCTATCAATAATTATTCGCCTGTTTTTAAGGATATATCATAAATCATCAAATTTTGTAGCTAAAAATAGCTTAATTGGCTGCAATTCAAAGATTCCTAAATTTATGATAGGTCTCAGAACTAATGCAAAATTATTTATTTCTTCGGCCCGAGATATTTCGCCACTAGAAATTCAAGAATATTTACTACATTACGAATGATTTTTCTAGCCTGCGTGGCTTCATTATAATTCTACCCATGTATGTCAGGTAGAAAATCATTAAAACCATTTTCTGAGTAGCTTTTCGATGCCGCTGCCATATTGTGCTGCTTTTTTATCATACATGCAGACTTCTTCTGGTAGTCCAGCCTCTCTGCAAATTTTTCTCAGGATCACCTTTCTTAGTGGAGGTTTGATTTTAGCGGATATTGGTAATGATGTTACGATCCTAATTATATCAGGGTCAAGATAGGGAAGGGTTAGTAGACATCCACCGAGAGCTGTAGCTGAGTAATCTCTAACTAGACCGCTACTCCATAGTCTTGCAAAGTCAAGCTTCATGAGATTATCCGCAGCCGCTGGACCATCTTCCTCATAAGTTCTTAAATATTTCAAATAGCCTCCAAAAAGTTCATCTGCACCCTGTCCAGCGATCAGCTGTCTCCTTCCATTCCTTAGAGCTTCCAAGGCACCTGTGAAGAAGAGAACCGCAAGTGAGACCTCCATCAATGTCTTAATTCCAAGCATATCCCTCACATATCTCGCATTCTCAAATAATTTTTCTTGAGATAGCTCTACCGTTACTCTTTCTGCACCGATGAGCCTAGCAACACGTTCTGATAACATTAAGTCATGTGACTCGCTAAGACCAACTGAGACTGCCAGTGGTTTCCTACCCGAATCTATGATGAGTTTCAATAATAGAGTGCTGTCAAGACCACCTGAGAAAAGGACTGCACATTTCTTTGAGACACTTTTCCTGATTGAAGACTCTATTAATTCTAACAAATTTTTTGGAGATTGATAGATATCGTGGGCTATACCAGTAATTTCTCTAATTATTGTTAATCCATTCTCATTAATAGTCAGATTTGTTAATGGCGCAACTGGGCATACGATCCTTCTCGGCTCGGAGATTAATCCGTTCCAGCTCGACAAGACTATCGGTTCTCCAAAATGCACTAGTGCAGGAATCGTAGAGAAATGGTCAGTCATTGCCTCGATTGTCAATGTAGTAATTTTAACTTTTAGATAGAAAGGCGAGCGATGTAGAGATGGGTCGCCAAGAATTGTGCTGGGTAGGAGATTAACTTCTAAGTAGTTCTTTCCCCTGACGAATATGTCGTTTCCAGCATGAAGTATCACTACTACAAACCTATGAAATGGATTTTCTAAATCATTCAAGGACACTTTTTGCTCATCCATAATGATATCTACTCTGGGCCACCTATTCGTAAGCTCTCCTACTACCTCTGTAAGACGAATAATGCTAGGTGCTCCTCTAGTAGACGCGGCTATAATTACTGCCAGTCTAAGTCACCTAGCCTATGCCAGCTGATTTAAAACTGTGAAAGTATTCTTATTTACTTACCTTCTTTTTGAAGATGCGTCTTTTCAGGGTGTTAGGAACTTTTATCTCAGGGTCGGACATAATTGCGGGATGATACGGATCAATCATTATGACCTCGAACCAGTAGTATAGACTGTCATACGTCAATGGATAGCCTCCTAGTGGATATAGATTAGGATATTTTCTAACGCATCTGTTTATCGCCTCCTCAAGCATCGTAACGTTTACCTTGTGGAGGACAGCACCTATTGCTTTTGGCCTTCTACCACTATTTGGCCTTGGTCTACTGAAGCCACCTCTTCTCACCCTTACTCGTAGAACCACGAATCCTTGCTTAGCCTTATAGCCAAGCATCTTCGCCCTATCGAGCCTGATTGGTTTCTCAACTCTAACGATGGAGGGCTCTCTTCTCCACTTTATCCTACGCTGTCTAAGCAGTTCTCTTAATTCACTAGGTCTCTCACGCCACATAGAGTTCATCAAAGCATAAAGTCCCATACAGACCTACAGTAATACGCAATTAATCATTAAAAAACCTAAACCTTCCCTAACCGTTAATTAAATCTTCATCCAAGACTACTGGACAAATACAACAGTATATTTAAATAAACAGCGGGACACTTGATAAACGTTGAAAAGTATTAGAGTTGTTCAAGGCTCGTCAGTCGGGAAATGGGCTTGGGAAATACCCATCTGTGACGCTTGTTTACTCGAGATAGAAGAGGGGACTAATTATAATAAGTGCAGCAACTGCGGGGCAATGTTTCACGTAGAATGCTACAAAAGCCTTATAGGGACTAAGGGTGTATGTCCAAAATGCAGGGTGGCCCTCACTTGAGCGATGAAAATAAAGAAAAAGTAGATGAGGTGGAGATTAAGATTGATTGGGTAGATACTCCTCGTGGAAAGGTTCCGACTTATGAAAGCATTAGCAAGGCATTCGAAGATTTAGCTGAGGTACTAATGGAGCAGGACGTCAGACTAGAATCAGTCGAGAAGAAAGCTTCGCAACAAATAATAAAGCCTGACAAGATAGATGCAATACTCTCAGAAATTAAGACTCTTAAAGAAGAAATCAAAAACTTGTATGAAAAAATCAATTACATAGAAGAAATTTTAAATGAGATCTCTGAAAAAACAGACGTAATAGATTATCTGAGCGAATTAGTAGAACGCTATTTTAAGAGTAAACAAGAAGCATATGAGGAGTAATTACTTTATATCAACCTTTAAGTATATTGCTTCTGAGCTCCTGTTTTAATTTCTCAAGCCTATACTTTTCCTCTTCGAGACTACTTATCTCTTGCTGCAACATCTGTTTCTTCTTCTCGAGCTTCTTTATCTCTTCAACAAGCTCAGTAAATTGCTTATTGTATCCTTCCAATGTTTTCTTCTCTAACTCAAGCTTAGTCAGCTCCTCCCTCTTTCTTTCCTCCAATCTTGACAGTCTATCAAGCTTTATCTCCCGTATTTTGAACCTCCTATCTAGGTCCCTTAAGACCTTTTCTAACTTGGTGTTTGCCTGCTCTATTATGCCTACGTACTGGTCATTTAGCTCTTTTATCCTTCGCTCAAGCTCTTCTTTCCGTTCTTCAAGCATATGGACGTCTCGTTCATAATTCACGAGTGTGGCTTCTTTTTTGTCAAGCTCCGTTTTCCAGGCCTCTATTTGGCGCTTAAGCTCCTCAAGTCTTTCTTTCTCCTCTTTGAGTGCCTCACGTTCTGCCGCTATTGACCTTCTGACCTGTTCAAGTTGCTCTACTTGAGAATTTTGAAACTCCAGTATTTCTTTTAGGTTATTTTCATGCTCTTGAAGTGCTTGGATCGTTGATATAGAAAGCTTTAACATCCTTATGGCTTCTCTGAATTCCATTAACAGCTCTGATGGCTGAGATGTCTTGATGCTTTCTAAATCTGACTTTATGCTGACTATTCCTGCTTCTAAAGGCTCGACAATCCTTACGGCTAATCTTCCCTCCATTCCTTCTAGTTTATTTATAAGCTCTGATAATAGCTCGGTTATACGTCCTAGCTCCTCGCCCTTCTTTCCAAATATACTCATTACTTTTTCAAAGAAGTATAGTTTTGCTTATAAACTTTCGCACTCCACCCGCACCAAAGCCTCTATGACCCGTTCGTAAGCTTTTCTAGCTAGGCATGATGCTAATTTATATAGAAGAAGTCTACTTATGAATTTAAAGACATGATTACTCCTATATCAGAGGCACTGTCAAGGTTTATGAGGGTTGGGGCTCTTATTTCACTACTAGGCGCATTTCACATATTGACGCTATTGTTGACTTGGTTTGCAGTTACCTATGATAATCTTCAGAGACAGATACTTTTAGGCTACTGGCTAAACGAGAGCTTGATGCTTTCCTTAACAGCAGGAGCCTTGGCAGGACTAGCCGGAGTATTCGCATCAGTATCCAAAAAAATAAGCATAGTCAAGATAGTTGTTCCCTCAGCTGCAAGTGCATCTGCAGCCCTCGCAATCCTCTCACCGCTCTATTCCTACATATTTAAAATGCCGCGTTTCAATGTGATTTTTAACCCAGAAATTGGGTTATTTGCCGCTATTTTCTCAGGCATCGGCATTGCGGGTGCTGCCATCTTGGCTGGACTCGTAAGTCTTAGTGTAAAGACCCAACAAGTAGGGCGGGAATGGCGGACAGCTGCTTATCAGCAGTATGAGCTTGAATCGATTGGTGAGGAGCCTGCTCAAATAAGCGTAGAGGAACCGGAGGCAAGACCACCTGTCGCAGGGCCAAACTATTCTCCGGCGCAAAACGTTCCTGAGGGGGCTCAATGCGTCATATGTTATGACCAACTGACGGCTGATACTGCGTATTCATGTAATTCATGCGGTGCTCTTTTCCACAAGGACTGTGCAGATGCGTGGGCAGAGCTGGGAGGACAGTGCCCAAACTGTGGTGCAAGACTGTCTTCATAATTAATTTAGCGGTGCATTAAGATGCCGGAGACGCTCTACGAGAAACTGATGAAGTTATTTCTTAATAGAGGATTCTTCTTTCCATCGTGTGAAATATATAGCGACGCCCCTGCCGGGTTTTGGGAATATGGAAAGCTAGGTGTCCTACTCAGAAATAGATTCATCGAGGCTTGGAGAAGAGAACTCGTAAGAAGAGACGAGATGATAGAGATTGATGGCTCACAGATAATGGCCAAGCAGGTTTTCATGGCTTCAGGTCATCTTGAAAGCTTCGCAGACCCTGTGTCTATATGCCAAAAGTGTGGAGCACTTCACAGAATTGATAGATTAATCGAGGAAAAAACAAACATTAGGGTTCCTGAGAGAATGAATGATAAAGAAATCGAGGCTATGCTCAAGCGATACAATGTAAAATGCCCCTCATGTAATGGCGAGCTAGGACCAGTGGGGAGATTTAACATGATGTTTCAGGTCAGAGTGGGTGGAACAGGTGAAGAGGCCTATCTAAGACCAGAAACCTGTCAAAGCATCTTCGTTGATTTTCATCGAATATACATGACGATGGGGTTAAAGCTTCCATTCGCTATTTGTCAGTTTGGAAAGAGCTTTAGGAACGAGATTTCCCCGCGCCAAAGTCTAATGAGATTGAGGGAGTTCTATCAGGCAGAGATAGAGGTCTTCTTTAACCCAAAGAAAGCAAATATGTATGAAAAGGTAAAAACCACCGCTGATTATAAGCTGAGACTATTACCAAAAGATGGCAAACTTATTGAGATCACATGCCGCGATGCTGTTGAAAATGGAATCATTTCTAACTATTTATCAGCATATTATCTAGCATTGATTCAGCAGTTTTACGAAAAAGTGGGTCTGGACAAAAGTCGACTAAGACTTAGACAGCTCAGTGACGATGAAAAAGCATTTTACGCAATTGAGGCTTGGGACGTTGAAGCCGAGACTTCTATTGGATGGATAGAGTTGGTGGCGTGTAACTATAGAGGCGACTATGACCTCTCAGGACACATGAGGACAAGTGGCAAGGACTTAACAGTTTTAGACGATGGAGAAAAGATCATACCGCATGTATTCGAACTCTCGATGGGTGTCGACCGAAGCCTCTACACAATAATAGAACACAATTACCATGAAACGCAGAATAGAAGAGTCTTAAAGCTTCCCTACTTCTTGGCTCCAATTCAGGTCGCTGTTTTTCCACTTGTCTCAAAAGACGGCCTCCCAGATAAAGCATTAAAGATCTATGAAATGCTTAAGCTAGATTTTGATGTTGTATTTGATGATAAGGGCGATATTGGGAGGAGGTATAGAAGAATGGACGAGGTTGGTACTCCAGTATGCATAACAATTGATTATCAGACAATGAATGATGATACGGTTACTATTCGTGACAGGGATACCATGGCTCAGCGCCGTATCCATGTTTCTGAACTTAAGGACGCTATCTCAAAGATACTCCATATAGACAATCTTCATGGATAGTTTAATTATATAAGTAACTCGTGACATATTATTATATTTAGGAAGGGTATGTCATTTCCTCGTCAAAGAATTGAAGATATAGAAAACACTATCATGGTTCTCACACAAGAACATGCTAGGAAAATTATGGATGTCATGCGAGTCCTCTCGCTTATGATTGAAGATATTGTTAATAAAAAAAGTGAAAATATTATCCTCCAGAAGTACAACGATATTTTAAAACTTGATGAAGAATGTAAGAAACTTAAACACTCTACTAGTGAACAGATCATGAGGATAGGTTCACTGCTGCAGGAAAGAGAAGATTTTATAAGACTAGTAAGTTGTCTTGACAAGATTTCGGACAAGGCTGAAGGAGCAGCCTTCAGACTTCTAAGCCTTCAAAAACTAGGTTTTAATGACGAAAATATTTATCGTAGATTATCTGAGCTTTCAGACAACGTATTTTCAACTGTTGAAAAACTAAAAGAAGCAATACTTGCAATAACGCTTGACTCGTCTGTGCTTTACTCAAAGCTTATAGAGATTGAAGAACAGGAACATAAAGTTGACGAGTTATTTCGTAAATTAGATATTACACTTCTTCAAGGCAAGTTTTCTGTTCCTCATTTGCTACTTATGAGAGAAGTTACGCACATGCTTGAAGATATAGCTGACAAGTCTGAGGAGATAACGAATATAATAAGGGCTTTATTCCCACAGATAAAATAAATGCATTTAAGCCCTAGCAATGCTTCGAAGAAGCATAATTCTAAGTGATAGCCATATACGGATGCATAACCTTAAGGATTAGCTATAAATCTCTTATTAGAGATTAGGTGTTAGTAGTGGTGATAAAGGCTGAATATGTCGAAGGCAACATTGTCGTATTTGATAGAGAGAGCGCTAGGAAACTCTATGCAGCGGGCTACTATGGCAAGCCATTAGGAGTATCTAAACCAAAAGACCTTGATTTCGACGAGCCCTTAGTATTAGATCTGATAGAAGCATTGTTCTTATTTGATGAGGGTGAGCTAAAAGTCTATAAGGATAAAAAAGAGCTAAGCAGAGACGAGCTAGAAAGACTTGGAAAAGAATGCTACACTAGATTTGATGAGCTATACATAGTATACAGAGATCTCAGAAAACGTGGATTTATAGTTACTTCTGGGATAAAGTTTGGCAGCGATTTTGCCGTTTATAAACATGGTCCAGGAATTGATCATGCACCATTCATTGTCCAAGTAAAATCTATTTTTGATGAGATTCATGCTACCGAGCTTGTCAGGGCGGGTAGACTAGCCACCACTGTTAGGAAAAACTTCATTATTGCTATTCCTGAACACATTAGCGGGAAAGTTCGATATCTCGTTTTCAGCTGGACAAGGCTTTAGCTAAATAGCGATCTTCCAGTGAGTTATGCATCGTTCAAGAAGCGTGCTCAACAAGTTCCATGCTGATTGATGATTAGTCGCCACGGTGGGTATTACAGGTACCTCGTCAGGAATGCTTAGTGCGAATCTAATATCTAGTGGTGAAATAGCCCCTGGAAGGTCCTGCTTATTTGCGGCAACGACGTATGGAACGTCACGATGCTCTTCTCTGAAGCTTTCATGTATCTTGATACCCTCTATGATTGATTCCTCGTCAGTTGAGTCAATAATTAGTATGTATCCATGAATGCCCTTACTGAGTATACGCCACATGAATGAGAATCTCCTTTGTCCTGGTGTTCCGAAGAGCCTAACAACGTAGCCATCGCCTAGGTTTATTATGCCGAAATCCATGGCCACGGTGGTCTTGGTCTTCTTGGTTTTTTCTTCTGGCCTAGTAACCTCACGTTCAGTAGTCATGCTGATTTCAGATAATGTCTTTACGAGTGTTGTTTTACCAGCGTTGAATGGTCCAAGAATGAGTATCTTGAAGTTATACATCTATTTATTCCTCCTTGAAGTATACGTCTAGTAACAGGTCGATAAAGCCAAGGTTGGGATTTGGCTTCGTAATCAATGCAACATAGTCCCCCTTATATGGCAGAACGTATAGATAACGCTTATCCTTTATCTCAACATGTGCTCTCCGAAAGTCTCCCATCTCCATGACCTCAAGCACGGATGATATCACGCCGGAGACGGCTGATATTGCCGCAGCGAGGTAATCAGGATTAACATCTATTGAGTTGACATTTGCTACTGGTGTTCCATCGGGCTTAGTCACTATTATGGCGTCGATTGAACCTCTACTTACCCTTACTACTTCCTCAATATGGGCTTGGAGCTCTGGTGATTTGTATTCCATCATTATGGCGCATCACTTCCTAGTCAGTGATTCTATAAAGTATCTAGATGATTCAATGAGCCTGTTGATGTCTTCCTTCGATGCCTCGACAGGTGCTTTAGCGTAGAGATAGATGGTCTTGGCGTCAACTCTCCCTATGACGGCGATTATTGTCTGTAGATTGTTCCAAATCGTTATCCCGGATGGAGTTTCATCAGCCATCATTACTACGTTAATGAGCTCAGTCATCATTGCAGCGACTCGTCCGGGCTCACTCTTGCCTGCATAATCTATTACTTGTCCTAATGAGTCGAAGATTACTAATTCCTCAAGCCCAAATGCTATGAGTATATCTTCAATTCTAGTAAGTTTTGGAGCCTCTATAAGTGGCTGAGCCTCTGGAGCAGGAGGTGGGGATGGCGCTGCCTGCTGAACCGCGGGTGCAGATGTTTCTATTAGCCCTGGAGCCTTTTGTTGCTCAGCTTCCTTAACGGCATCCATAGGCCTATGTGCTGGGGGTGCTTCTTTTCTTGGCTCTATCTTGAGGGGTGATAGTTGCGAGGCCAGTATGTATGCCCTTGCCTCCCTTATGAGGCGACTCGTAAGCGTTATCGCATAAATTGCAAGTATGACCGTTACTACTGATGCAAAAATAGCTATTATTTGTATTGTCTGTACGGCGTCCATGACGGTCATCTTTACTGACGCTATTCCGTGTCAGCCACCAATAAACTCTTCCTTCTTAAGCTCTTCCATTTAAAGACTTATCGACAATACCTATATAATTTCTAGGTCACATTGAGGCTTTATTTAAGCAGCATTACAAGACAGTAACACTTTTCGCAAGATTTCTAGGCTTGTCAGGGTCATTTCCCCTCTCTAAAGCTAAGTAATACGCCAAGAGCTGGTATGGAATAGTGTAAAGTATAGGCGATAACAATGGATTTGTCGGCGGCATCGGTATGGAAATATCCGCAAGGCCTTGAAGCTCATCATCATCTCTCTCGCAGGTTATTATTGCTCTTGCTCCCCTAGCCTTCATTTCCATGACGTTCCCGATTATGTATCTACGAGTTTCGTCTCTGGGTGCCACGAAGAATACTGGCTGACCTTCCTCGATGATGCTTATGGGCCCATGTTTACTCTCGCCTGCCGGATAAGCTATGCATGGAATGTAGCTGAGCTCCATTACTTTTAATCTCCCTTCGAGAGCAGTAGCATAGCTTATTCCCCGACCTAGAAATAATAATAATTCAGCATTAGACAATTGCTTGGCAATCTCCTTAACTATCGGTTCAGAATCCTTCACGACCTTGTTGACCAAGCTAGGAAGATTTGATAGGTCCTCCTGCAGTGCATCCATTTCTGCTTGAGAGACTTTTCCTCGTTTACGAGCAAGTCTAAGAGCTAAAAACATGAGCGCCGTAAGTTGGGAGGTGAATGTTTTAGTTGCCGCGACTCCTATCTCTGGCCCACTATTCTGGAGGACATATGCCCTAGAAATCCTCGTAAGGGTGCTGCCCACCACGTTTGTCAGACCCAAAATCGTCGCTGCCCTTAGCCTTGCATATTCTAATGCATTTAACACGTCTATCGTTTCTCCTGACTGGCTGACTGCAAGTATTACTGTATCGACACCGATTGATGAACCATAGTTCTCTACGAATTCGGAAGCAATTACTGGGTAGGCTGATAATCTGGCAAGCTTTGAGAATATATACGAGCCAGCGAGACAGGCATGATAAGAGGTCCCGGCGCCCAGCAGAAAGACATCACGACCTCTGTCAAGAAGCTCTACGACCAAGTCAACATAAGTAAGTTGTAAACGTAAAGCCTCCCTGACTGTTTGTGCCTGTTCATATATCTCTTTTAGGGTGTAATGCGGGAATCCTGCCTTCTGGGCCTCCTCAACAGTCCATTTAAGAACTACATGTGACCTATTTACCGATCTGAGGTCATCGATCTTAAAAATTTTATACTCGTCTATCTTTAGGACTGCTACTTCACCATTTTCCAAATATACAGCTTTGTCAGTATAAGGTAGAAATGCGGCTGCGTCGGAGGCAGCAAACATGAAGCCTTCGCCTATTCCTATTATCAGGGGCGACTCATTCCTAGCTAAGATTACTCTGTCAGGGGTACCAGTATGGATAATTGCCAGTGAGTATGAGCCCTTAACCTTTCTGAGGGTTTCAGCAGTTGCGGTAAGTATGTCCATGCCCTTTTTCATCATTTCCTGTATTAGATGCGCCACTACCTCAGTGTCAGTCTTCGAACGAAATGTATGACCCAGCTCTAGCAGCTCTCGTTTAAGCTCCATGAAGTTTTCAATTATTCCATTATGCACAACCGCTATGGTTCCGCTGCCGTCTAGGTGGGGATGCGCATTAGCTTGGCTGGGCGCGCCATGTGTCGCCCACCTAGTGTGTCCTATACCGATGCTTCCAGGTAAACCCTTAAGATCAAGCTTAGCGTCAATTTCTGAGAGTTTTCCAGCGTCCTTTCTCACTAGTATTCTTCCCTCGTGAATCGTGGCTATACCGGCAGAGTCGTACCCCCTATACTCTAATCTCTTCAGACACTCAAATATTATAGGCGCTACGTTGCCCTTAGCGACTATACAGCCAACAATGCCGCACATGCCATAAAGAGAACCTATAAGGACAAATAAATTCTTGAAATTAGAACCTGAATAGAATTATGGTTCCAAAAATATGAATAATCAGGCTTTTTAGAGCATTTTTCTAATCTTAGCGCCTAATTATGGTTATAGATGGTGAGGTAACTATTAATTCCATGCCACTCGCATCGAGTTTAATCAATAAGCGTCTTATATCTAATGCTCCTACATAGCTCTCTTCTTTCTGTGAAAATTAACATTGACAAGGCTTATGCTTATCATCATCTGCTATTCTAATTATACTGTGGGCTTTTCATTATAACAATCACTCGAAGCGTAATGTTCTTATACTTATTTTTACATAATAAATAAGTGAGGAAGAGGAACATGCCTGCTAAGAAAAAGAAGGCTAAGGCAAAGAAAACAAAAGCAAAAAAAACTCGAAGACCTGCAAAAAAGGTAGCAAAGCCAGCCCCAGCGCCTGAGGAAAAACCCGCTGAAGGCGCTGGAGAAACTTCAGCGTAATTCAATGATAAAACTGCCTAGCTGATGGCTTCTCTTCAAATTCCATTACTGTTATTTTTCTTATTCAGAAGGTTTTGATTCTTTAGATTTAGGTAGGTCGTTAAAGATGTTTAAAGGATAGATTATCAGGTCTATATCGGGAATAAAAGCCGCATAACTAGGACTAGTATCATTAGTGTTATTCCTATTCCGAGCGCTATTTCTGGCCGTATCTTGATGCCTTTGCTTTCATCTTCGAAGAACCTTAGTAATCCTGCCGCGGTGGCAGGCATGGGTGCTTCCTTGCGTTTACGGCTTGACATTTCCTTGATATATTAAAGGACAGACTCATGAATAAACCTTTTTCTATGGCCTGACCAAGATAGATATATTTGCCCAGAAATACTGAGATACTCTTTAGATGATAAACCATAGATAGAGCAATATTAAGGAGCTTGACGCGTTTTAGTTGGTAAATATGCGCTTTAATCCATTTAAATTCATGAAGAGAGACGGTGAAGGTAAGCTTCCTAATGTTAAAAGCAGCATAGAGCCTGACGAGTTTAGAGAAAAATTGAGTACGTCGTTGACTGCCTTATCAACCCATGTTCAGAGACTCGAGCATAAATATAGGGAGCTGGAAGCTAGGGGTAAAGAGTATTTCGATAGATGCGTAGATGCCCTCGTGATGGGAGATGAGGCACATGCTAAGCTATACGCAGACGAGATAGCTGAGCTTAGAAGGCTTGCAAAGATAATACTGAACAGCAAATTGATTCTGGAGCAGGTAAAGATTAGGCTTGAGAGTCTTACTGAGCTTTCAGAGGTAATTGGTTTGGCGGCCTCACTTAAAGGAATAATAGGAAGGGTAGTCGGCGAGGTTGGAAAGATAGCGCCAGACGCTGCCTCGAGTCTGGAGGACCTCTCTAAACAAATAGACAGCTTTATGGCGACGTCTAGTACTGAGATTACTGAGTCCCCAATAGCTACTCCCGAGCTAACTGATGAGGCGTCCAAGATTTTCGAGGATGCTAGGAGGATCGTCGCGATGAAGCTCAGGGAGAGCTTCCCAGAGGTGCCCATATTAACCAACATAGAAAGGATGGTTTATACTTACATAAGCGCGATGAGTCCCGATAAAGAGTTCGATGCTAAGGAATGCTCATTAGCGCTTGGAATTACTGAAGAACAGGTAGAGGAAGCTCTTCAAGGACTGCATGATAAGGGCATGATAGAGATAGCTCAAGCTGAAGCAAATTAAATATTAAGATGCGCCATATCTCTGATTCCAGTCCTCGTATCGCTTAAGATTCTCCTTAATTATTGATGGTTTCCTCTTTACCAACGATGCATGAAAATCTGATAGAGTAATTGGTCGAGGCTCCTCCAGAGCGTTCTCAAACATTTCCCTCACCGTCGCCATGTGAGCATCTAGGCATATTGCGTATAAATCAGCTGCTGAGTACCCTTCAGTCTCATTTGCCAGTAGAGACAAGTCTACGTCGTTAGAAAGCTTAAGATTCTTTGTATAATGCTCTAAGATTAGTCTTCTTACATGAGCGTCTGGATGACGCACATATATACGCTTCTGGAACCGCCTTATAAATGGCTCATCAAGCAGCCATGGCTTATTAGTAGCAGCTATGACGTAGAGATACTCACGTCTATTCTTAGCCGCTATGCCGTCCATCTCCTTTAATAACTGATTCCTAGCTCTTGCCTCTCCTCCAACTTCGACTTGATGCATAGTTGCAAGAGAGTCAACCTCATCTATGAATATTATTACTGGCCTGCCCGATGAAGCCTCTCGCCTAGCTCTGCTAAATAAATCAGCAATATTCTTCTCACTCTCGCCTAACCACTTTGACATAACCTGCGCCGCGTCAACCGTGTACAACGTCGCATCAATCTCATTAGCAGTGGCCGCAACTAGTAGCGTCTTTCCACAACCCGGCGGCCCAAAAAGTAGTATACCATTAGGCCAGCCCAATGGGAATAGATCGGGTCTTAGCTTGGGATAAACTATGCTTTCTCTAATCGCCTGTTTTGCATCCTCAAGCCCAATGACGTCCGCCCAGCTAATCGTCGGCCGCTCAACCGTAAGAGTCTCCTTCTCGTTTCTTGTGTTTATTTCTCGATTACTCCTTATCTTAGAGCTATCTTCCTCACCTAGCTCAGATAATCTCTCTAGGTACTGCCTCAATTTTTCCTTATAAACAGCCCTAATAACGTGGCTGTCAGTAAGCGATATTAAGCGTGAGAGTATCTGCACTGCCTCTCGATACTTAGCTATTGCCTCAGCCCTAGAACCACTCTGATCAAGCATAACTGCCTCCCTAGCCTTGGCTATTGCTATCTTTTCAAGCTCACTCATGCTGGGTGGCCACCAATTCCATGCTATTTACAAGCGGTTAATAACGCCTATCGAGTATGGAATCCTTGAGCCATATCTACGTCAATACGTAGATATGACCCAATGAGTGTCCAATATGTTTTCAATCAATTTTTATGGCTGTTCCTTCGCAGTGTAAAAAACAAAGCAGGTCTCGGTCTTACTGATATTCTTAATCCCCCTGAGATTATCAACAACGAGTCTTCCAACCTCCTCTGTCGAGTTAGCTCTAATCTTAAGAAGCATGTCCCATTGACCGCTTATCAAGTGAACCTCGTAAACATTATCCATCTTAGCTATCATTGATGCAAGCTCTCTCTGAGAGATATCCATCACAGGCGTAAAGGATATTAGTACAAAGGCCGTCGCTGATTTTCCGAGTTTTGAATAGTCAGGAATAGCAGTAAAGCTCTTAATGTATCCCTTATCAAGCATTCTTCTAATCTTTTCCTGAACGGTAGTTCTAGGTAAGCCAAGCTCTTCGGCGAGCTCTGAGTAGCTTTTACGCGCATCTCTCATTAGTGCCTTCAAAATCTCTAAGTCCCTCTCGTCTAATCCATAGATTGACATACCAAATATCCTGACTAGTGGTTCTTACTGGCTAATTAAACATTATTATTTCGGATTTTGTGATGACTATTGTAATCGACAAATGTCTATATCATTTTCGTCAAATTTTTATAGTGCCCACAAATAAGCTTAATGAGAGACTTGGTCAAAATTACAGGAATAGCCATCCATGGGTATGGAGGCTACGTTCCAAGATATCGAATAAAATCTGAAGAAATAGCTAGGGTTTGGGGAAAAGGAGAGGGGGAATTACCTGTAAAAGAGAAGACTGTAAATAATCTTGACGAAGACACGATTACTATGGCTATAGAGGCGGCTAAGTATGCTATTGCTAGGGCAGAAATAGACCCAAAAAAGATAGGTGCAGTAAATATAGGCTCGGAGTCTCATCCCTATGCTGTAAAGCCTTCCGGAACCATTGTAGCAGAAGCATTAGGTACTAGCCCATCAATATTCTCAGCAGATTTTGAATTTGCCTGCAAAGCAGGCAGCGAAGCAATGCAGATGATAATTGGACTAGTAGGCTCAGGAATGATTGAATATGGAATAGCAATAGGCTCTGACACAGCTCAAGGAAGGCCAGGCGATGCATTAGAATACACGGCAGCAGCAGGTGCAGCCGCCTTCGTCATAGGGAAAACAGGAAATAATGTGGCCGCAGAGTTTGAAGCCTCTAAAAGTTACGTAACAGACATGCCTGACTTTTGGCGAAGAGATTATGAGAGATATCCCGTACATACTTCTAGATTCACTGGGGAGCCAGCATATTTTCATCATACATTATCTGCAATAAATGCCTTGATGGAGGAGGACGGCTACAAACTTTCTGACTTTGACTACTTTATATTCCATCAGCCGAATGCTAAGTTTCCCTACGTAGCCGCAAAGATGCTTGGAATTCCAATACAAAAAGTCGAGCCTGGAATGCTCTCCCACATTATAGGCAATACCTATTCTGCTTGCTCATTATTGGGTCTGGTAAAAGTATTGGACGAGGCAAAGCCGGGTCAGAGAATACTCATTACTTCATATGGCTCAGGTGCAGGAAGCGACTCATTTGTGCTGAAAGTATGTGAAGGCATAATTGAGAAGAGACAAAAAGCTCCAACGCTGGCCAGACTACTCCAGCGGGCCACCTATATTGATTATGCACGATACCTTAGACATCGTGACAAGATTAGGGTGTAAAATATTTGACACAAGTATTTGCTAAGGGAGTTGGCCTCGTTAAAGTAGAAGAACATTGGGACAAAAACATTGAATACTTAATGACAAAAGCAGCGATAGAAGCCCTTAAAGAATTAAGAATTGAAAAAATAGATGCAATATACATTGGCAACGTAGGTGCTGAGACCCTACAGTATCAGTCACAGCTCGGCGCCTTAGCTGCTGAACAGCTTGGATTAATAGGAATTCCAAGCATTAGAGTAGAATCAGCCGACTCGTCTGGAGCCGCTGCGCTAAGGGAAGCATACATGGCGATTGCCTCTGGAATTCTAAAAACCGCGCTCGTTATTGGTGTTGAAAAACTCTCAGACGGACTCCCAGAAGAGTTTGTAAGCCTTACATCAATGTTCGATAAATATGAATATACCGGCTATCAAGGTTTAACACAGACATCACTTGCTGCACTTCTCTACCAACACTATTTAGTGAGATATGAAATACCACAGGACTACGTTGCTCAGTTTCCAGTCATAATGCATGAAAACGCCTCAACTGCACCACACGCGCAATATCAATTCAAGATCTCTATAGATAATGTCATGAACTCGCCAATTGTATCGGAGCCCTTGAGAAGGCTGGAGTGTACCGCTGTTGCAGATGGCGCGGCTGCGATAGTCCTTTGCAGCAGAGACGCCCTCGAAAAAATAGGCAGAGATGGAGCAGTAGAGGTTGCCGCGGTATCTATGTCGACAGATTTTGTCTCACCATTTGACAGGGAGGACCCACTCAAACTAGGCGCCGTATCTTTAGCTTTTAATGACTCATTAACACGAGCAAAAATGACTAGGAAAGAGATAAAAATCATAGAGCTTCATGACTCATACTCAATACTCGCACCTCTAATACTTGAGTCGCTTGGATTTTCCCAAGAAGGCAAGGCTGGAATAGATGTAAAAAAAGGTAAATATTCATTGAGTGGAGAATTGCCTATTAACACTTTCGGAGGCCTAAAGGCACGTGGACACCCATTTGGAGCCACCGGTGTCTATCAAGTCGCAGAACTCTACTTGCAATTGACCGGATTAGCTGGTAAAAACCAAGTCGATGGAGCAAAGGCTGGATTGGCAATATCTCTGGGCGGTTTAGGCTCTACGGCCATATCGACCATAATGAGGACGGGGTGAGCTGCATGGTATTCAGATTTAGAATTCCATCCCACTGGCGCGCAAAACCATTTAGATATAGATTGATTGTTTATAGATGTGAAGATTGTGGAATGGTTCATCAATATCCCGCGATTATTTGTAGGAAATGCAGGTCCACGAGACTACGACATACTCAGCTTCCACAGACAGCCAAGTTATTATCATTCACAGTTGTTAGACAGGCTCCAGTCGGCTTCGAGGAACTAGCACCCTACATCGTAGGTGTAGTTGAGTTTGAGGACGGGACACGCCTCGTCACTCAGCTGACTGACTGCGAACCAGAAGAATTAAAAATCGGAATGGAGGTTGAGGCCGTCGTTAGGAAGATAACTCAAGATGGGCCGTCAGGATTAATAATATATGGCTTCAAGTTCAGGCCGCGAATAGTGTAGGCCTATATTCCAAA
>CALIKS010000003.1 GCA_938017985.1 uncultured archaeon | reverse complement strand
GGAGAAGTAACTGGAGACCCTGCATACGACTCAAATGAGATAAGAGCATACCTGAGGAGGAGGCGCATAAAGGCAAATATACCATTCAACCCTAGGAATAGGCGCAATCCCAAGCTTGGAAGACCATACAGGCTCAAAATTAAGGCATATAAGCGCATGAGGAGCGCCGTTGAAAGATTCTTCGCATGGCTAACAGCACTCAGGAGAATAACCATAAGATATGAGAGGCTAGCATCAAACTTCCCAGCATTCATACAAATAGCCTGCATAACCATTTATCTAAGGGTTTTGCAATGAGTTCAATAACAAATTGCCCCGCTTTCGCTTTTTTCGCTATTAGGGGAGCGTTGATGATCATGCGCTTTATTTGCGGTGCAATCTCTTCCTTTATAATATTTCAAACTTTTTTGCCATTTTTTGACACGTCTTGGTTGGATCTTAATTAAGAGGAATAAAAATGCTTATAAGTCTTATTCATTGTTAAAGCCATTTGATTGGTTAGGTAACTATTCGTGAAATTGAAGGGGAGAGTTTTTACATGAGTGAGGATGATGAGGAGATTGAGAAAATTAGGCGGAGGAAAATGGAGAAGATCATGCGTGAGAAAACATCTGTTTCAGCTCATGAAATGAATACACCGGTAGAGGTAACGGACTCAAACTTTAATGAAGTGATTAAAAGCAGCCGGATCGTAGTTATCGACTGCTGGGCGCAATGGTGCCCTCCATGCAGAATGATGGCTCCAATTGTGGATGAGCTAGCTAGAGAATACGCCGGGAAGGTTCTGTTTGGAAAATTAAATGTTGATGAAAATCAGAGGATACCTGCTGAATACCAAATAATGAGCATACCGACATTCCTAATCTTCAGGGAGGGAATCCTCGTTGGCAGAATCGTCGGTGCTATGCCTAAAAAGGCCCTGGAACAGAAACTTGCCCAGTACTTTTAGGCTTAATTAATCTGATTAATCTGCTGGATGACGCTGTAATTCATATTATGAAAAACTTTGGAGGCTAAAAAGGGGGAGAAATGATAGGATACGAGGGATTTAAGCATAGGAGGGGCTTGAAGATGCATGTATGTGTGGATGAGTATTCTATGCCTCTAAGCATAGCTTTGGGTGCTGGAGATGAGCATGATTCAAAGCGGATAGATGAGCTATTGGATGGCTTAGGGGAGGCTCCGAAAGAGCTTTACGCTGACTCAGCGTATGATACTGAAGCAATAAGGGGTAGGCTATCATCCATGAATGTTGAGGTAAACATACCCGTGAACCCAAGGAATGGTAGGAAGCCCATACAATATAGCATCGAAACCTATAGGAGGATGAGGTCTGCCGTCGAGAGATTCTATGGGTGGCTCAAAAGCTTCAGAAGAATAATCGTAAGGTATGAAAGGCTGGCGGCAACATACAAAGCCCTAATAACAATAGCATGCATAACAATACACTTAAGATATGGAATTTAGAGATGAGTTCCTAGAATACAAACGAAAGCTTATATATGCAACAAAGCACAAATTAAATAAAAATAAATAGAAGTAAATAGTGAACTGCATTATCGTACCCGGGATTTAGAGGAGGAGGAACGCTGAGGAAATAAGGTGATTAAATTGACTGAAAACCTTGTTAGCATTCGTGGACTTACCGTTGAGTTTAGGGTTCCTAGAGGGATTTTAAGAGCTGTTGACGAAGTTGACCTTGATATTTGTAAGGGTGAAATTCTCGGTTTGGTTGGTGAGAGTGGGTGCGGTAAATCAGTTCTCGCTCATGCAATTATTAAGCAGGTTGATCCGAACGGCTACATTAAGGGTGGAAAAGTGCTATTTGAGGGCAAAGATGTTTTCTCTATGAGCGAAGAGGATCTTAGAAGATTCAGGTGGAAGGATGTTGCAATAATCTTTCAGGGGGCTCAAAACGCCCTAAATCCTGTCATGCGCGTTTTTGATCACATGATTGATACAGTTTTAGCGCATGAAAAATCTTCTAAGGAGGAAATTTTAAAGAGATCCTTCGATCTAATTAAAATGGTTCGATTAGACGCTGACAGGGTCTTAAAGCTATACCCGCATGAGCTCAGCGGTGGAATGAAGCAGAGGGTTATATCCGCAATGAGCCTACTGCTAAGTCCAAAATTTTTGATTTTGGATGAGCCAACATCATCACTGGACGTTTTAACACAAAAATATTTTCTCAGGCTCATGAGAGATATCCACGAAAAAACTGGCATCACAATGCTCTTCATAACACATGATCTCGGGTGCGTAGCGGAAGTCGCCGACAGAATAGCCGTAATGTACCTTGCCAATATAATTGAGATAGGAGATGTTAAGGAGATCTTCTATGATCCCAAACACCCATACACCGCAGCCCTAATAAAATCAATCCCCTCAGCAATCGGAAAAATGGGTGAGATAAAACCCATACCTGGCCCCATACCCGACCCAGTTTTTCCACCATCAGGATGCAGATTCCACCCCCGCTGCCAATACGCCTCTGACAAGTGTAGAAAGGAGAGACCAAGTATAATAAATATTGGAGGGGGACGATTAGTAGCCTGCCATCTTTATACTCAGGGATGATCCTAATTACTTAGGAGGAATTGATAGATGGGCAGCGTGCTAATAGATGTTAAAGATGTAAGCAAATTTTTCAGTATTGGTGGAAGATTATTTGGCAAGAAAAGAAGCGTCTGTGCTGTTGATAACGTTTCTTTTTGCATAAATGAGGGCGAAACAGTAGCATTAGTTGGCGAGAGCGGATGCGGTAAAAGTACATTGGGCAGACTAGCTCTGGGAGTTCTGCAACCTACCTCAGGTAAAATATTATTTAGAGGAAAAGATATATGGCGTTTAAATAGATCAGAGTTTAAGGAGTTTAGGCGCAATGCTCAGATAATTCATCAGGACCCATACGATACGCTGAACCCCATGAGAACAATATATCAATCTTTAAGCCCCCCACTTATGCATTATAAGATTGCCCGCAATAGAAGAGAATGCTGGGAAAAGGCATCGGAGCTCCTTAAAATGGTTGGTTTAGTTCCTCCAGAAGATTTCTTGCAGAGATACCCTGCTAGATTAAGCGGCGGGCAAATGCAGAGAATAGCCATAGCAAGAGCAATATCTGTTAACCCAAGTTTTATCGTAGCGGATGAAGCCGTTTCAATGCTTGATGCATCACTTAGGATAGAGATATTAGATTTGCTTCTTGATTTAAAGAGAAAGTTCAATATGGCGTGCCTCTTTATAACACATGATTTTGGTGTAGCAAGATATTTCGCAAGAGATGGAAGAATACTCGTTATGTATCTGGGGAGTATTATTGAAGAAGGGCCTACAGAAGACGTCATTTTAGATCCAATCCATCCGTACACTAAAATATTGTTAGACTGCGTGCCAGTGCCGAATCCGGAAGTTGCCCGTAGCAGAGGGCTTCCACACCTTAAGAGTTTAGAGGTTCCAAGTATAACTAATATGCCCCCCGGCTGCAAATTCTATACGAGATGCCCTTACGGAGAAGACATTTGCTCTCAAAAAGTCCCAACGCTTAAGCCATCCGGTAAGGACCGCCTTGTCGCCTGCCACATGTTTTCATAATCCGTCTCTCGCCTAACAGCGCGAGAGACGCTTAAATGCAAATTATTTATAAGTTTAGCATAGAATTAACATACTGTTTTGGGGAAAAATGATGTATGAGGTTAAATCTTACATAAAGGATGGAAGAGGGGTTCTTTTTGATCTTGCGCCTTTAGGTAAATTGCAACTACAATTGTGTAGCGAAAATGTTATACGAGTAACTTATTCGCCTACTGGTCTGCTGCCTGAAGATAGTAGTCTAGTGGTAACTAAGAGAACCTTAAAGAATGTAATTTGGAATATAGAAGAGAAGAACGGAAAAGTATCTTTAGTAACCGACAGAATTTCCGCTTCAGTAAACCTTAAGACCGGACTTGTAGAATTCCGTGATACTTCAGGAAATATTATTCTTAAAGAGCAAACTAAGGGAGCGATCCTAACAGAAGTGGCTGGCGATAAAACTTATCAAGTGGAGAATGTATTCTCGGTTTCTGGAAACGAGTGCTTTTACGGTTTAGGACAGCATCCAGGCATCTTCAATTATAAGGGGCGCTCGATCACGCTTGTGCAGAGAAATTGGGATGTAGCAATACCATTTTTAGTGTCCAGTAGAGGTTATGGAATACTTTGGGATAATTGCTCAATGACAAGGGTGGATAGTTTTAAGGATGATGAAGGAGATAAGCTTGCGTGGTGGTCTGAGGTGGCAGATTCTATTGATTACTATTTTATTTATGGGCCGAACATGGATGATATTATAGCATCCTATCGGGAGTTAACTGGTGTCGCCCCCCTATTGCCGCTCTGGGCTTATGGTTATTGGCAGTCAAAAGAGCGATATAAGACTCAGAACGAGATGGTTGAAGCCGCTAAAACATTTAGGGAAAAGGGCATCCCAATAGATGTCATAGTTCAAGATTGGATGTATTGGGGTAAACATGGATGGAACGCCTTTAAATTCGATGAAGA
Organism: uncultured archaeon; assembly: GCA_938017985.1. GTDB lineage: Archaea > Thermoproteota > Nitrososphaeria_A > Caldarchaeales > Calditenuaceae > CALIKS01. Next base: position 2,443 of record CALIKS010000003.1, on the reverse strand, counting down.
GAGTTTTCCAGACCCATCTAAAATGGTTAAGGATCTGCATGCTCTTAACGTGCACGTATTAATTTCAATATGGCCCATCTTCGATGTAAACACAGACATCTATAAAATAATGTCCAGCAAAGGATACATATGCCCAAACACAAGATGCTATGACCCATTCAACGAAGGCGCGAGAAATCTTTACTGGGAGTATATTAGGAAAGCTTTCTTTAACATAGGTTTTGACGGATGGTGGCTTGATGCAACTGAACCAGAAACTGGCGCTGGCTGGTCATCATTCTATACGCCATTTCATTCAACTAAAACGGCTATGGGATCAGGAGCCCGCTATGTTAATGCCTACTCACTAATGACCGCTAAAGCCGTTTACGAAGGGCAGCGCAGCACATCAAATAAACGCGTTACTATACTCACACGTTCATCATTTGCTGGCCAGCAACGCTATTCAGCTATAACTTGGTCAGGTGACATATGCCACGACTGGGGTGTCCTTAGAGAGCAGATTCCCGCTGGACTGAGCTTCTCCATGTCTGGTATACCATACTGGACAACTGATATAGGCGGCTTCTTTAGCGGAAACCCCGAGACAGAATCCTACAGAGAAGTTTTCATAAGATGGTTTCAGTGGGGTGCTTTCTGCCCAATCTTTAGAGTTCACGGCACAACATATGCCAAGGAACCGTGGATGTTCGGTCAAGAGTCCGAAAAAATACTCGTAAAGTATATCAGATTGAGGTATAGGCTTCTACCATACATATACTCTGTAGCTTGGATGGTTACGAGTAAAGGCTATACAATGATGCGCCCATTAGTAATGGACTTTAGAGATGACCCACAAGTGCTTAATATTGAAGACCAGTACATGTTCGGTCCGGCCTTAATGGTTAGCCCAGTAACGCTTCCTAAAGTTCCAAGTAGAAAAGTTTATCTCCCAAAAACAATTGGTGGCTGGTATGACTTCTGGACTGGCAATAAAATTGAGGGAAGCCAAAATATTAACACCTCCACCCCGCTAGATATTCTGCCAATCCACGTTAAGGCGGGCTCAATAGTTCCAATGGGGCCATCGCTTCAATATGCTGGAGAAAAACCTACAAATCCCTTGGAAATCAGAGTTTATCAAGGTACAGATGGCTCATTCACCATTTACGAAGATGATGGAGAAACATATCGTTATGAAAATGGTGAATACAGCTTAATTCACATGAAGTGGAGGGATAAAGAGAAAACTTTAGTGATAGATAAGAGAATTGGTAAATATCCGAAAATGCTCAAGGAGAGAACATTCCACATCGTGCTAGTCAAAGACGGGCATGGAATAGGGCTAGATGAAACAGAACCGGATCAAGAATTACAGTACAAAGGAAAAAAAGTGCTGATTAAATTCTAAAGCCCCCAACCCCCATCTTGCCAATAAATTCACTCTTATTCACGCATATTTTTTAGCCTTTTTTGTATTTTAAAGAGATGAGCAAAACGCGCCAAAAAATACTGCAAGAAACCAAGAGGTTATGCCCAACCGCACATTGCTCTCCCAACAAATGCGCCAATTATTATGAAAGCTGCAATGGATGCAAGAGGGAAAGTGGGAGACATTATCCAATCAAAGGATAAATTTCTTTGCAGTAAACCGAAATTGCATAAACGGTTTTGGTGGGCATACTAAAACATTCTAATATGGGTGGTCTCTGGCTATATATCTAGTTTTTCTTCGCCTTCTCAGAAAGCTGATATAAGGTTTTTCGTAATACTTGTGTGATAATGGCATTATTTGAATCTTCTTATCCAAGATGAAGAAACAAAAGAGTAAATTTTATGCCCAAAAGTTAATGCAAAATAGAAGTTAAAGCTCCACCATGATGATGTTTGTGGAAGAGTGAACTAAGGATATTTTAGATGGTTCATCTTTTGGAGTTCTACGGGAATTTGAACGTTAATGAGTTCATTAAAAGAAGCAGAAAAATGGCTTGGGAACTAAACAAGGTTAGAGGTTAGGCGCGATGCTAAAGATTCCTCTAACAATTTTATCGGTGAGATTCTGGTACTGGTGTTTAATTCCTTCGGGGATCAGCATCACTGCCCCTTCTGGGACTTCATAGGCGTCGAGTTTCTCCGGTAGAAATACGGTTACTGGTCCTGAAACCGCGTAAAGGGCTTCATCTCCTTCATGTATTTCTGGCTCGGAGGTTCGCGGTCCTTCTCCGCCAGGTGGAAGTTCAAATTCGCCCATATGGCAGAGGTCATTGCCCCCTCCCTCTCTCAACCTTTTTTGTAATGAGCAATATTATTCTCACAACAATATTGCTCATAGAAAGACATCACCCTTATACTAAGGCTTTAATAGATGCTTTACCAGAATACGTCAAGAGAGACGAATGGCGCATTAAAAAAACAAAGCCCCCAGGCATAGAGATTAAGGAATTCGTAATTCCCTACTGCAAGT
>CALIKS010000002.1 GCA_938017985.1 uncultured archaeon | reverse complement strand
CGGACCCTTGGAAGTAATTGTCTATCTGAAATCTTTCTGCGTGAATGCGTTGTTTTTCATATTCCGCAAGGCTAATGCCTAGCGCTTCTGCAATCTCAGAGTTTCTAGGCTCTCGCCCTAAAGATTGCTGCAAATTACTCTCAGCGACTGAGTGCGCCTGCTTGTTTTTTATGGCGAGTCGACTGATGCTGCTTTGCTTTCTAACCTCATCCAGTATCGCGCCTCGAATCCTCTGCTTCGCAAAATCGACAAACTTGACCCCTGCATCTTGGTCAAAAGCGTTCTCCGCTTCCATGAGACCGATCGTTCCGATTTGTATCATGTCCTCGAGACTCACATGATCAGGGACCCTGCCGCGAAGATAGTGAGCTATGCGGGTAACAATAGGAAACCCTAGCTCTAGTAGCTCTGATTTATTCAAGCCCTGGTGGTCGCTATAGAGATTCATCTTATTAGTTTGATCGGGTTATAGAACAAACCTAACGCCGCTTAGTGGGCTGTCGGCCAGCTGTTCTAGACCTTTAGCTATTAGCCGAAATTCATTACTAGCCTTTGATGTTGTCTCATCCAAACAGCAAGGTATTCCAGTTGCCCAACTATGATTGTAGTCTTTAGTTGCTGTTATACCGCCCAAGAATCTCAAGGATAAATTAATGTACTTCTCAGAGAGTGAGTTAATTTTCTGATAAAGAGTATTGGCTTCCGCAAGAGTTTCAACCTTGTTGGGAGTGAAGATAATATTCATTTTTTCCTGGTGCGACTTCAGCACCTTCAAAAGTGCGAAAGCATCCGCCACAGAGGACGGGTCGTTATTACCAATTATAAAATTGTTATCACTTGCTTTCATGATTTCCACCACTAATTCAGAAATTCCTGCTGGTAAATCAACTATTAAATGGTCGTAGATCCCCTCAAGTGCTGCGAACGCCCTAATTGTCAGATGTATCTTATCAATACCTAAATTGATGAAGTCAGTGTACCCAGACCCTCCGCTAATTAAATCAATGTTAGGTGCAAGATTCTGAACTGTTTCCTGCATCTCCGCCGCACCCTCGATGACATCGATTAGTGTTTTAGTAATTTTTTTTCTGAATGCAATATGGACGTTAGCGGTGCCAACATCTGCGTCAAAAATTAGAACTTTCTTACCGATTTTTGCGAGAGAGCAAGCTAAATTAATGGAAAATGTAGTCTTTCCACTCCCTCCTTTGCCGCTAGCTACGGCTGTAGTAATAGCTCTCATTCGGAGCCTCCATACTTCTCGAAAGCCTACTTAATGCCATTTTTAATTCACTGGCTGGATCCGCAGGCCTCTCATTGTTTGTTTTCTTTGCCCGAGAAACAATAACGTCTCTGTTCAAAGTTACAAATCGACCGCGTGGATCATCCATTAAACCTAAAGAAGGTGAAATATTTGATTTGGAGAATAAGGCGCCAATGTTGAAGTAGTTGGCGTCTTCATTGATGTCAGTAATGAAGATTTCATCTATGCCTTTATACCCTTTATTCAAAGTAATATCATTTATAGAAGGTTCTGAAATAGCGATCGCGACCTTAAAATTTGTTGAATCGAACTCGTCTATCGCCACACATAGCTGGTCGACTAATGCTGTTCCAATGACGACCGAATCTCGCGTCTGACTGGTGACGTGTTTGATCAATCCTTTCAGTGAGTCGATAGAATAATCTCTGGCGTTTGCTGCGCTAAGTTTCATAGTTTCCGCGCTTTTCTTGCCTAATAGGTGGACAAAGTCGAATCCTGAGGCGCTTTGATGAAGGGCTCTACTGAATTCAAATCGCTGCCTTTCATTTTCAAAGAAAATAACACGGCTCTCTCGAAGGTCTATGTTTTTTTCTGCAGGTACGGTTTCTAGTAGATCTAACTTATTCGGTATTTGATGTTGGGCGGTGTGTCGCTCTGAGGCTTGGATAAAGTCTTCTTTGCTTGGAATTAGTGGCGGGGAGTTTTTACTCTTCATTGAGTTCTTAGCACGAGGACAAGTGGCACTGTCAGCTTGTTCATCGCAAGCCACCAATATTTTGAACCTTCCTTTTTCTTGAATGCACTTAAGGACAAAAATATCTTCGCCATACTGATCTCTTGCTAACTTATGGACTGCGCTCAATGAATTTGACTCAAAAATCTCAATAAACATTATGTCTCAACCCCTGTATCGTTCGGCGTAGTTGAAATCTTTGAAACTACTGCGATATCTTGATCTTCAGGTATTTCTGTATAGGAAAGTACGGTAAAGTTTTGCATCCTCATGCTTACTACTCGGGAGAGCCACGGTCGAATCTTAGGCGCGGTAATCAGTATGGCTGGCTTGCCTTGGTTCTCTATTTCTTCCTTTGCTGAGGATATCGAGCTGAGCATGTTTTCCAAGACGGTAGGATCGAGCATTATCTGGCCTGGTTCCGAGGCCTTTGCTAGGGCAGAACCAATCATTTGTTCCAGCGATGGATCTAATGTCAGTACGTCTAGTCTTTCAGAGTGATTGACGAGGCTTTGAAGAATTTGTCTGGAAATTCTTGGTCTTATGGCTTCAGTCAGATCTTCCGCAGATTGAGTTCTAGCGCTTTCAGTTAGCAGCGCATCGAAAATGGTTCCCAGGTCTCTGATTGGAATAGTTTCTGTAAGTAG
>CALIKS010000001.1 GCA_938017985.1 uncultured archaeon | reverse complement strand
CGGTAATCTCTGTCCAGTCGTCTATGCAAGACACGTCGAGGAGTGGGACATGCCAGACCCAGCCAAGATGTCGCTAGAGGAGGCTAGAAAAATCCGCGATGCCATAAAGGCTAAAGTCCTAGACCTAATCGAGAGGCTGCGACGTGAGTAAAGATTTAGTGCGAGGATGAGCAAGATAAGGCATAAGGCTGCTTAAGAATTAGTTGGACCGGGCGGGATTCGAACCCGCGGCCTCCCGCGTGCGAGGCGGGCGATCTACCACTGATCTACCGGCCCCGCTTCTTTATTAAGTGAAGATAGTTATAAAAGTAAACTCCGCGTCTAGATTTGTGGGTTTGAAGGTAGTCGCTATCGGTGGCAGGGTCTTCGTCAACTCGCTTAGATTTTCGGGTGCTGGCGGAATAGTTGTAGAGAGCGTCGAGGAGGCGGTGAGGGTTCTAAACAAGGTGATTCAGGAGCCTGAAGTCGGTCTGGTCCTAGTGAGCGACGAGTTTGGAGAGGAGTTCTCGAGGAGGCTGAACGAGTTGAGGTCTAAACTCTCGATGCCCATCCTTTATGAGCTGCCAGCGCCCGGCTCGAAGGCTCAACGCGTCGATTATAGAGCAGTCCTGAGGCAGGTCTTAGGTATATGAATAGACGCTTAGAGAGTACTGGTGAGTGATTCTCATTGTCGATGAGTATAGAAGAGCTTGTAAGGAAAGTAGTGGAAGAGGCATTGAGGGAGCAGGAAGAGTCACTGGACCAGACACTTCAAGAGGCACTCAGCAGGGTTAGGCAGCGTAGGTCCGAGATAAGCGAGAGGATAAAGAATGAGTTAGCAGTCATAGCTAAGGAGGTAAGGATAAGCAACGTCAGGCTCATCGGTCAGGCGGAGCAGGAGGCGAAGAAGGCCTACCTCCTAGCCATCGAGGAGATGGTCGAAGACGTCATCAAGGACTCGTTGGAGAGGGTCAAAAAATTGAAGAACGACAAGGCGTACAGTGAGGCAATCACCGCCATGATTAGGGGCTCTATAGAATCGATAGGAGGAGAGAAGTTCAGGATAAAGTGTAGCGAGGAGGACAAGCGCCTCGTCAACGAGATTGCGAGGAAGATAAGCGAGGAGATGGGAGTAAAGATATTGGTCGAGCCAGACTCAATAACTACGGTCGGCGGAGTCAAGATATCAAACGAGGCGGGCACTGCCATGCTTGACAACACGTTCGAGGCCAGGCTTGAGAGATTGAGAGAAGAGATAAGAAAGACAGTCATTAAGCAGCTATTCACGTAGCATAACTGATTGATAGGGCAGTAATAATTTAGCAATGCAGATGTAGTTTTTCGTCATAACGGGCTCAAGGGTTTTTAGTCAGCATACTGATGTAATGTTGATTAGCTTATGGCGGTTAAGGGAAGAATCATATGGATTGCTGGGCCGGCCGTGAAGGCTGACGGGATGATGGGTGCAAAGATGTATGAGATGGTCTATGTCGGGAATGAGCGGTTGATAGGAGAAGTCATCAAGCTCACGGGCGACACGGCCTTCATCCAGGTCTACGAGAACACTTCAGGCCTCACTCCAGGCGAGCCTGTACTAGGCACTGGACTGCCACTATCAGTCACGCTTGGTCCGGGAATGATTGGAAGCGTCTATGACGGCGTTCAGAGACCACTCGACAGAATCGCTGCCTCTGTCGGCCCATTCATCAAGAGAGGAGTATCGGTCCCTCCGCTTCCGACTGATAAGAAGTGGAGATTCATGCCCAGCGTGAAGAGGGGCGAAAAAGTAGGGCCAGGAACGGTGCTTGGAGAGATCGAGGAAACACCGCTGATCAAGTGTCGAATAATGGTTCCTCCCAACATGAAGCCGGGCGAGGTTAGCTACATCGCCGATGAGGATGAATACTTGCTGGAGGACGTGGTCGCAGAGATCTCAAGTGCTGGGAAGACTGAGAGGGTAATGCTATATCATAGGTGGCCGGTCAGGACTCCGAGGCCGTTCAAGAGTAGGCTAGACCCGGTCGTTCCATTAATCACTGGGCAGAGAGTCCTAGATACATTGTTCCCAATGGCTAAGGGCGGGACTGGATGCATACCCGGAGCGTTCGGGACAGGCAAGACAGTGACTCTCCACCAGCTCGCGAAGTGGAGCGACGCAAAGGTGATTCTACACATCGGCTGTGGCGAGAGGGGAAATGAGGAGGCAGAGGTCTTGACGGGCTTCCCAAAACTAGTTGACCCCTACACGGGCAGACCGCTCATGGATAGGACAGTCCTAATCGCGAATACCAGCAACATGCCAGTAGCTGCTAGGGAGGCGAGCATCTACACTGGAGCAACGATAGCCGAGTTCTACAGAGACATGGGCTATGACGTCCTATTGGTGGCTGACTCGACTAGCAGGTGGGCGGAGGCGCTAAGAGAGATAAGCGGGAGGCTCGAGGAGATGCCTGCAGAGGAGGGATACCCAAGCTACCTCGCGAGTAGGCTCGCAGAGTTCTACGAGAGGGCGGGAAGAGTAGTCGTCCTCGGCACTCCTGAGCGGACTGGCAGCGTGACGCTCGTAGGAGCAGTATCGCCTCCGGGAGGAGACTTCACTGAGCCAGTGACTACTCATACATTGCGATTCGTCAGGGTCTTCTGGGCCCTCGACGCGAACCTAGCCTACACGAGACACTATCCAGCGATTAACTGGATACTCAGCTACTCAGCATATGTAGAGACCGTGAAGACATGGTGGGCTGAGAGAGTCTCAAGGGAATGGCACATGCTGAGGTCTCAGCTCTACCAGATACTCCGGAGGGAGGACGAGCTGCTCGAGATAGTCAGGCTTCTCGGGCCAGAGTCGCTTGCCGACGAGGAGAAGCTAATACTCGACGCCGCGAGAATGATTAGGGAGGGATACCTCCAGCAGAGCGCCTACGACGAGGTCGACTCCTACTGCAGCCCAGAGAAACAGTTCGAACTCATGAGACTATTCGTCGAGTTCTACAAGTTGGCCGAGGCAGCGTTGATGAGGGGAGTAAGCATAGAGAGGATAAGAGCAATGAAGATCATTTCCCAGCTATTGAGGGCAAAATATGAGGTAAAGAATACAGAGATTGAGAAGCTGAGAGAGATGAGGATGCTTATGGCTAAGGAGTTTGAGTCCCTACCAATAGAGACCCTTACTGCCTAGGACAGTTCAATGAATACTGTTTTGCCGGGAGAAGCCCTGCTCTTCTTTGCGAAGCTTCCCTTTACTACTGCGAGCTCGAGGAATCCAGTCCCTCCCCAGAGGGCTACTACTTTTCCCTCACTCTCCTGTCCATAAGCCTCGACTATCCTTGCCGAGTAGACTCTACCATCGATGCGGACTCTGACTTTCTCGCCGATAAGCCCATCAATCTTCTCTCCAAACTCTCTCCTCGAGATATTCAGAACTGCGTTTCCGAAGCCGTCGACGTGGAGTATAGTTGCCTCCATACCGTTCTCTAGGATTATTGGCCTAGGGACCTCAAGCCTAGCCAGGCTCTTCGGGTCAGTCTCGATGAGTGGGCTTAGGTCGTCGTTGGAAATCATGGCCGCAACTGGGGCGAAGAGGTCTCTTCCATGAAAAGTCTCTCCGCCGATTGTCTTGAATCTGCTTGCATCTATCACGTATGCTGAGAGTATCTTGTCCTCCGATGCTGCTGGATACATCAATCCATTATCCGGGCCGACAAACCAGTACCTACTCGTCCTGAGAACTATTCCACGCCTAGCCGTTCCTACTCCTGGGTCTACGACCGCGACAAATATGCTCTCTTTTGGGAAGTGTCGATAAGACAGGTAGAGGAGGAATGCTCCCTCCAATACGCTATACGGCGTGACGCTATGAGTAATGTCGACAATTATTAATGATGGGTTCACTGAGAGGATTGCTACCTTCAACTCGCCTACATATGTATCAGTCAATCCATAATCAGTTAGGAGCCCTACAATTCTGGCTCTCAAGCCAAGCCTGATAGATGATAGGCTGGACTAAGAACTTTACTAATCCCGAGCATAGAGCATCTTTAGGCTCATAAATACTGTCCACGCTGAGAGTATCATTGACTCGGCCATCTCTGGAACAGCGAATCCAACCCTTATGCCCAACGTATTTAGTACTGGAAGCGTAACTATGAGAGCTATAATGGATGAGGGGCCAGATATCAGGCTCACCACCCTAACATTCTCGGAGACGAAACCAGCGGCTCGGGAAGAACCGATGAAAGTAATTCCCAGAGGGACAAGTATGAAGTAGCCGGACGCTACGATGATGTGGTGGGGAACATAAGCCACTGTGAAGACTCCGGCAAGCGCCAGAGAGACGCCTCCTAGGAATAGAGATAACACTCCAGCCTTTCCCCACCTACCTACTGCTACTCCTGAATACAGTCCAGCCACGAAGACGATGAATAATATTCCCGTAGCTATGATCGAGGAGTTAAAGACAACCGCTGCGTCAGGATCGACTCCTAGGTCGCTGATCGCATTCACGCTCCAGCTGAATCTACGAGATAGATAGGTTGAGTAGAAGGTCATTACCGTTCCCAAGACTGTGCATGCCAGTCCAGAGAGTCCACCAATAATCCTCAGCATCTTCATGACTTCTCACTCAAGCATTTGTAGAAATAGATACTCGCTACCTCGACCTCGACCTTACGTAGGGTTCTAGAAGTGTCCAGAGCCACTCAGCGAACTCGGCTGGATTCTTTGTCTGTATGTAGACATCGCCTGGCCCGGTAACTCTTAGGACTAGTCCCTCGCCGCCGAGAATTGTTGATTTTAGTCCACCGAACTTCTTCACCTCGTATCTGCATGTGTCGCTGAATGCTGCTAGATGGAAATTATCGACGATTATCTCCTCGCCTTGACCTAGCGTCTTCTTCTCGATTGCTCCGAAGGTGTTGATGAAGAGGTCTCCTATACCTGTTACCCTTATCATGAAGATGCCTTGTCCAAATATTCCCCTAGTGAATCCCTGCCACTTAATGTCTAGGTTAATAGTCGGGCTGGAGGCGACGTATGCCGACTTCTGAATTATGTATCCTCGCTGAGAAGTGACTGATAGATGCGCGATGTCGCCTAGAGGCGCAGAGACGAGGCCGACAATACCCGGAGACTGCGTCGCAGCATATTCATTGATGAAGAAGGACTGCCCACCTAGAAGCTTCAGTCCAAGCGTCTCTATGAAGCTCGACTCACGCATTATTGTCCTCACCTCGATGTTTGGAGACATGTACGTCATTGCGCCGGCCTCTGCTCTTATCGACTCATTTGTACTCAGCCTCACTTCTAGTAATGAGTAGGATGGCCTATGCTTAATCTCAAAATCCATGACGAAGAGATGGTGTATCTAATAATAAAACATTATGGAACCACTACGGGCAGAAACACATTTATTGAAAGGTAACAATGAATGTTCAGGGAGACTCTGTGACGGAGTGGGATGTCCGCGACTTCAAGAAGCTATTCCCAAATCTCTACAGGGAGATATTGAGAGGAGATATGAGCGTCAGGATAGACTCTGCTAGACTTGACGCTGAGGAGGCTGAACGCGAGGCCGAAAGACCTAAAGAAAGCTATTCTCCAGGCCCAATTGATTATTTGAGAAGATGTAACAATGATGAAGAGGCTTTAGAAGTCATCAAATACCTAGAGGAGAAGGGAGAAATCGATGTCAAGCAGTCTGAGGAGCTGCAAAAACAGGTGAGGACTCTCGGCGTGAGGAGTTTCGGCCCGCTCAAAGAGGATGGATACTACTTAAGAAAATATGGATGCAAATCGTGGAGAGAATAGCGAGAGAACTTTTTAGCTTTCTTCCTGGCTCGGCTTCGCTAACAATATTTCCTGAGGCAGCGATAATATCTTAGACTTTACGATTCCTACATGTCTTGGAAGGATTATCTTCTTAACCGCATTGTAGATATCTGAGGCTGTCTTTCCTAATACTAGTTCCTGTGCGAACTGGTCCAGCGTGAGTCTCTGCGAAGAAGACTCAAGCACTTCTTTCATTACGTGCCTAATTATTCGTTTTTTCCCCGCGCTCTCCCTCTTGACAGTAAAGACGGTGCTCTGAACCCGCATTGCAACATTATCTATCGTCTTTAGGTTATAGTACCCATCGATGCGTGATGTTCCTCTCCTTACTAAGCTCCTTAGAAACTCTCGTCCATACTCATGTCCATAGAAAACCGTTTGCGCCTCTCCATCATTTATCCTAACGATCTTAAACTTGATTATGATGTATTGTTTGCTGAAGTCGTCAGTAAGGTTGTAAAGGCTGACCTTTACTGTTCTTCCAATTAGTTTTGAGGAGTCGTCGCTAAACGTTGTGCCTATCTCTCTGTTACCGAAGTAGCTGGGAGCTCTTATCACGTACGGCGCCTTAGGCGCCTTGCTACGCTCAGTGGCCTTTCTCGACATGTTCTAACAAGAATCTTTCAGTATTGGGATGCTTTATACCTTAGCAGCTCTTCTACAGATAGTCTTCTCGGCAAGCTGAATAGAGGCAAGCAGGTCATCAATCGTAGCCAGCAGAGATTCCGGCCCCCTCTCACACGTAATCTCAAAAAAGAGTAATGCGCCATCCTGCCTTGTCTCAATGATTAGTCCCGGGGGCAGTGGCGTATTATCAGGCTCAACTGTTTGTCGCATCATTCTTGCCTCCTCCTCATCGCAGAACCTTATCCTAATTACGGCCTTCTCCGTCATTCCTCATCGAGTGTCGACTGGACGGGCAGTCCAGCTTCCTTCATGCATATTCCAACCAGCCTATCAACCTCTAGGAGGAAGAGTGTTAGTCTATCAGCCGCTATCTCGGCGCCTGCCGCTATCCTATGTCCACCGCCCTTGCCTCCATAAATCTCCGCCGCCTTCCTCAGCACTTCTCCAAGGTCTAGTCCAAGGTCTACTAGCTTGCTGCTCGCTCTGGCTGAGACCTTCACCAATCCCCCCTCCTGTGCAATAGCGACTAGGGGCTTATCCTCAGGCAGTAACTGTGAGGAAGAGAGAATAGAGGCAATAGAGCTTATCTGTTTAGGGTCAATCTCTGTCCCGCCCCTGAGGATTACTATGTGATGCATCTGTTCCAGCGCTCCTTGACTCGTAGCGTAGCTTATTGCCTTTGCAATTGATCTTCTATACTCTTCGAGCAGCTTGTTCGCCTCTTCGAGGACCCATCCCCTAACACCCATCGCGAGTGAGATGCCTATCCATGCCTTCCCAGTCTTCCCGGTAGAGTTTAGCAGCGTAGCAAACTCTCTCGCATCCCTCGTATATGTCCAAGCTTCCTCTCCATTAATTTCATACACGGTTCCTAGGAGTTCAGACGCAATCGAGGATGGATACTTATGAGTCGTAAGGTGCCCGATGATTCCGTTATAGAGCCTCTTCTTCTCCTCTTCTGTAAGGTCAATAAGCCTCCTCCACTGGTCTCCATTCCTAATCTCTATTCCGCACGATATTATTAGGCTTAGGCAGGAAGCCTCGTCGCCTGAGAGTCCAGGTATGAATGGACTGTAGGTGCTCGCCAGGGCCTGATGAATTCCCCTAAAGCTCCTGCCATAGAGTATCAAGTCCTCGCTTGTCGTTACTACGCCTGCATCGACCGCCTCTTTAACGATTATTTCATTGAGACCCTTCAGTCTTCTCTCGCCGTTCTTGTCCTGCAGGTCGCCGAGGGCGCCGACGATTGCCATCGCGGAGTATTTCACAGCATCTGGATGGAGATGCCTAGCTACGAGGTATGATACTCCCGATGCACTGATATCGGTCATCCCGTCAATTCCGAATAAGTGCGGATTGACCTGAACCCAGTCTTGTGGAAGAGGAATATCTATCGGCCTGTGATGGTCAAGGATTACTACTTTGCTATTAGTGATTTTTGACTTTAGCTCTGATAAATAGCCACTCCCAAGATCAACAAAGATTATCAAGTCATAGTCCCCACATTCAGACTCGAGGAACTCTTCAATCCTCGCCACACTTCTACACGTAAAGTTAGCATCAATTATTTTGAGGGAGCCGCAGACGATGCCTAGTGAGGAAAGAGCGTCAGCGTCATTATGACCAATAACTAAGATATTCGCGCCTTCATTTACATGCTTCTTGATTAGGTCTGCCGTCCTCTCAGCGAGTGAGAATAAAAGCGATGCATTATCGACCATTTACCAACCTAACATACGGCTCGGTGTATTTGAGTGTTTATCTAGATTCAGTATTTATCGAGGGGGATGAGAGGCTAATTGTTGGGAATGAAGTTTACAGGATGCCACTTGGCCGGACTCTATCCGAGGTCTGACCAGCTTATCACATTAATGAGGAAACACGGTAGAGGGACAGCAGGCAGGGAAGAATTACTATCCGCAGTATGTGAAGAATCTAGAAAAATTGTGGAGACACAGAGGAAGGCGGGCATGACTATTATTGTTGAGGGCCAACTAATGTGGCATGACCATTTTAGACCATTCACTGAATCGATTCATGGAATGGAGCCGGGACCACTGACAAGATGGTTTGACAACAACATGTTTTATAAAAAGCCAGTAATAATAGATGAATTAGTCTGGAATAGGCCTGTCCTACTCGACTACATCATTCTCGATGCGGTCAGGAACACTCGATGGAAGCTAGTCCTTCCCGAGCCCTACACTTTTGCTGCTCTCAGTGATGATAGATACTACGGCAGAGTAGAGGAGCTCGTCATCGCAATCGCGGATATACTCTCAAAGGAATTATCAATTCTTGAGGAGAGAACTAGTATTGAGATGGTTCAGCTCAGCGCTCCGATGATTGTTCAAAGGAGGCTTGACAGAGACTCAGCCGAGATTGTGAGGCAGGGAATCAAGCAAATTAAGAAAACATTCAGTGGAAGACTTATGATTCATACGTTCTTCGGCGACTTCTCACATGCACTTCCATGGATACTCGACCTAGGTGCGGACCTGCTGGGAATAGACCTCACCTCGACAGGCATCGAGAATCTCGCCCAACATGATATTGATAGGCCACTCTACGCGGGAATTCTTGACTCACGCAACAGCTACGTAGAGAGTGTTGAAGAAGTTGTGAGGACTGCCGAGGCACTGTTAGAGAAGGTCGAGCCGCCTGAGATTCATATCGGTACCTCTGCCGACATGGACTTCCTCCCCAAGACAGTGGCGGATAGAAAAGTGACTATTCTAGGAGCAGCCTACAAAGCATTGAGAGGTGAATAAGAATGGAGAAGCTCTTCCCGACTCAGGAGGTTGGAAGCCTGCTTAGAGCTCCCTTCCTAAAGAAAACAATTACTGAAGCTGAGATAAGCGAGACAGAGTACTGGGGAAGACTGCTCAGGGTGCCTAGATATGAAGAACTAATTCATCACCTCAAGACTGGGAGATACGTACAGGGAGAGCTGTATGACTGGGCATCACTATTTGGATTGAAGTTCTTTGAGAGCGCTGGACTAGACGTTATCTGGGACGGCGAGCAGAGAAGAATAGAGATGTATGAGTATCCGCTGAGGAGCATAGAAGGCGCGGTATTCTACGGAAAAGTAAAGGTATGGGACGTAGAGACCTATAATAAAGCAGCGATTGTCTCGGAGCCGAGACTACTCCGGCCCATCTATCTCGATGAGTTTCTATTCGCTAAGAAACACTCGGAACGAGAGTTGAAGGTGCCAGTGACTGGGCCATACACATTGGCCGATTGGAGCTTCCCAGAATATCACTACAGTATTCATAGCGAGGTTAGAAGTATTCAGGAGAGAAAGAAGCTCGCTAGAAGAGACCTAGCTATTGACTTGGCTGAGAAGGTTATACGACCAGTAGTGGAGCAGCTCAGCAGAGCGGGTGCTAAGAGGATACAGATAGATGAGCCTGCGGCGACGACTAATCCAGAAGAGATGGAACTATTCGTCGAGACCTTCAATAAAGTTGTCTCGGGAATAGATGCAGTCTTCACACTCCACATCTGCTACAGCGACTACACTAGACTATTCCCATATATCTTGGAGTTGAAGATAGATGAGATCTCGATTGAGTGTGCGAATAGGGACTCGCCATACCTAGGCCAAGATGATGAGAGGAGGAGAGGATACCCAATACTGAAGCTATTCAAGGAGTATAGACCGAGATTCAGGATTGCGCCAGGAGTCATTGATGTTCATACAGATTTTATCGAGAGTCCAGGATTAGTCCGTGACAGGCTGCTCTACTCGGCAAGAGTCATGGATGACCCATCGATGATAATAGCCTGCAATGACTGTGGACTAAGGACGAGGCGATGGGAAGTAGCCTACAAAAAGGAGCTAAGCCTAGTAGAGGGCTCAAGACTAGCGAGAAGGGAATGGGAGGCATAGAGGATTATTTCTTTGACTCTCCGCCGGCCTCGCTTACAGCACGCCTCGCTACTCCGACGGGCCCTCCCTTTCTACCGGTCGTCCTCGTCCTCTGCCCCCTAACCTTTAATCCAAGAGAGTGTCTCACGCCTCTCCAAGACTTAATTCTCATCTCTCTCTGAATATCTTCCTTGATGCTCAGCTCAAGGTCTGGACCGATTAGGTGCTGGTCACGCCCAGTCACTGGGTCCTTCCTATTGTTGTAGAGCCATGCCGGAATTCCATACTTGTCTGGCCTTTTTATGCAGTCTTCTAGTAGTGATATTTGGTGTTCTGTTAATTGGCCGAGCCTGAGGCTAGGGTCTATGCCTACGGCTCTAGCGGCGGCATAGCCGAAATTGATTCCTACGCCGAATATCTTCGCTAATGAATACGGTATTTGCTTAGTGCCGTCTAGGTCTGTGCCCAGCATCCTGACGATTTCTCTTACTTCTTTTTGCCTAGTCTCCATTCTTACTATTGCTAAGTAATACTCGACTTATTAATCTTTAACATTTTTTATGAGTTAGAAGAACACTTAAAACATGCCTTTAACATTTTTATTTAGACTGTGAAATGACTGCTCAATTTCCATTTCCAGGAGCGACCACGCTCGGAATAAGAGGCAAGGATAGCGTAGTACTAGCATCTGAGAAGAGGCTCTCCTATGGATACTTCGTCGTCTCAAAAAATGTGAGGAAAGTCTTCAAGATAACTCCAACCGTCGGCGCGGCATGTGCTGGACTTGTCTCAGACATGCAGAACCTCCTCAGAGAGGTTAGGGCGGCAGTAAATCTATACCAGATCGAGAATCAGAGAGAGGCCTCTGTCAACTCGGTGGCCAAGATACTCTCAAACTACCTATTCGGAAGCAGGTATTTTCCCTACATCACTGAGACCATCGTGGGAGGATTCGATAAGACTGGTGCCCACCTCTTCGTCCTCGACCCTCTCGGCTCGCTTATCGAGGACGACTTCGCAGTAGTCGGGACAGGCGCAGAGATTGCGGTAGGAGTGTTGGAGAGCAGTTATAAACCTGACCTAGGCGGCTCAGAGCTCTATGAGCTAGCTTTAAAGTCTCTTAAGGCTGCCATGGCGAGGGACGCGGCCAGCGGCAACGGTATAGACATCCTGCTCGTCGGACCAAGAGGCATCGAGAAAGACGACACGATAACCCTGAGTTAAAGGGCTTTCCTAGAGAGGTTATAGTATTTTTTATTGTCTTGGTAATGGTTAAATTAAAATAGTGGTATAACACTGTAATATTTGATGAGTCTAAATAAGATGCACCTTAAAACATTATTATTATTAGCGGAAAAAGACGCATACGTAAAAAGTGTTAGTTTCACAACTCCTATACTTGCTCAACAGCTCGGAACTTCTCAACAATCTGCTTCCAGAATCTTGATAAAGATGGAGAAGGAGGGTCTAATCGAGAGAAGAATATTCGGTAGGATTAGCTACGTCAAGTTAACAGATAAAGGAATAAATGAGCTAAAAAACCTATACATAGAGCTAAAATCAATTATTGAGCGGCCTATGGAGGTAACACTCGAAGGAAGAGTATTCTCAGGAATGGGCGAAGGAGCCTACTACTTATCACTAGAGTGGTACAGAAGACAAATCAAGGAGAAGTTCGGCTTTGACCCTTATCCAGGAACACTCAACGTAAACCTCCTATCAAAAGACGCAATTGAAAACAGAGAGTTAGTCAAGAAACATGCAGATATAGAAGTTAATGGTTATCATAACTCGCTTAGGAGTTATGGCCGAGTAAGAGGAATACCCGCAACTTTTAATGACAAAGACATCTGCGCAATCCTCTTCATCGAGAGGACACACTACGGCGGAAACGTCATCGAGATCATCTCTCCAATCTATCTGAGAGGAAAATATGGACTAAAAGACGGAGACAAAGTAAAGGTGACGGTAAGTCTTCCACCAGCATCCATTAAAAGCCTCGAGAGAGAAATCAAGATAGGAATGGAGAAGTAAAGACTAAAATTAGCCTTATCAGTAATATTGCTCGGCTTGGCCGGAGCCTTTGAAAAAGCAGTCGAGTGGATAAAAAAAGAAATCGAGAATGGAAAGCCACTTCTCACCATCATGCTAAATATGCCTGAATTCAAAGATGAAAAATTAACAATCAATAAGATCTATTCTATTAATCCATTAATCATTGGTTACAGCGACTCGAAATTAGGGATCGAGATAGACCCTAAGCTCAGGCTTGAGATTGAATGGGTGGCTAAGATCCTAGGATTAAAAACCATCGTCACGCCTCCAGTAATACACATAGTTAGAGACTCAGAACAAGTGGGAATAATCTGTCGAGACGGCTACGGCGCCTCAGACCCGGTCTTGCTGGAAGAACTCTCGAATAGACTATCTCGCAGGAAAGATGGATTCGCGATTGATGTCAGGATTAAGGACAGCTGGATAGGCTCTGCGAAAATATTGCTAGCGTCTCAGCAGTTCAGGAGATTTTTACTCGCCGTCCTCCTACTCGTATTTCTTCCTACATCCATATCCCTATACGTATCTATTAACTACTCATCTATCCTGGGCGGAGCAGTAATTAGTATTCTAGTGCCGATAACCGTGTTTTTCTTGACCGCCATCACTACGTATCTATACCTTAGGAAGAGACCATCGACTCGTTAAGACTGCTTAGCAATTATATCTCGTGATCAGCTTGATGTGCGTAGGGCAAATAGTCGTCTCGCTTAGGAACAAATATGTCTAGCGCTATTGCTTCATCATCGGCAAGATTATGAACCTCATGTCCCTCATATGCTCCAATGTAGTAGGAGTCGCCCTCAGACACCTCGATCTTTCCTTTCTCAGTCACAAACAATAGTTTTCCCTTGATTACTATTCCAGCCTGTATGTTTTTATGGCTATGCATCGGGACCGTTGATTTAGGCTGAATCTTAACGAGCATCAGCATAATATCATTATCATAAGCCATTATCTGTCTATAAACTCCGGAAAAGACTTGGTCCCAATTACTCCTTAGCCGCCAAACCTTCATGAAGTATAGACTACCCACAATTACTGATTAAGCTTTCCGGTTGTTCAGAATAGTTAATTAACCGGCCTAGTCAAAGTATTCATAAAGGCGATGCATCCTATCTGGCTTCATCGCAGTGGCTTCAGAGTAAAAAGTGGAAGCTTTGGAATCACGACGCTTCAGTCAAGAAACATTGTAAACATCTTTGAAGAGTCAGTCATACCTGAAGAGAAGAAGGAAGAAGCAGTAAAGAAGTATGGCGTCGGAAGGATTAACAAGGTCGAGGGCAATGACGGGCTAAACTTTATCATCCAGTGGATAAGGAGAAGGTCGCTGGTCAGGTACCTCGTCAATTGGGGCAGACTCTCATCCCTCTTTCCAGTCCACCTGACGACTGCTTGTTGCTCGGTCGAGTTTGCGGGAAGTGTTAGTCCAAGATACGACCCCGAGAGATTTGGATTTCTCAACGCGGTCGGCTCTCTAAGACAGTCAGACGTCATAGTAGTTGAGGGAACAGTCACGACAAAGATGGCCCAGAGAGTAAGAATAATCTATGACCAGATGCCTGATCCGAAGTGGGTGATAGCAATGGGCGCATGTGCGATTTCAGGCGGTCTCTACGCCAAGGACTCCTACAACGTTATTCAGGGAATCGATGACATAGTGCCAGTAGATGTATACATTCCTGGATGTCCACCGAGGCCTGAGACATTCATTCAGGGACTACTAATCCTACGAGACAAGATTCTCGGAGAGTACTTATAGCGAGACGCAGGGGAATATCCATATATCTAAGCTAAACAGTGAGTAATTTAAGTTGAGCGAATCGAAGATTGGATACATAGTTAATGAGCTGAAGCAAGCGCTCGGAGAATCGATAAAAGAGGTGAAGATTGATAAAAAAATGACGAAGATAACTGTTGAGAAGGACGCATTAGTGAGGGCTGCAAGCGTGCTGAAGGGGCTTGGCTTCGACCACGTGAAGGGCGTGACGGGTATTGACTTAATCGCGCTCAAGCCGCCTGAGGACTCGTTCGAGGTCATGTATCATGCAGGCTCGTACTCAGTGCAAGAGCTAGCCAACATCATAGTTACAATAGCAACAAGGATTCCTAGAAATAACCCTGAGGTCCCATCGCTGACGTCCATATGGCCGAGCTGTGAGTACCATGAGCGTGAGACCTACGAGATGTTCGGCATCATTTTTAGTGGTCATCCAAACCTTAAGAGACTACTTCTGCCCGAGTGGTGGTCAGACGCTCCGCCCCTGAGGAAGGATTATAGGCCGCCTGGCCGATGAGAGCTTCGAGATGAGTCCTAAAGCATTACTAATACTCCTGATAATTCTTGTAACCTTCATAAGTGCATTCAGCATCTTTACTTGGGGCGTACTGACTGGGCTCAGGGCATTCCTAGGAATAATCCTCCGCCTCGGACTCATAGTTATCATTATCCTACTTTTGCTTGGGCTCGTGGTGATGAGGATGCGTAGAATGGCGACGTGATAAAAAACACTATAATAGTAAGGATTAGCAATAGTTCTAATCGGCGAGATGTATCGTCAAGACGAAGTCAAAGAAGCTAGTTTTTTTGATACGGGTGAGGGGCTTGTCTTCTCGTACGGGCCCCAGCATCCAGGCACTGGTCACTTCAGGTTAATAGTAAGAGTAATTGGAGACACCGTACTCTCAGCCGAGCCCGACCCCGGCTTTGTCCACAGGGGCGAGGAAAAACTCTGCGAGTACAAGACCTGGATAACGAATATACCACATCTAGAGCGTCCCGCGATACTTGATGCAGCCGGCATGCTCTATCCCTATTGCCTCGCAGTTGAGAAGTTGATGGGAGTCGAGCCTCCCTTAAGGGCTAGATACATAAGGCCGATAGTCGCTGAGCTCAACAGGATTGGAAGCCACTTCTATTATTTTGCACTCTACGGAGTATTCCTCGGGTTAACGACTCCCTTCATGTGGGCCTTCGGAGACCGTGAATTCGTCGTCGACCTAGTCCAGTTCATAGGCGGGCAGAGAATAACTCACTCATACTTTGTTCCGGGAGGAGTCAGAAACGACGTGCCGAAAAGAGTGCCCAGCGGCCTAGTCAAGCAGTTCAGAGCTTGGTACCGAGACGCGACCGGCAGGTCTCCGAGCAGCGACGAGCTGACCGACGACTTCCAAAAATACGTCCTGAGAGTAATGGAGTTTCTAGACGCGAGGCTAGACCATTACTGGGACCTGATGCTAAACAATGCACTCTTCATGGACCGCACGGTGAATGTTGGAAAACTAACTGCAGAGGAGGCTGCAAAGCTGGGAGTCGTTGGAGTGACTCTTAGAGCCACTGGGATTAAGAGGGATGTAAGGATAGACGAGCCCTACGACGCCTACGGCGAGTTTAAGTTTGACGTGCCAGTCAGGACAGAGGGAGACTCATACGCCAGGGCAGTAGTAGCGTTTGAAGAGATGCGTCAAAGCATCAGGATAATCACTCAGGCAGTCGAGGGGCTTCCAGACGGCCCAGTGAAGAACAAGCAACACCCAGTAAACATCAGGGTTCCAGCGGGCGAAGCCATCGCTAGGGCAGAGGCGGCGCATGGAGAATCCGTCTACTACGTTAGGTCGGATGGGACTGACCGTCCCTACAGGGTCCGCATGCTTACGGCCTCGTTCCGCAACTTGATAGTTATTCCATATCTCTCGAGAGGCGCAAAATTAGCAGAGATACCTGCGATATACTGGAGCCAGAATGTCTGGCCAGTGGAGTGGGACCGTTAAGACAAAGTCATCAGGCATAAGTGTATAATGTCTTGACCTTGAAGTCCCTAGGTATTCTCCCAATCCTCGAGTAGTATTTGACGAGTCTATGAATCTTGGCCTCGACGAGCTGAAGCCTCTTCTTGTTGTATCTATCAGACCTATGCGTCGATAGGTGTAGCTGCATCCTTCTAGCCCTCTCGATAAGATTTGCTAAGTCCTCGGGAATTTCAGGCAACAATTTATTCTCCTCGAGTATCTGTGATATTGATTTCCCAGTCACCTGCGAGACGAGCGGCACTCCGTAAACATCTCGGAGAATTACTCCTATCCTACTCGGCGGTGTTCCTTCCTTCGCTAGCTTGACGATAAGTGCCTCTGTCTCCTCTGGAGAAATCTTGACCCATTCTGGAGGCTCCTTGCTTAGCGGCCTGTTAGACCTGGACTTTCCCCTCTTTCGAGCATGCATCCGCGCCATTTCTTACTGCCAGCATTAAAACAATCTCGGAGAGCGATTTAAAGATATCATCGATATATCTACTCTTCAGGAAAGACTGCTCATCACGATTTTCTCAATTATTAATAGCTCGGCAGGCTTAGCGCCTCGAGAGGGAACTAGACACTCTAGCTCATCACTACTGACTCGATAAAGTTTTAGTACATCGTCAAGACTTCCCCTCTCAATGCTTGATGAAACTATGCCGCCGAGACAATTAGCTATGTCATGAATGATTGATTCTAGTTTGTTCTCTCCATGCATTATTACGCAGAGACAGACACTTCTATCTCCTTTCTTGTAACCGGCAAGATCAATCGCCTCATTAATCTGCCTCCTACCAGAAAATCTCAGCAGAATCTCAATCTCTATCTTCCTCGCCCTTGATGTACCAGTCATATATGCATCGACGGCACTCATGAAGGCAGCAACTAATTGTCGTGCAGTATAGACATACCTAGTATCTATGAATTGTAAAGAGCAGTTTGGCGGCAACTTAAATTTCTCAAGCGAGACGAATGGGTCAACCTTTATATCATCAATGACAGCTGCGGCTAAGCTGTATCCCTGATAATTCGAGACAATCATTCATATCCACCATGAATCATCGGAATTAGGGTAACCCTGTCATTGTCACTCACCATGACGTCAAATCCATAAACGGTCCTAGCATCAACGTCGTTTACGAGTATCATGATACCTGGCCTGACTGCGCCATTATCATCAATTATTAAATCCCTGACTGGTTGAGGCAGCATTCTTAACGCTTCCTTCAGATTTACCGATTCTTCAATCTTAATGCTGATACTCTTCATTCCTACCTGCGTCCTCAGTGGGCCAAAAAATTCAAAGATCATAATACTCACCGACCACTACTCAGCGAGGAGACATGCTCGTCAACGAGCCAACGGCTCTCAGGGCAGGTCGGTATCATCATCAAGAAATAAACATGCATCGGGGAATAGATATATATTGCTTATGCTAAGTAAGCTATGACCTCAAACTCGTATTTGCAACATGGGCGGGTAAATAGTAGAGCTTCTGTCTCGCATCTCTGAGCAGTGGCTTCTTAGCGACTAATCGGCGGGAAACCAATACGCCTAATGCGTGACGAATAGTCCTCTCGGGTAGCATTGTCTTCTTCACGAGGTCTCTGTATGTCAGTGGCCCCTCATACTCTAGGATCTTAATGATCAGCTTAGCGGAAGGTGGTATCCTGAGAAGCTCCTCGGCCAAGTGGATCTTCTTCTCTAACTTGCTCAAGATAGATGACGGGCCATCTACATGTATAAACCTACAAGGCACATCATTCTTAGTGATGACTACTCTCTCCTTGACCGGCATTCTTACGAGCCCATCAATTATTACCTCGACTCCATGCTTAGAAGATACACCATCAATAATGATTGATGAGGTATTTGGAACAATGAGCGGTCTCCTAGTAATGTCTATAGAGTTGACGGGAACTATCCCGAATACAGGCGCGTCGTGATGGATTAATGAGCCGCCTGCTGAAAGCGAGTATGCACTCGACCCAAGCGGAGAGGAAACTATTACTCCATCTGCATAGTCTCGCCAAATCATCTCTTCATTAATTGATAATGAATACTCCATCAATGTGGCGCTTCGGCTGGGAAAGATTGCCGCATCATTAACTGCAGGGACTGTCTGCCCATCATCTACCCTAATAGCAAGTCTAGTATTTTCTTCAATGTGATACGTTCTTTTCAGGATGGTGTTTATTGCATCTTTAAGCTCATTGATGGTACATTGAGAGAGAAATCCTTTTGTAGGATCTTCGCTTACACCAAGTATCGGGTTACCTCTATTTCCTAGCTCAAATATCGTTTTTAGTATTAACTTGTCGTCTCCCACCACGATTACCACGTCTGAATCTTCGAGACTGTATCCACGGAGCGTAGTTACTACTGGAGAGTCAAGCTTAATTTCATTGAGTAATCTGTATACCTCTCTAGCTACTGGGCCAGAAGTAGAGGCAACCCTAAAGACCAGCCCCATATCTCGCGGTTAATAATGATCATTTAAGTTATAAACATAGCCAAACTCACCAAATCACTGCTCTAGTAAAATGAGGCAAACTATACCACTCATCAAGCATGTATGACAAATATTGCCAACAAATCCACGTATAATAAATCCTAGCGATTTGTAGTCTGTCATGAGCGTGGTAAAGATTCTTGAAGATCTTCCATTGAGTAGATTTCACTACGTCCTCCTAACTATAGCCTCGCTGGTTTATGGACTAACTGCTATGAATGTAATGTTGATAGGACTTCTCCTACCAGCGATTAGAGCCGAGTGGGGCCTTAGCCTGACAGAATCTGGATATCTACTAAGCTTCGGATATCTTGGAATGTTTTTCGGAGCAATATCCAGCGGCCTAATAGCCGATAGGATAGGCAGAAAATACACCATGATTATCATGATCATAGTTGGTTCAGTCTTCACAGGATTATGCGGCATTACGTGGAATTTCTGGTCCATGTCTATCTTCAGAATACTTGCAGGAATAGGACTGGGAGGTGCTCTGCCATTACCAGGCGTATATATGTCTGAGTATCCTCCTGCAAGGTATCGGGGCAGATTTGTAGGAATAGTTGAGACTGCATGGGTTTGGGGCGTGCTGCTGGGCATAATATTGGCACGAATAATCATGCCTCAGATAGGATGGAGAAGCGTCTTCACTATATCCTACATCCCACTGCTATTGATACCAGCAATTACATACTATGCTCCAGAATCTCTAAGATTTCTAGAGAAAAAAGAGAAATTAAACGACATTAAGACCATACTCATAAAACACAAATTGGTTAAAGATGTTGAGAAGATTAGCATTAGTGTAGAGAAAGAAGAAAAAATGCCAATAACTTCACTATTATCTCACACATATCTCAAGAGGACGGTCGTTCTCTGGATACTCTGGGCAGTTCTAGTATACACTTATCACGGAATCTTTACATGGCTACCAGACGTTTACGTACGCCTCTTTGGATATGAAGTTGTCAAAAGCTTGGAGTGGATATTGCTAATAACGTTCGTTCAAGTACCCGGATATTATAGTGCGGCTCTTATTCTAGATAAGGTAGGTAGAAAAGGTGTTCTTGTATCATATCTAATAATTGCTGGGATTGGATGCCTTTTACTGGCTTCTACAAATCAATTAGAGCTAATACTGCTATATAGTGCCTTGATATCTTTCTTTAACCTAGGTGCATGGGCTGGACTCTACACATACACTCCAGAGCTCTATCCCACAAAACTTAGAGGTACAGGTTCTGGAACAGCTGCAAGCATAGGTAGACTAGCAGGCATACTCGCTCCGTCTATTACTGGATTCCTCTTCGAAATCAGCGGTGGGACACTACTCTTAGCATTCATGGTATTTGCCCTAGCCCATCTACTGGCCGGCATAATCACTGGAATCTTAGGTGAAGAGACTAAGGGAAGGACTCTAGAGGAGATCTCGAAATAATAATTCAGACCATGCATTACTCCATACTCTATACAGTTGTTGTCTAATCAGATAGGGAAGTTTTATTCGGAGAGCAAAAACATATCAATAAAGCTTGAGTAGACATCACTTATATGTGGATCGCAGCACCTGTCTCGGCGGATTTCATCGCCATAATCGCGATTTCTAGCGCCCTTCTAGCGTCTTCAATGGGAATGACTTCTGGTTGCCTCCCCTCAGCTACACATCTGGCGAAGTACTCTAGCTCATCTCTCAATGCGCCCTCCGCATGCTCATTCATTCTCGGCCAGTACGTGACGTCTGGCTTATCAGCACCCTCGGAGCTGTAAATCGAGAAGTACTCGCCCGGGGTCAGTATCTGTATCGTTGCTTTTTCAGCAATAACTTCAAGCTGAGAATCAATGAAGTGTGGGTAGCTGTCGCTGAGCATGAATCCATTCTCAACAATGCCAAGCGAGTCGTCATCAAACTTCATGACAGTCCAGAAAATGTCTGGATACTTATAATTCATTCTCCTAGCCGCGAAGCCGACAACCTGAACTACCTCTCTACCAGCTATCCACCTCATTATGTCTATGTCGTGGACACCTGTCTGAACTGGCGCTGAGACCCTGTTGAGAAAGATACTCGCAGCCTTTTGCCGGCCTATCCTCCTTGCATACATTGAGCCGATCCTGCCCAGTTTTCCATCCCTAGACATCTTCCAGACAATTCTGTAGCGCTTGTCGAACCTCAAGATGTGTCCCACCATAAAGATAATATTGCTCCTCTTGACGGCTCTGATTATCTTATCTGCATCTTCAAGAGTTGTCGCCATGGGTTTCTCAAGCAATGCTGGTTTCCCCGCATCCGCGGCTAGAATCGTTGGCTCGACATGGTCATCATCAGCAGTAGCAATAGTTATTGCATCCACCTCCTCATCCTTAACGAGCTTCTCCCTCTCTGTGTACCACTTCTTTACTCCATATCTCTTCGCGACCTCTTCAGCGCGGCTCCTCGTACGTGAACAGACAGCTACAACTTCAACACCAGCAATACTCTTTAAAGCCTGTACATGGCGCTCGCCGAAATCACCTAGTCCAATAACGCCAAACCTAATTACATGTGCCATACAAATTATTGTAGAAGTTATGTATTATAAAAATTTTTATAGTGGAAAAATTATATAATTTCGCTATGGCTAGTCAGGAATCTAGAGTTTCGAGAAGAGCTATGCTTGGGACCATCGGAGGCATCATCGGAGGATTAGCAATAGGCGCAGCAATAGGATGGGTCGCAAAACCAGAGGCACCTGAGGTAGTCCGGACTGTGACTCAGACTGTTGGTGGCCCTGCTCAGACAGTGACTACAACGGTTGAGAGAACAGTAACGCAATTAGTGACTGGTCCACCAAGGGAGAAGACAAAGATAAACGTTATAGCGTTCGCACAGGGTTTTGCATGGCCTGAGCTGTTCGGCCCAGATGGAACAATCGAGACAGACCTGTTAAAGAGATTTGAGGCCTCAGAGAACGTCGACGTCACTATTGAGTGGGGAGACGAGTGGGCAGTTAGGGAAAAAGTAGCAGCGGACGTAATGGCTCAAGTAGGTAAGTACGACATAGTTCTTGTTGGAAGCGACGGCCCTGTCCAAGCATATGGCTACGCAGGATACTTAGAGCCGCTTGATGAATATTTCAAGAGGTATCCACAGGACTACTTCGACCCGAATGATGTCTACCCACCGTTCCTAGACGCCAACAGGATAGAGGGAACACTTTACGCACTTCCATACTACTCATTCGGCCCCGGCGTCATATATAGACGAGACATCTTTGAGAAGTACGGCGCAGAACTGCCGAAAGAGAACTGGACCACTGATGACCTAGAAATAGCGATGGAGAAGATACTTGAGGGACTTAGGCGTGACGGCATAACAGACGTGTATCCACTCACGATGAGGGCAGGACCAGGAGAGGAGCCAACACTCGACTTAGCGGGATTCATCTATGCATACGCCGGCTATCCAGCGTGGTTCGAAGGAGGAGCAATCTGGCCGGGAGAGATTAAGAACAAAAAGGCCAAGCCAATATTTGACTCATCAGACTTTGAGGCCGGGTTCAGAGCCTTCACGGACTGGGCGAAGCGTTTCTGTCCGCCAGGCGCCTCTACTCACACATGGGTCGACATGATGAATAATTACGCTATGGGGAAGGCAGTGATTCTGATGCCCTCAGCTATTAATGGCTATGCGGCATTGGGAATAACTGAGGATGAAAACGTGAAGAAGTATACCAAGTTTATGCAGACACCCTTCGGTCCAGGCAAGAAGAGGATAAACAGCTACTGGACCTTCTCACTAGGCATCAATAAATTCTCAAAGAATAAGGAAGCAGCGTGGCGTGTACTCACATACTTGACTGGACGTAAGTCCATGGAGGCATTCGCTGAGAGGACTGGATGGCCCAACGTGACTATGAGGTCTGTCCTATACTCGTACCCATTGATAAAGAAGTATGGAATAGAGGAGATAGAGCTTAATGAGCGCTCAGTACTAGAGAATCCTGCAATATATTTCCCATACCTCCCTGAGCTAGACTTATTCATGGACAAGATAGGCACAACGGCCTCCGAGGTAGTCGCAGGAGCAAAGACCGTAGAGTCAGCGTTATCAGAGCTACAGAAGTGGGCTACAGAGCTAATGACTAGTAGAGGATACTACACCTAAGAAACAAAGGTACTTTAGGTAATTTTTTTAATTATTTCTAATTGGTGTCAAAACAAAAATGAGGGAAGAATATAGACTGCTTTTGCCCGCTGTGGGAGTGCTAGCATTCCTCGTCGCGGCTCCTACGTTTTATCTGTTTTACACGAGTCTACTAAAATGGTTCCTAAGAGACCCGACCGGGCCTTTATTCGTAGGAGTCGATAACTACATCAAGCTTATCCAGTCATCAGACTTCTCAACCTCCCTAATCGTGACTTTGATATTTAGCGCAGCATCAGTAGTCTGTTCTTTGACACTGGGGCTTGGCCTAGCATTATTGTTCAGCGAGAATCTACGCGGCAAAAGAATCATGAGGACCATTATTGTTCTGCCCATAGTTCTTCCACCAGTAGTTGTAGGATTTACTTGGAAATTCCTCCTCAGCAGCGAGGTGGGCGTCATAGGTGCATACTTCATGCGTCTCATTGGTTTAGGCGGCCTCAGCCTGCTCGGAGACCCGACACTAGCATTAATGTCAGTAATCATCGCTGACATTTGGGGAAAGACGCCACTACCATTCTTAATTTTTCTCGCTGGTCTCGCCGGAATACCGCCAATATATTATGAATCTGCAAAGATCGATGGAGCAGGTGGATGGCAGACCTTTCGCTCCATCACGCTTCCTAACATGAAAAAACCACTAATCGTAGCTGCCATTCTAAGGACGATAGATGCGTTTAACAGCTTCGACGTGATATTCGTGATGACGAAAGGCGGTCCGGGAATGGCGACACATACTTTACCAATGCTGGGCTGGAAAGTTGGCTTTTACTACTTTGACGTAGGAACAGCTTCAGCAATAGGTGTTATCCTCCTACTAATTGTCATGTTCCTAAGCATGCCGTTAATCAGGTCTATTAGCAGGTGATGAGAAGATGCAGCATAACATGGTTAGGTCAATTCTTTTACATGTGCTTGCGATAATAGCATGCATTATAGTTGTCTTCCCAATAGCTTGGCTAATAATTGCTTCGTTCAAGACGATGTACCAAATTTTCCAGATTCCGCCCCCCCTAATATTTGAACCGACATTTGATAATTATCGAAGACTATTCTTCGGCGGACAACTCATGAATGCATTCTTCAACAGCTTAAGCATCTCAGCAATAACGGTAACGGTGTCATTAGCCCTAGCAGTTCCCGCTGCATATTCACTCTCAAGATTGAACAATGCAGTCGGAAGAAACGTTGGATTCTGGATAATCTCTGTTAGGATGGCGCCTGCATTCGCAGTGATAGTTCCATACTTCGTAATCATGTATTATCTAAAACTCATCGATACAATATGGGCAGTCGCAATAACCTATCTAGTCTTCGCTATACCGTTTACTACGTGGCTCCTCAAAATCACTTTTGAGGAACTCCCAAAGGAGCTCGAAGAATCGGCCCTTATAGATGGAGCGACAAAGACAACCGCGCTATTAAGAATTATTCTTCCAAACGCCGTGCCAATGATAGCTTCAGCAAGCATACTTACGTTCGTACTCGCATGGAACGAGTTCCTAATGGCGTTTATCCTGACTTCGAGGGACGCCCGAACGGTCCCAGTATTAATAACAGCACTCTCAGGTACGCATAAACTAGACTGGCCGATAATGGCTGCTATAACCACAGTCTCAATGATACCTGCATTCCTCTTCATAACATTCGTGCAGAAATACCTAATCAAAGGTCTAACAATGGGTGCGGTAAAGTCATAAATACTATATACGAGTTATGTCTGCCCGACTTTCGGAAACATTTTTCCCACAAATCGTTATGAGAATACATCCTAGATTTATCTTTTTATAATCTAGGATCTTGAACCAATTTTCAAGCATTGAAAATAATTGTTGTGCTGATTTAAACCTTGTGAGATGGGTCTTTCGCCATCTCTTTCCCATAGTCATTGTCCATAACCACCAGATAATTCTAAACAATACAGTTTCTAAAGGAATGATGACTATTAATAATCCATTATCAGCCAGTAACTTATTAGCAATTTTTAGAACCGTTTCAACATTCGGAATATGTTCTAGACTCTCCATTAAAACTATAGTGTTATACTTGTTATCAAGAATTTCTTGGGGAATATTCTCTACGCTACTTAGATACACTTTGTTTAGTCTCTTCTTAGCAAACTCAACCATTTCTGGATCATTATCTACACCGTGAATCTCTATATGCTCGCCAAATATTAATCGTACTCTGACGCCGTCACCACAGCCCAGATCAAGTATCGGTCCAGCTACTCTCTGTCTAATTAGCATGATTCTAGCAGTATTGATAATTTTCATATGCCAATACTTACTTGGAAACCTAGTCGTCGATAATTCATAGTAACTTTTTCGCATTTAATGCTTTATAGTTAAGCAGTTATTTTAAAATTTTTATTTTGACGAAGAGCCTTCCCACACATCATCCGTACTCCAATCTCTAAATAGTCATCACAACTAAACAGATCAAAAATTCAGAGCTCGCGACTTAATGCGGGGGGTGGGATTCGAACCCACGAACCCCTACGGGAACGGGTATCTCCCCATTTCAATGATCTTAAGCCCGTCGCCTTTGGCCAGACTTGGCTACCCCCGCACCTTAACCAAACAAGTGTTAATCTTTTTATTAGTGTTTTTCCTAGGAATTTCTGGCCCGGGTGGCCGAGCGGCTAGGCGGCGGCCTGCAGAGCCGCTTTACAGGGGTTCGAATCCCCTCCCGGGCTTTCGTATAAATTTCCTTTTTAAAATAAAATTACTTATGTGAAATTAACTAGCTTTTCTTGGGCCGCTGCTACGCCTCTTCCCAGTTCTGTACTGTGTCCCAGTTTTCTTAGAGATGTTTCTATGGCGGTTATCATGGATAATATGTCGTTTTGATTTACGTTTCCCATGTGTCCAACCCTGAAGCCTTTTCCCCTCAGCGGTCCAAGCATACCGGCGACAATTATTCCACACTTCTTCATCTCTGACCTAAACTTGCCGTCATCAACATTCTCTGGGTAATAGACTGCAGAGACCGTGTCGGATGCATATCTCTCCTCTGCCACGAGTCTTAGTCCTAGTGCCGTGATAGCTGCTCTGAAAGCCTCGGCCATCACGCGGTGTCTCTTAAATCTATCTTCTAGTCCCTCGTCAAGAATTAGTTTTAACGACTCGTCAAGTGCATAAATCATGTTTACAGCAGGTGTAGCAAAGTATTTTGTTGGGTCTCTCATTATTGGAAGCCAATTCTTGAAGCTTCCATACCAAGTGCCTATTGTAGACTTACGCCTATCCAGATACTCCAAGGTTTTTCTGCCCACTGCGATTAGTGCTAGGCCTGGAGGAACACCGATACACTTCTGAGAACCAGAGGCGCAAATATCTATTCCCCAATCGTCGACGCGGACCTCCATTCCGCCAAGCGATGCAACGGTGTCAACAATGTAGAAAGTATCACCATACTTTTTGACGACCTCGCCTATCTCCTTGATAGGATTTGCCACGCCTGTTGAGGTCTCGACATGTGTAACGGTTACTGCCTTATAGTTATCCTTCCTCAAGGCATCCTCAACCATCTCTGGCTTAATAGAGCTGCCCCAAGATACCTCCAAGACGCTTGGCACAGCTCCGAAAACCTTTGATATCTCGACAAAGTAATGACCAAAATATCCAGAGACACAGTTAAGCACTTTGTCGCCGGGCTCGACCACGTTTGCTATCGCCATTTCTAGTGCGAGAGTTCCGGAACCAGCAATCGCGAAAACCTCACCATTCGTCATGAAGACTTGCTTCAAATTACTCAGAGCATTTTTGAATATCTCGGCAAACTCTATACTGACATGTGACAAGGGTGGTCTACACAGTGCGCGCAAAACTCTTGGGTCAACGTTCGTCGGCCCGGGTATCATAAGGAGCTCTCTCTCAATCATCCTACATCATCAATCGTTAAAGTTGTACCAACTTTACTTAAGTATTTCTGTAAGGAGAAGATGATTCTTAACTCTAATCTACTATCTCGTAGATGTATACATATGCGATGCTCGAGTAAGGTGGACTTGAGGAATAGATCAGTCTATAGTGAGTAAGACGGGGCTCCTCGTAAACATAAGAATATGATAATGAACTACCTATCATGACTGTCTGTGGTTTATAGGGAATCAGCCGCCCAATCGTCGTCTCGGTCCAGAATTTATTGGTGGGATTTGTCGGATCGCCGCCAGGCCCAAGTAGGCTATTTTCCTCTATCGATGGATATCCGAGGCTGCTTGCCTCCTGGTTAGCTATCTTGAGCATCCAATACCACTTAGACTCATCTCCATAGTATAGGAGCTGTCCAGGATACTCGCCATATGGCGGTCGATGAGTTACGAAGATTAATACATGCGTCGCTCCCATTTCTTTAAAAATTCTGTAACTTACATTTTCTGGAGACAAGAAGGCGTATCCAATCTTCGCAATTCTCTTGCTGTCTATAGTGGTGTTATCGATGATGGAGGTCTTATTTCCAAGTATTGATATCCAGTTTCCATAGTCCCACCACGCCGCTATTACTGCATTATCTGGTAGATTGTTGCGCATCCACTCAATTGTTCTTGCCCAGTCATTAATCGGGCTTTTAGTTGGGAGACTGCTCGTCATTACTGTCGCCGGGACATATGAAAAATCAATTGATGATAGTGGAACTGGATTCCCCAATCCTTGGGGCATGTAGTAAATCGATATTGCTATTATCAGTATTAGTGGCACAGCTAAAATCGCAGGAGACTGCTCAGGCTTTCTTTTAATGCCACGCATCATGATAGATTTACTGCTAATTTCTAGTGTGTAGGCTATAGAATAGCCGGCCAGTATGGCGACTAGTGGAGAGACGGGCAGAGCCAGCCTAACTATGCTAGAAGCAAAGTAAAGAGACAACACGGCGTATAGCACTAGGAAGACCGCACCATCCGTCCTTTTCTTGAAGAGTAGATACATGCCAAAAGGCGCCAAAAAAAGAGTGGGCCCGAAGTCTTGGAAGAGTGTAGCCCAAGTGGCAGTCTGGTTTTCAGCTACTGACTGGACAATTGGTAGCTCACCTCTCAGCCAAGGCGCTAATACTGAGAAGAATTTTAATCCAGGTAGACCAATGATGCCAAGCGCCGTCATTACTATGACTATCAATGCGGCTAGAAGAGCGCCGCCTCTAATCACTAAAATCCTGTCACTTTGGCTGAGATATCTATAACATAGTTCAGTAATTATTAGATATGCGAGTATGACGAAGCCTGAGACTATTGTTATTTCCTTGAGATAGGCATATCCAAGTTTAGGAACATTTATTGCTATTAGAGTATAAGTAATCAATGAGGCAGCATAGGCAACCAATAATCTTCGAGTATACCTGCCGATGAATACTAGAATCCCTGTAAATAGCGGGATAAGCATTAACGGAAACTTGTGAGCTCCCCAACTTGCAGACATATATCCTAATAGTAATCCACTAAGTAAGCCATACAGCAACGAACCGCGGAGACTACGTTTACTATCAATAGCCACCAAATAAGACAAATATGCGCCATGCATCAATGGTATTGATAATGCCTCGTCATCAAACCATCCTAAATGAGTCCTCGAGATGTTCGCAGCACTTATCGCTAATAACAATGCGGAGGCAAGTGCACCCTTCGTTCCGATGATTTTCTTTGCTAAGAGAAACGTTACTATTATTGCTACGGCTCCGTATATTGGCGGTAAAAGTGAGGCCAACTCTAGCATGTTTACATGCACGCCGAGAGACGACAATGAAAGATAAATAAACGCTAATGTGAAAGAGACTCCAGGATAGAAGACTTTGCCAATCTTTATCCCGGTGGGATACCAACTATTAGTAACTATTATTTTGGTGAATTCAGAGAAGCCTCCCCAGCCTCTTTCGACGATCAGCTCAGCAACCTTATAATGCCACCACGGGTCAAACTCGCTCAATAAAAATCCCCATCTTGATGGTAATATCCTGATGATAACGCCAGTAGATATTGCGATTAATAAAATAGCAGTCTCCAAGAAGTTTATCCTACCTCCGATAATTTTATCAAATCTGATGAATACTTTCTTCAAGCCAGCTAAATTCACTTGAGACATTTCGGTGCCGTCACCTTGTAGCTTATATAAAACGCGGAAAACCAAATAATAAAGTATACAGTCTCGGAGCGCCTACATCTCGATACTCATTTATATCGCCGATAAAATAATTAAATCGATCAGGAGTGCCACAACTAAAAGAAATAGCAATGAAGCTGCTTTCATTTGAATGGTTTAAAAAAATCGAAGAACTAGTTGCGATAATTATCGTCGTTGTTACAGTTGCGATAATAAGCGGAGTAGTAAGAATCTTAACTACCGAGACCATACCATTATATGGTGTAAGGGTTTATGCACCGAGTATGGCGTACCAGACTTACGCAGAATTCATCGTGATATTGGTTTATTATCTATTGGGAACTGCTGGATTATTCCTCTATTATTTAGCAACTAGAAAAAGATTCACAGAAAGAGGAAACAGGTATGCAATACTTGGAGCAGCGCTTCTTATTATTTTCTCAATTGCAGGATTATTAACAGGAATAATGAGCAAAATCTAATCATGGCTAATCTTTCTTATAAGATGCATGCCTACTTAGCTAAGCTTCCTTTATTCCCCCTTCATGAATCCTTACTTTGAATTCTGATCGTGAACTCACTGTGTGAATCTTTAACTCCATTAATTCCCCAACAACTTTATGCAAAGAAATGTGGGTATCGGCAAAGTAAGTAGTGATTGCAGAAGCGACGGGCTTAGAAATACTCTCACCAGGAACATCATGTACATCACTTATAATGAAAGCCGTTAAGTTACGAGTTCTACACGCCTCTTTTAGATATGCCAGTTGAAATGATAGGCTATGAAAGAGCCTCTTATCTAAAGCGACGTTGCCAACCATATGGACCCTATGTAGATAAGTAAAATCATCAATAATTACAACTGTCCCGCTCGGCACCGAATCGGCTATCCATATTATGGTCTTTTCTTGCTCTTTAAAGCTATGAGGAAATGCTATTTTTATCTTGGTTAAGTCGCCTCTCCAGTAACTGGCAATTTTTGATAGCCTCAGATAATGCAGGTTGCCACCACAATCTAGTAAATAAGTCTCAACATTTTTTTTACTTGCTATACACGCAATCTGTAATGCTAGGCTTGTCTTTCCAGTTTTTTCTTCGCCAGTAATTAGATACATAAGTCCTGGTTTTAGTCCTTTAAACTCTCTGTCCAACGACTCTATTCCAGTGCTTAGGTATGCTGAATTGTCCAATGCTTAGCTTCAATTTGTCTAAGTAACTAACTTTGAAATAAGTATTAACGGGAGAGACGATGCATGGCTACGCTCTTATTTTCATCGACTTAAATTCTTCTCTTAGCTTATTG
Source organism: uncultured archaeon (assembly GCA_938017985.1). Taxonomy (GTDB): domain Archaea; phylum Thermoproteota; class Nitrososphaeria_A; order Caldarchaeales; family Calditenuaceae; genus CALIKS01. The sequence continues at coordinate 323,626 of CALIKS010000001.1, read as the reverse complement.
AAGTCGGTTCCCATCTTTTTAGTCTCGGCGTATCTCTTTGCTTTCTCAATGGCCCGCTCAGCCTCAGGATTTATCTTTACTAAATATCTCTCAATAGTATGCAGCCATATATAGGCTCCTAGGTTTAGTATCATACTTGTCAGTACTCTAAAAACAGGGTTATCTTTGCTTAGCCTCCATGCAAGGGCTTCAGCCATTCTTTTTGTATTTCTCCAGCACACATAAATGAGCGCTGCTTGGGCGGGAGTAAGGTTCCGATAGATGTCTGTTAATCTATTAGTACCCCTAAGAGAGCCTAAATTTACTAACGCCATGGGAGTAACCGTGAAGTATAGATTTTCAGCCGCCATCGCGTTAATCAAACCTATCGTGTCCCAATTATCTTCGTCCTCCTCTCCTTCCTGCCCGAAAAGTATAGTATAAGCAGGAATCCAATAAGCACTGTTGTAAATTCTCTGGGCCTCTATTACAATTTCTGCCCAAGTAGCATCGACGCCGACTTTAAGGGGTAAAGCTTTTCTACGCGAATGTAGGTTAATCAACCTATCACTCCCAGTTTCTAATCCTATCTGGACTCCTATGTGCTTGTCGGGTCCAGCTCTCACAAATTTTGCAATTCCAAATGCAAGCTCAGGGTCGGCGGCGACTGGTGCCAGCGTTGCATGCATCGGATTTATATGATTAACTCCGTTAAATGATAATATCGTCCTATACAATTCAAATATCGCTTCTTTGTTCGGCCAGTAGTCAGATTTTTTAAGCATATAGGCCCATTGATTGTCAGTTATTAACCATGCATTTTTAATACCGGCTCTAAGATTGACTTTCACTTCTTCGAGGACCTTAGCCGGTGGATAATGTCTTAAAGGCCTAGTCGTCACTTCACAAAAATCGCAATCTATCCCGCATCCACGCATAATTTCTACTTGACCACTAATTGCTGGATTAACAATCGTTGGAATCTGCTCTATGGATGGCAATTTATACTTGGAGGACGGATTTCTACATATGAACTTGCCATTTGGGTCTTTTTTATAACGAGTCCTTGGGTGCCCTGAGGAATCAAAATCAGTCGATTTATATCCAAACATAAAGATGGACTCATCAATACTATCCTCTATTAACTGCTCGAACAAAATGTGAATAAGGTCGTCCATCTCTCCCTGTACTGCATAATCAATACTCCAATAATCAAGCATTTCAGGCCTATGTTCAAACTCCCACTCCCCATATCCACCTACAATTAGCTTTGCCTTAGGACATTTTTCCCTTCTCAAAACATTTATCTTTCTGAAGAGTCCATCAACTTCCTCAGTAACCCATGACCTTTCTCGCCCAGCGTTATTAAAAGTAAGTGTAAGCGGCCCAATGCCTAAGGGATCCATAGTATTGACTCCAATGATCTTGGTATCTGGACCGATGAATCTCTGAATATATCTAGGGTGAGCAACATCGCATTGCAGCTTGGAGAATTTTTTCAGACTTGCCTCAATTTTCCTAATACCGTAAGGTGCTAGAATGGCTCTGCCATATTCATCAGAAGGAGTGTCTGGATTGCTTAGATAATAATAAACGGGAGGAGGTACGAATCTAACTGGGGCGCATGGAAGAAAACTGAGAAGAGGAAAGTTATGATACATATGTCCAAGTGATGGGTCAAATGTTAGTACTATTTCTGTCATTCTAACTACATTGTCAAGGAACCTTGTTTATAAGCTTTCTCTATGTCTATTAAAACGAAGTTAATATTATTGCTGAAATTGTTATAAATGTGATTTATACTTTGTTTTTTAATATTTATAAAAACAGCTTAGTATCATAATTTTGTATTAACATTAAAGAATTATCTTTATTTATATGAATATTGACAACTTAACGAGAGATGCGAGATGAGGATTTCCAAATTTCTAGGCTTGCTGATGATGTTAGTAGCTGCTTTACTCTTGATTATATACACTTTGTGGATGCTTGGGTTTATTAAAGGTCTCGAGCCTGAACTTGCCGTGAAAGTCGGAATATACTCAGTCATCTTCGTAATATTAATAATTATTGTAGTACTTGGATACATTATGATGACTTATAACCAGCCAGTAATTATTAAGATTGGGAGGGATAGGAATGAGTAAGCGGATGCCGGCCGCTGCTGGTACATTTTATGAGGCAGACAAAGATGAATTACTACTTCAGATAAGCTCTTGTTTCGCTTCTCCTCATGGTCCCGGTCAGCGTCCAGGGGCATTTAAAGAGACAAATATGCCTCCACCGGTCCTTATTTCTCCACACGCTGGCTACATGTATTCTGGCCCAGTTGCAGCCTTCGGATATTTTGAATTATATTCAAGAAAAAGGCCTGAAAGCATAATAGTTATTGGTCCTAATCATTCTGGAATGGGTACTGATGTCTCGATATATCCGCATGGTACATGGACAACCCCGCTCGGAGAAGCTAGCATAGATAAACATCTTGTTAACAAATTATTAAGCGTCTCTGACATCTTCTCACTCGATGAGTTTAGTCACATTGAGGAACACTCAATAGAGGTCCAGCTACCTTTTATTCAATATGTCTATGGCGAAATAAAATTTGTGCCTATATGTATGCTGAATCAATCAATAGGAGTCGCTAAGACCGTAGGCAGAGCATTGGCGGAGGCCATTAGAGAACCAGAGAAGATATTATTAGTTGCGTCTTCTGACTTTTCTCACTATCTACCACATGAGGAAGCAATAAAAAGAGATCTGCCAGTCATCGAGAAAATATTAAGTCTAGACGTCGATGGTTTTTATCAAGAGATTAGGAATAGAAAAGCCTCACTCTGCGGATACGGACCAATAGCAGCAGTAATGACTTTCGCAGATAAAATCGGTTATAGGTCAGCTAAATGCCTAAAATATTCCACTAGTGGGGACATCACTGGTGACAAAAGTGCGGTTGTTGGATACGCATCAATTATTTTTTCTCCATAAATCCCTTAAAATATTTTTGATGCAGATCATCTGTATATTCCCTGTATTTCAGAATTATTGGGCACCACTCTCTCTCTGGACAATAGCCCAGATGTTTGCATTTTTCCCCCAGCAGTTGCGAGAGCCAAGCTGCCTGTTTTTCAATATCTTGCCATATTTTATACGCAATGCTTCTCTCTTCCCATTGAGCCTTGCTACAGGTCCTTGTAGCAATGAATCCCATAGGATACACGAGATTGAAAAGATTATAGGACCTAATGGTAGTTATTGCTACTGACTGAGGCGTTGCGTAAAGAGCAGCCTCATGCTCGTTTTCACCTATTAGTATATCATGAAGAGTCATCAATTCATCTACAGCGTCTAGGAACCGAATTGACAATTCTTCACGAATCTTAATCGAAGGAGGAACTACGATGTATTTATCACGGTTTTTCTTAGCTCTTTCAACTGCTTCTGGAATTGGCTCGACCATGGTGTGTACAGTTCTATGCCTTATCGCTTGATGATAGGCTGCCAGTGATAATACTTCGCAAGTTACAACTCTAAAGAAATTGTTGTAAGCATTAAGTTTACTAATGTCAGCTGCAGATACTATTTCTTCAGCTCTGCCTATGGATTCTATTTTTATTATCTCAGCTCCTAACTTTGGACTACCATTTATGACTCGGCTTATTAAGTAGTCCGTCTCTCGCAGAGGATCAACCATAGGGTAGTAATTATTCGAGTTGCAGAAATCGAGTCTTGCATTAAGTAGTTCAGGGATGAATGCTTGCAAAAATTCTAAGAGTTTATTGACATAATGATTTAGCTCTATGGGAACTATTCCAATTTTTTTATTCACTTTACTTATTAAGTAAATGAATGACTCTAATGATGCTGACGAGAAAAGGGACGATGAACATGCTAATGGAATAACGTACCTGGCATCTTCTAATTTGATTCCTTTATCGATTAACCAATAATAGACATTGAGCGAGTTATCTAGCGATTTTATGAATTGAGATTCTAATTTTTTGTTCTTCAGTTCTGCCGGTATTAGAAGACTGTCTCTCTTTATTATTGAGCGTCTTTGACTCTCTTGTAGATAGCTTCCATAGGGTGGAGATACAAGTAGCATAGTCAGGAGACGGCTACAATTCCTTACCTCAGAAAAAATGACGGCAGAAGTTGATAATGATGCATGTCCACGCCTAGTCGATTCCCGATGGACAGTTCTTGTAAATTTTTTTAAGTCAATCTTCTGTTCAGTCATTGCTTCAATCTTCTCTTTTAAAGAAACCCGCTCAAATGTGCCTGATCCTTCAATTGCTATTATCTCGTCGGGACCGATATAGGTATTTTTATATTTAATTGATGGTGCGACTTCTAAAACATCTATTTCTAATTCATCAGTGTAGTGCTGTTTGCTCAATTTCAAGTAATTCCTAGACTGTTCCGCTTGATAAATAATTTCTAGCTACAAGGATTAGCTATTCTTTTCTTGGAGTAACCCAACCACTTACTTCAAATCTATACTTATCTATGTATCGGTCTGCCACGAATAGACGCATAAGCGTCATTAGGTCTTGTGCCTTGTAAAATTTTTCTTCAAAAGGTTTTGACTCGTCAAGATACGATCTGAGACTAGTCTCGACTGTTATTATTCCTAAGTCCTCGAGGATTTTTACTCCATCTCGGAATTTTGATTGAAGTTCGCCAATCATCTCCATTGATAGATTCTTGACTGTCCATAATCCAGCAATCACGTCTAGAACATCACTCTCCCAGCCAGAGCCATAAAGAATTACCATTGACCTCATGATATCTGCTGCTACCATAAATTCAGGACTAGTATTTTCGTTTCTCAGGATTTGACGAATCGCTGACTCTCTATTCACATTATTCATGACAAAACTATGTGTAAACGAGTATTCAAGCATTTACCATGAGTAGGATTTAAAATGCGTTATAGCGTGGAGAGACTTTTAAGGAGGGTGATAATTTGTAAAAATGGGATGATGAGCAATGTCCACGCCGAGGCGACTATGAGGCCTCGACGGGCAGCCTGACCATATTATTCTTGTCAGAGCTAGAAAGGCAACTCATGCTAATTTTTTGGTTTATACCGGTTTAACAGCATTGAGTTCGTGACCACTGTTATGTCGCTTGTTGCCATTGCTACTGCAGCGAAAATGGGGTTAAATAAAATTCCAATTGGGTAGAGTACTCCAGCCGCGATGGGTATCAGGACAATATTATAGAAAAATGCCCAGAAAAGATTTTCCTTCATCTTTCGGACGACATTTTTTGACAATTCAATAGCAACTAATATATCTCTTAATTCATTCTTTATCAGAATTATTCCTCCTGCCTCCCGTGCAATGTCTGTTCCGCTTCCTATCGCTATTCCTACATCTGCCTGAACTAGTGCTGGTGCGTCATTTATTCCATCGCCAACCATCGCGACGACTCTGCCCTCTCCTCTTAATTTTTTGATGAGGCCAGCTTTCTCGTCCGGAGCGACCTCGGCAAAGAAGGTCTTGATTTTCAGCTTTTTCGCAACTGCTTCCGCGACTCTTTTATTATCACCCGTAAGAAGAGCTACCTCGATCTTCATAGATTTTAGTCTTTCAACTACTTCATAAGCTTCATCCTTGATAACGTCTGAAAACGCGATCAAGCCCATTATTTGATTATCACATGCGAGCAAAATGACTGTTTTTCCTTCTTCCTCAAGACTCTCTAATATGCTATTTACTTGTCCATTAATTTCAGTCCCGTAATTTTTCATCAGTTTTAAGTTACCGAGAAGTATGTCTCGTCCATTTAGCGTTGCTCTTATTCCCTGGCCGGGCAATTCTTCGAATGTTTCCGGATCTTGTACGGCAATGATGTTTTTTTGGCTCGCGAATCTTATTATTGTCTCGCCTAATGGATGCTTAGAACCCCTCTCTAACGTGACTGCTAGGGTCAGGACTTCTTCCTCGGTAAAATCATTAAAAGCTAAGACATCAGTCACCTTCGGCTCACCGCTGGTTAGAGTTCCAGTTTTATCAAAGACTATCATATCCAGTTTAGCGAGCTTCTCAAAATATTCGCCGTTCTTAATTAGAATTCCATATTGTGCACTTTTACCCGCGCCAATCATTAATGCAGCTGGAATAGCTATTCCAAGAGCGCAGGGACAAGCAATTATTAAGACCGAGATTAAAAAGATGAGTGCTGTACCTAGTGGAAGACCTACTACCCAGTGCCAGAAGATGAATGATGCAGCGGCAATAATGATCACGAGGGGAACTAAATATTTAGCTACCCTATCTGCAAGGTTTTGCATCGGGGCTCTTGAGAGTATGGCCTCCTCGACCATCCTCACTACTTGGGAGAGCATGGTGTCCGTGCCAACTTTCGTAGCCATTATCTTTATTATGCCCCTCAAATTAATTGTACCTCCTATAACATAATCTCCAATTTTCTTCTCCACAGGCATGCTCTCGCCAGTAATCACGGATTGATCGACGTATGAGTATCCTTCGATAATCTCTCCGTCGACTGGTATTTTTTCACCCGGACGTACAATCGTTATTTCGCCTACTTTGACTTGCTCAACCGGGATTTGCTCTTCATTTTCATTTCTGATCACTGTCGCCATCCTCGGCTGAATATCAAGCAATTTTCTAAGAGCGTCAGATGCTCTTCCTTCTACTGTATGCTCCATTACTCTGCCTAATAAGACGAAACTGATGATTAGGCTTGACTCTGTGAAGTATACTCCTTGGCCATTACTTACCAATTCTGGAAAGATCTCTGGAATTAAGTTCAATGATTGAAAGGTGTATAGCGAGCTGTAGAGCCACGCTGTCGTCGTTCCAATCGCTATTAGGGCGTCCATGTTCGCCTGCCTCGATTTTACAGCGTCCAGAAAACCCCTATAGAAGGACCATCCGGCTACAAACTGTACAGGTGTCGCAAGTAAGAAAAGCAGGAAATGTTTAGGAATAGGCAAATTCAATAAATGAAGATGCTCAAAGAATGCGATTAAGCCTCCTAAGGCAAATGCCATAATAGTCATTGTTTTGAGATGGTGAAGCTCTCTCTCAGGTGATAGGAAAATGTTAAGACAATTCTCACTGCAGAAATAATATGTAATATTTCTGCGCACAACCTTAAACGGAGTCTTATCTTCATCAACAAACATCCCACAAACTATGTCTTTTGCCAATCGATATTCGCCTCGACGTCAATTTTTTCATTCATGTAAATTTTCTCAATTTACTAGATACTTAGGGTTTAATTATATAGAGATATTGTATTTTTTGTAGTGATTTGTAAGGACTAGAACTCTTCATAATCGACTCTCGGCTTAATGTGCATTATTTTGATGATAGATGTTAATGTTATGTTTATATATTAGGGCGAAAATAAAAAACAAGGGTGTCTGAATCGATTACGTTGAATTACTCGACACGACCCTTAGGGATGGAGCACAAACTAGAGGCATCTCTTTTACCCTAAATGATAAACTAAAAATTACTGAACTGTTAGATGAATTAGGAGTAGACATTATAGAGGCAGGATGGCCAGGTTCGAATCCCAAAGACACAGAATTTTATAGACTTGTTAAAGAAGTTGGACTGAGCTATAGTAGATTAGCTGCATTCGGAAGTACCCGTAGAGTAGATATGAAGACAGAAGATGACCCCATGATAAACAGCATCCTCAAGTCTGAAGTCCCTATCGCAGTCATCTTCGGAAAAGCATGGACACTCCACGTCCGTGAAGTTCTCCGCTGCACAGAAGAAGAAAACATCAAGATGATTACAGACTCAATCAGCTATTTGAAAGACCATGGACTCGAGGTTATCTTTGATGCTGAACATTTCTTTGATGGTTGGAAAGAATCAAGTAGCTACGCGTTGAATGTATTAAGAGCTGCCTATGACGCTGGTGCTAGAACGATTGTTCTTTGCGACACTAATGGTGGAACAATGCCGACAGAGTTAAGAGAAATTACTAAAGAAGTTAGAAAGTTGTTCAGTGGGCGTCTCGGTATTCATGCTCATAACGACTCGGGTGTAGCAGTCGCTAATTCCATAATTGCTGTGGAGGAGGGCGTGCGTCATATCCAAGGAACGATGTTAGGGCTAGGAGAGCGATGCGGTAATGCTGACCTCACAACACTAATACCTATCCTCGCAGTTAAGATGGGTTACGACATATTAGGTGGTAGAGCGTTAGAAAAAATGAGAAAACTGACTGAATTATCACATCATATAGCTGATCTCTTGAACATTAACATTAGTCCGAGACAACCATATATTGGTCGTTATGCGTTTGCGCATAAGGCTGGTATACATGTTGATGCGATATTGAAGAATCCTAAAACATATGAGCACATTGACCCCTCATCAGTAGGAAATGAAAGATTATTATCAATATCAGAGTTGTCGGGGCGTTCAGCTCTTCTTTACTATTCTGAGAAGCTTGGAATCACTTTGTCCAAGGAAGAGTTGTCAAAAGCGTTGGAAGAAATTAAAAATCTCGAGGCTAGTGGTTATCAATTAGAGTTTGCTGACGCGACTGTATGTTTAATAATTCTAAAAGCGATTGGTCGGTTACCCCAGTTCTTTAATGTAAGAACATGGTGGGTGGAGACACTCAACATAGGTAAAATATTCTCAAGAGCCATTGTTTCTATTGACGTAAATAGTGAAACGATTACAGCTATTGGGGAAGGTGTAGGGCCCGTCCATGCACTTGACGAAGCAGTCAAATCGGCCATCTCAAAAAAGTTTCCAATACTTTCCAACGTAAAATTAGTAAACTATAAGGTGACTGTGCTCGACAGTAATGACGGGACAGCGGCCACTGTCCGAGTTTATACTGAGTTCTTGTGGAATAACAAGAGTTGGGCAACAACAGCTGTTTCACGAAACATTGTTGAGGCTAGTTTAAAGGCAATCATCGATGGATACATATACATACTTGCTACGATGCTTAATGGGAGACCATCATTTCAAATTTAAATATAGGTAACTGATAAAAAACTCTGTAAGTGGTGTATATGGGGGATTTAGTTTGGCGAAATATTAAGAACAATTCGCCTAAGGAACAGATCTATAAAGATAAAAAAGATTAACCCAGTTTCTGATCCTCTCGGACTCTACATGTCCATCTCTCGGGACAGTGATTATGCCTTTCTTTTAGAATCAGTGTCTGGGAGTGATAAGCTTTCAGAATTTTCATTCATCGGCTCCGACCCAATCGCCGTTCTCAGGATACGGGACGGCACATGCATAATTGAGGATAGAACAGAAGGTTATGTATTCGAAATCGAAGTTGTTGATCCGTTAGAAGTATTAGAGAGATTTATTTTTGGTAACACTGGCTTAGAGCACGGATTCAGATTTATCGGTGGAGCCGTCGGATACATATCATACGAGTCTATTAAGTATTGGGAAAATATCGAGTTTAGAAATAAGAAAAAATCTTTATTCCCAGATATGGAATTCGGCATTTTCAACAAGGGAATAATTTTCGACCATAGAATGGATGAGGCATATTTGTTTGGGCCTTCATTGAATAAAGATGATCAGGCAATAGATCTGAAATATAATGATGAAGAGTTAAGCAGCGAAATTAAATTAACAAGCGCCAAATCAAATATTAGTAAAAGCGAGTTTGAAAAGATGGTAATTAAAGCAAAAGAATACATATCATCTGGAGATATTTTTCAAGTAGTATTATCAAAAAAATATGAGGTTGAATTTGATGGATTAGTAGAGTCCTTCTATAGTCGGTTAAGAAAATCCAATCCATCGCCATATATGTACATGCTCAAGATGAATGAAAGAATAGTTGTCGGCTCCAGTCCGGAAATGCTTTTTAGAGTTGAAGGGACAAAGGTTGAGACTTTTCCGATTGCTGGTACTAGGCCAGTTACTAATGACGAGGAGGTCAACAAAAAGTTGGCTGAGGAATTAAAAACGGATGAAAAAGAATTGGCTGAACATGCTATGCTCGTCGACTTAGCTCGAAATGATTTAGGCCGTGTCTGTAGATTTGGTACAGTCAGAGTTGAGGAGCTTATGAAAATACATAGATTTAGTCATGTTCAACATATGGTTTCACGAGTGGCAGGCGAGCTAAGAGTCGACTATAATTGCTTCGATGTCTTAAGATCACTTTTCCCTGCTGGAACAGTGACAGGTGCACCAAAAATAAGGGCAATAGAAATAATTGATGAACTTGAGCCAGAGGAGAGAGGTCCGTATGCTGGATGCGTCGGTTATATCTCATTTAATGGTTGTGCTGACTTTGCAATAACTATTAGAACTCTCATTTGTTCCGCCAAGGGACGAGGATACATACAGTCAGGGGCAGGCATTGTGGCTGACTCGAAGCCAGAGAATGAGTGGTATGAAACTGAGCATAAGGCCCGTGCATTATTAAATGCCTTAGAAAGTGAATAGGAAATGAAGAAGGTGCTGATAATAGATAATTATGACTCATTTGTATACAATTTAGCTCAATACATAGGTGAGATGGCAGCATTTCCAATTGTTTTTAGGAATGACAAAATAACTATAAACGACATCCTAAAACTGGATCCTGACGGTATCATTATTTCACCAGGCCCTGGGCATCCAGCAAGCCCGAGATATTTTGGTGTTAGTGGCGACGTGATAAAAGAATTTTCAGGAAAGATCCCTATTCTAGGAGTATGTCTAGGTCATCAAGGAATAGTGCATTTTTTCGGAGGTTCAGTCATCAGAGCAAAAAGAATAATGCATGGAAAGACAAGTATAGTCATACATAACGAAGAAGATTTATTCAAAGGCGTTAAAAATCCCTTTAGAGCTATGCGTTATCACTCGTTAATTGTACATGAGAATTTACCAGAATGTCTAATACCGACAGCATTCTCGCTAGACGATAAAGAAATTATGGCTATAAAGCATATCAGTTATCCGCTATACGGTCTACAGTTTCATCCTGAATCGGCATTCACCGAAGAAGGAAAGAAAATACTGTTCAACTTTTTAGAAATTATTAAAAGATGAAATCTTATTCAAAAACATATATAGGTAATTTGCATTAATATTCATAGATTAACAGTATGGTACTGATTGAGATGTTGAAAGAAATAATTACCGATACAAGAGGAGGCCCTACTCCATATTTTGATGTTGTCCATATAGTTATGGCAATACGACTAATAGGTGAACATTTAGGCATTGGAAGAAAAGAATTGTCAAAAAGATTAGGCATAGGTGAGGGAAGTGTCAGAACTCTGCTAAATAAATTAAAAGGCAGCGAAATTATATCAATAACGAAGGAAGGCTGCAAACTATCCGATAAGGGCTTAAAAATCTACAACTGGCTATTAGAAATGATTCCCACAATCAATGAAGTTGATCTTAAGGAAATATGGGGACATCAATTCTCAGTCGGAGTAATTATTAGAAATAGTGAACATTTAATTAAGAAAGGAATAGAACAGAGAGACGCGGCTGTCAAATTCGGTGCGGCCGGAGCCATAACGCTAATATTTAAGTCAGGAAGATTATTGATGCCAGAGATCGCTGACCTTTCCATAGAATATCCAGATTTTGCTGCAAAACTGATGAGTAAATTTCTACTCAATGAGGGAGATGTCTTAATACTTGTCGGTGCAGATAACTTTAATTACGCATATTACGGAGCATTGGCTGCAGCGCTCGCTACTATTGGAATGACTATTTAGCGAATTTAAAAGTCCTGTGTTTTAATCGATTCTTATTCTTATGCCCTTTTCTTTTTTGGGCAGTCTGATCTCCAAAACGCCTTCCCTGAACCTTGCCTTCACTTCATCTATAATTATTTCACTTGGTAATTCGAGGTCTAACTTATAGCAAGAGGCACGAATCCTACAACGTTTTCTAAGCTCATACTCATAGCTGCAAGGAGCATATATATGGATCTCATTTTCATAAACATTGAGCTTAACATCATCTTTGCTAACTCCTGGAAGATCCACTGTAACTTTAAACTCATCAGGAAATTCTTGCACATCATGGAGAGGCTCGAGACACATAGAGGAGGCCTCGGACTCCTTAAGCTTCGTCAACATCCATTCAATCTCTCTATCAATCTCTCTTTCAATGTCCGTAACGATGTCAAATAATGATTTTCTTCTCCGAATCAACTCATCTCTCACCTAATGTATTGAGGAGTAGTTTCAAGCTCTAGTCCTTTAGGAATTCTTGCCATGCTTGCAGTAGTACGACGCATTAAGTCTCTTAGCTGAATCTTTAATTTCTCTGCCTGCTCTCTAAGTGGGTCGACTGATACATTAAGACCGAGTAACCTATTTAAGAAAATTACTATCTCTGCAGCAGCGCCTGGATCGGGATAGTTCATATGACTTTGCGCTAAAGCTACTAGTACTTTTATTCTTTTTCTCGGAGCATATTTAAGCAAGGCAGCCTTCATTCCTGTTATAAATCCATTCTCGAATTGAGACGAGTATCCAGTATCGAGGGCCTTTTTTTGAATATCCTCATCATTTGATACAATATATACTTCTGGTTTATCAATATCGAGCCTGTTGGGTTCGGGTATCCCTCCAACACTTATTATGAGTGAATTGAGCAAGCTTCCAATATCTATTATCGAGTTTGCAGTAGACCAGATACTCTGCGGAGGAATGGGCACGTCTGAGTAAACCATGCACACCTCGTTTTTTCCATCTCTACTTAGGTAAAGTCTGCAGGGCTCCAATATTCTGGAGGACTGAACAGTAACTATTGGTGGTAGATCATCAATTTCTAAGTATCCAACTAGCTCAGACTGTAAGTTAGATATGAAATATGATGATGCAATGGTGCCGACAAGCCCCACATCGGGTAGCCCCTCTATGAGCGGTATACTCTTTCCCTTAATTTTTTCATCGATTAAAAACGACTGACTACCATTCATATTTACTCCTAGACATTAATTTTTAGCAGTAGATATAACTATTTCGCATAACGTAACAAGAAGTAATGGCTAAAAACTAATATAAGACAAGTAAGACATATTTAATCAAATGGCTATTCTTAAAGATAGGGATCGAGAGTTTATCAAGTCAAAATTTGAGAAAGAACTCCAAAACGAAGTAAGACTAGTTTTCTTTTCTCAAGAGTTTGAATGTGAATACTGTGCTGAGACGGCTGAATTGTTAAAAGAACTCTCCTCTTTAAATACCAAATTAAGCTTAGTTGTTTATGACTTTGAGCGAGATAAGGATGCAGCAGAGAAGTGGGGCGTAGATAAGATTCCAGCGATACTACTCTTTGGAAAAAAGGAGTACGGCATTAGGTTCTATGGAATTCCAAGTGGATACGAATTTACTACACTGCTTGACGATATAGTTGATGTCTCAAGAGGTGTAAGTCGATTAGCTCCCTCAACGAAGGAGGCTTTATCGAAGATTAGAAAGCCTGTCCATATTCAAGTATTTGTCACCCCTACATGTCCATACTGTCCTAAAGCTGTTAGAATTGCTCATCAAATGGCCATAGAGTCAGAGTATATTACTGCTGACATGGTGGAAGCCATTGAGTTTCCACACCTATCGAACAAATACGGAGTTATGGCAGTTCCCAAAGTCATTATTAATGATAAGATATCATTCGAAGGCGCACTTCCTGAGCAACTCTTCCTCCACTACGTCCTCCACGCTGTTGAGTAATAAAAATGTCCAAAATAAATAAAAAAATAATATTAAGAGAGATAGATAGACTTTTCAACATTGCGCTTAAGACTAATGATGAATATCTGAAAAAATCAGCAATAAAACATGCCATACAGCTTTCTCGATGGACTAGGGTCAAATTTCCCAGAAAATACTCTTTGCTTCTATGCGGTAGATGTCTTTCTTTATTATCGTCAGTGGATACTGCTCGAGTGAGAGTTAGACGAGACAGAAACTGGCAAGTGATAATTAGATGTATTAGATGTGGAGAAATTAAAAGAGTGCCGCTTAAATCCTAGCCTTTGTATTCCGATGCTTTGCTAAGCATTGTTACTCTCTCAATAAGACGACGATTTTCTTCCCTTATCCTGTCAATCTCCTCTTTTAGTGATTTATACTCGATGCCTCTCTCAAGGTTTTTTCTTATTTTCTCAGCAGCATCTCTAGCAGGCCTTCTTATCATTTCACTTAGGTCACTTTCAGCCATCTTATCAAGTATAGGTAAAACTTCAGATGTCATTAATTCTCTACATGCCGCAATTACTGCCTGTCTAACCCTGTAATTTTCATCATATGAATATTCTTTCAATGCTTTAATTACTTCATATCTTCCAGGGAATTTGCCGAGAGTCGTTATTGCAGCACTTCTAACAATTGTTGGATTATCATCAGAAGCATACTTTAATATGATCTTAAGAGAATCTTCACTGCCGAGCTCTCCTAACCCTCTTATTACTCCAATAGTTATGGCATAATTATGCGAAGGCACAGAGATAAATCTTAATAAATACTCATAAATATCGTCAAATTTCATCTTTCCCAGACTAATTGCAGCAGACTGCCTAACATAATAACTCTCATCAGTATTTTCCAACACCTTCTTTAAAGCCTCAGCGACTTCACGATCTTTAAAGTTCCCCAGCGCGTCACATATAGCCCTTCTAGTTTTAGGATGAGTAACTGAATTTAATGCATTTATTAATGCTTTCCGAGCCATTTCTGCTCTTGTCTCTCCTAAAGCCTTTGCTGCTTCAGCCGCGACTCCCCAAAACTCGTCTTTAAGCATCGCCTCGATAAGTGCCTCGACAGCTCTTAGACCACCAATCTTCCCCAAAGCTCTAGCAGCCAATACTCTACAATAGACGTGCTCATCATTCATAAGAATATTTGACCACTGCTCTGCTGACCTTTGATACTCAATTGTCTTAAAAGCCTTAAAGAATGGATCAACACAGATGTATTCTGGTCGACTCTCTAATTCGAATACGTAGACTGCCTCTCTCTCAGTTAATTCAATCTCAAACTTCTTTACCTCATCTTTCTTTTTTATGTAGATCTCAAGTGGTAAAATGTAGGTATTTAATGAATCATCACTTTGTATCTGCTTAATCTTGAGTAGTAACTTCTTGCTATCATCTTTCCATTCCTCTACTATACTTAATGCAGGATGGCCTGAGTTATAAAAGAACTGTTCAAAAAACCATTCCAAATTCTTACCCGAAACTTCTTCCATTATCTTCCTAAAATCTTCAGTATCAGCTACGTTATACTCATATCTTTTTAGAAATAGGTTAAGTCCCTTTCTGAATTTTTCTTCTCCAATTAGCGACTTCAACATATTTAATATTAGTCCACCCTTCGGATACGAATGAGAATCAAATAATTCACTGGGATATTTATAGACACGAGTAACTATAGGGCGGGCATATTTCTCCCTGTACTCATTCAGATATTCGTCCATATCCTTAATGAGTTCGTAAATAAATTCTGATTCACCTTTATCATGTCTAACAAAAAGATTCTCTAGGAATGTTGCTAGGCTCTCGTTTAGCCAAATGTGTGGCCAGTCCTTGCATGTGACTAAGTCGCCGAACCATTGATGGGCAGCTTCATGTGCTACAAGTGGGTCGCTAGAATAGTCTAAATGTGCTTTTTCATCATGTAATGTTAGATCAGTCAGTGTTGTTGCAGTTACGTTTTCCATACCTCCAAATATAAATTCATGAACAGTTACTTGATCATATTTGGAATGGGGATATGGATAGTTAAAGTATGTTGAGAAAAATTCCAGTATTTTTGATGTTTTTGAAAAGCTAAAATGTGCTTTATCTCTCCAACCTTTAGGTACATAATAGCCTAGCTGTATATTGCCATGCTTTTCTTTAATTTCGTCAAATACTCCAACTACAACGCTAAAAAGATATGGTGAATAAGGTTTACTTAGCTTCCAGTGATATATTGTCCAGCTGTCTTCATTACTGATTCCTATTAATTCTCCGTTGGAAATGACGGTATAGCCATTAGGGACGTATGCACGTAATTCAAACGTATGTTTAACACTCGGATGATCAAGAATTGGCATCCAATATCTATTATATTCTGTCTCTCCTTGGCTCCATATTTGTGGCAACCTATCCGGATTTGCTTTAGAAGGATAAATGAAATAAAGACCTTTACGAGGCTTCGCGTGATACCTAACTAATACTTTCGAATACCTATCCCTAACATGTACGTAAAGATTTGTTCCATCGTACCGCCAATCTTTGATCTCTGGAGAGCCATTAACGGAGTCAATAATCATTTCAACAGCATCTAAACTAATCCATCCCTCCTCTCCAGATAATAATTCGATATCGATTTCTGCTTCTCCAGAGATAGATTTGTTTGAGATGTCAAACCATAAAGAGAGCTTATAGTGACGTATTTTACAATTATAGTTTGGCGGATACCTTGCAGTGTATTCTGGATAAGCAAACCCCCTGCCCGGCTTAACATATGGATAAATCATCATCCCCTATCAATAACTAGACCTTTACATTATTTAAACCAATTTTTATTGAGAGTCGATTAATTTCTCGGTTAACGGCATGTGAGTAGTTGATATTAATATAAATTAAGGTATGATCCAATATCACTTGTAATAGCCATTGAGGTGTTCTATCACTTTGGATTCTACTCTTGCGCTCTCTGATTTGTGGGTGAGCGTAGAGCGCAAACAGATACTCAAAGGGCTAAATTTGCAGGTCAGCCGAGGAGAGATACACGCATTAATGGGACCTAATGGTAGCGGAAAAAGCACCATGGCCTTCGCAATTATGGGGCATCCTAAATATACCGTCGACAAAGGAGACATTATTTTTGATGGAGAAAGCCTACTTGAATTGGCACCCGACCAAAGAGCCAAGAAGGGAATATTCCTCGCGTTCCAATCACCATTAGAGATTCCAGGAATAACTTTAGGCAATTTTCTTAGGAGGGCCTATATCTCACTCAGAGCTGAAGATGAGTCGGCTAAAAAATTATCGATAAGCGAGTTTCAAAACTTGCTCATTAAAAATCTTCAATTGTTACAATTGGATGAATCCTTCATAAAGAGATACCTAAATGAGAACTTTTCAGGCGGAGAGAAGAAGCGATCAGAAATTGTGCAGCTGCTTACTTTAAAGCCTAAAATAGCAATACTGGACGAAATCGACTCTGGGCTTGATATTGATAGTGTAAAAATTGTCGCAAATGTAGTGAAGAAAATCGTAAATGAGAATAATACAGGCGTATTATTAATCACTCATTATGCCAGGATTTTAAATTATTTAAGACCTGACTTTGTCCATGTAATAATAGATGGACGTATTATTGCTTCAGGAGGCTTTGAACTAGCCGAGCAGTTAGAAAAAACAGGGTATAGAAATTTTACGTAAAATTCGCGTATGAAAGCTCATTTCATGGTTCTAAACACTTAAATTATGCCTATGAGTCTCAAGGCATTGATGAGTATGGAGTCAAGAATAATTTATGCAATTGAAGAGGAGGAAGAATGGGAAGAAGAGGAAGAGTTTGAGGAGGACTTTGAGGAAGAAGAATTCGAATTTGAAGAAGAAGAAACATAAGTCACCAAATTCTCCAAACTATACCCCCACTTCCTTTTTTGGTATAATGTTTTGTCCTATTCTTTAGGCATAATCAATACAGGGATCGTTGTCTCGTCAAGGACTCTTTGACTCACGCTCTTGAATAATTTTAAACTAATTTTTCCAAACATTCCTCGAGGTTTTCGAAATAGTATAATTAGTACATAGCCATTACGTCTCACTTCTTCTATTATTCCTGATACAATATCTCTGCTCACAGCTACTTTTACTTTCATATCAAATCCATGCAATTTAAAGTAACTACTTATGTCTTCGAGTATCTTTTTATTTTCTTCAATCATTTCTGATATGACTTCTTGATAGGTCGCAGTAGGTTGAGGTAGCTGAATTATGTTTAATAAAGTATATTCAGCATCTTTCCACTGAAGTAGTCGCAGCGCTCTTAGTATTCTTCTTTGCTCAATATTCGTCGACACGGGGATAAGCACACGTCTCACGTTACTCATAAGTTATTTCTCCATCTTTTTTATGAATGTGGAGGACGATTGATGTAACGGTACTCTTAATGCCAGGAATCTTAAGAACTTTGTCTTTTAGTAATTCACGGAAAGATTCTATGTTTTCTGTATTAATTATGGCTATTATATCAAACTCGCCTGTAACTTCGAATACATCGAGTGTTTCACGTAATTTTGTTATTTCTTCAGCAACTTTTTCCAATTGATTAGATTCGACGAAAATATGCAATATGGCCTTTATTCCTCCTTTACTAAATTTTGTAGCCAATTCGCTTTCCTAAAACCGAGGTTGATAGCTCTATAATAATGTTATTTATAGGAGTGATAAATCTATATTTATACGAAATATCTATATTCTCTAGGAATGCCTAAACTATTAGAGAGAAATATACAGCAGCTCAGGGGCAGTTCATACATCATTACACTACCCAAGGACTGGGTAGAGGAGAGTGGTCTAGAAAAAGGCTCATCTGTACTCCTGGCGGTCGAACCCTACATTATAAGAATAATTCCTGCAAATAAACAAATACGAAGGAGCCATACGATTAATATTGCTAGGATAGATGCTGATCAGCTCAAGGAAATAATTAAGTGGTCCTACTTATCCGGGCTTGACGAAATAAACATTATCAAAGAAGGCGGGCTCACACATAGTTGCAGAAACACGCTAAGACAATTAAGAATGAACATACCAGGAATGATAATTTCACATGAAGATGATGATAAAATAAAAATTGAATTTG
This sequence comes from uncultured archaeon, assembly GCA_938017985.1. Lineage (GTDB taxonomy): Archaea > Thermoproteota > Nitrososphaeria_A > Caldarchaeales > Calditenuaceae > CALIKS01. Next base: position 304,836 of record CALIKS010000001.1, on the reverse strand, counting down.
CGGAATTATCTTACAGAGACTTTACCCAAAGTTTGAAGGCATTTATTCAGGCAATCGTAAGAGGTCTTAATGAGATCTCGAAATACTTAGAACTTAGAAGTGAGAATTCAGACTTATCGTTGAATGTTGATGAGTGTTTGGGTTATTCTTTAATTCTTTCAAGGATTATATCAAAATCGATAATTCAACCAAAATCAGAGATATCTTTAATGAAAATCTATGGATTGGCCGTAATTGCTCTATCGACTGTCGACATCGCGGAGTCAATCAGTGATATAACAAATCTTATGCAAGAGATTAAGTCAAATTCGCATGAGGTAATTAGTTTACTAAGAGATATTGGCATCGTTATTAATAAATTACCCCCATTGTTCCTCGACTTCGGAAAAACGAATATTAATGAATCTTTGGCTATAATTTTGGGAGAACTACAATCAATAAAGGATAACATAGACATGACTAGTATCGATAGTAAAATTAAATCAAAATTGATAATATTTATAGAGCAAATTCAAAAGATGTTGAGATTTTTAAGTAACTATTGTTCATCCTCTACTAATTTACCTGACTAACTACATACAAATCAACAACAAGATGAATTTTATTTGCTGAATAGGTCTTGACAACCCTGCTTTTCAATATATGTGTAGTAAATCCATAAGTTGAATTTAGATTGATTATCCTTTGTATCAGTTCTTCTTTCTCATCTTTTCGAACAAGTTGATGCAGATGAATGACTCCGCCGGATTTACTAATACATTGTAATGCGTAGGGAAGGAATTCAATAGTATCATGAAGGTATCCCATGATGACTCTATCAGCTGATTTTTCAATTTTTTTAGTAATCTCTCTACAGTCAGACAAGTAAGTAGTTACTATATTCTCTACACCATTGATATTAATATTCTTCAATAGGTAATCAAATGCTATTGGATTAATCTCAATTGCATGAATTATTTTTGGTCTTGCGTGTACAGCTATTGGAATTGTAAATTGGCCTACTCCTGCAAACATGTCTACTACTACTTCCCAGCTTCTTACCACACTTGCCATTCTTAACCGTTCGTAAAGATTGCCTAAGCTAAACATCAACCTAGATGGGTCTAAGTAATAGTGTACTCCGTACTCAGTATGCATTATTTCGTCGGGTAATTTGCCCCACAGTATCTCGACAACTGGTGTCCTATATTCTCCACGTATTCCCCTGTACCCTAGAACTGCTATTAAGTTTGGATTTTTTGAAATTATATCTTGGATTGTTTTCTCAGTAATTGTTTTGTTTACATCGAGCCTGACTAATGCAACATTGCCTATAATCTTGTACCTACCTTGCATTTCTACTACAATGATGATCAAAAGTAACTTTAAATAATATCTATATTCGATAATATTTGTTGAGCGCTAAGAAGCCAGCAAAGAAAGATTCAGGAAAATCTAAAGGCCCTGAGAAGAGAATCGGGAGTATTATACCGCCATCCTTATCGGAAATAGAAGCGTTCGTCAGAACTCAGCAATACATAACTCCGTATGTCTTATCTGAAAGATATGGTTTAAGATTATCGATTGCAAAGGATTTACTAACTACGTTGGCCAGAAAAGGCATAATAAATCTCGTAACGGGCACTAATAGAGTCAGAATTTACGCTCCAGTCGCTCCTCAGGTTCCAGCCTCGGCAAAGCGGGCAGGCCAACCAGTAAAGAAAGCAACTGAAGAAGAGCCGGTCCATGTTGAGGAGATAGTGTCGAAGGAAAAGAAGGCTCAAAAAGGTAAAGGAAAAAAGAAAAAGTAGTGTATTTACTCTAATGGCTTGATTCTTATTCTTGCACCTTGATCTATATGGCTAAGTTGTGATAATCCCTCATCGATGGTGCCTATTTTCACAGATTGTGGCAATGCTGGCCCACTTTGCAGTGCTATGATTATAGAATTATTTGGAGGCCAAAATAGAATATCTCCTTGATTAATTTTTATGGCGGGTTTTTCAGCGCCCCTGATTATTTCGATATTAACGTTAATTTGCAATATATTTTCTCTTATTGAGGCTACGCCATCGATTGGTAATTTATGTATAATTTCGTCAAATGTGATAGGTGCTAGATATCTCTTAAGCTCTCCTCTACTGATGTTTTTCCCCTCAACTTCGAATCCTATTTTAATCTGGAGTTTATGTTTCTGAGTCAAGAAGAAGCAGCCTGTCTAGTGATGAGTCTTTCCATCATTTCTTTTCAGTCTCTTTAGGAGTTGACTGAGCTTGCTGATATATTACGGCACCTATTTCTTGAGCGGCTTTTCTCAATTCTTCCATCTTATTCTTAATTGTCTGGACGTCTCTCTTAGAAATTGCATCTTTAAGGGATTTTAATGACTCTTCGATCTTCTGCTTTGTTTCTTGCGTTATTTTATCACCAAAATCGCTTAAAGCTTTCTCAACACTATATATCAATGATTCAGCATCATTTATGAGGATTGCTTCTTCTTTCTTTCGTCTATCCTCTTCTGCATATTTTTCAGCTTCTTTTATCATTCGGTCTATCTCATCTTTGGAGAGCCTATGCGGAGCAGTTATCTTAACGCTCATCTCCTTATTAGTTCCTAGGTCTTTTGCTGTCACCGTTAGAATACCGTCTGCGTTTATGTCAAAAGTTACCTCTATTTTTGGTACACCTCTAGGAGCGGGCGGTATACCGGAGAGAGTAAACCTTCCCAGAGAGACGTTATCAGCGGCCATTGGTCTCTCTCCTTGAACAACGTGAATATCCACCGCTGTTTGGAAGTCAGATGCGGTGGTAAATATCTTGCTTCGTCTTACGGGTATGGTTGTATTGCGTTCAATTATTGGTTCTACGAGTCCTCCTAATACTTCAACACCAAGTGTGAGTGGTGTCACGTCTAGTAAAACTATGTCTTTACCTTTCAACTCACCCGAGAGTATTGCTGCCTGAATTGCGGCTCCCATAGCAACGCACTCCATTGGGTCAACTCCTCTCTCTGGCTCTTTTCCAAGCGTTTTCTTGATGAATTCCCTTATGATTGGCATTCTTGTCGGCCCGCCCACTAAAATTATCTTATCAATATCTTCGGGTTTTAGCTTGGCGTCGCTGAGTGCTTGCATAACTGGCCCCCGACAACGCTCGATAATTGGAGAAACAAGCTCCTCGAGTTTCGCCCTCGTCAGGGTCATTGTGAGATGCCTTGGTCCAGAACTATCATAAGCGATGAAGGGGAGGTTAATTTCAGTCTCTAGTACAGATGAAAGTTCAATTTTCGCCTTTTCAGCGGCTTCCCTTATCCTGTTCATAGCTGCTGGGTCCTTAGTCAGATCTATATTTGTTTCCTCTTTAAATTTTTGAACTATGTAATTAACAATTGCGTCATCCATATCGCGTCCACCTAGCTGTGTGTCTCCAGAAGTAGCCTTAACTTCAAACACACCTCCACCAAATTCCATTATAGTTACATCAAGTGTACCACCGCCAAAGTCGAATACAAGTATTCTCATCTCTTTTTCAAGCTTATCTAACCCATAGGCCAGTGCTGCAGCTGTAGGCTCATTAATAATTCTAGCGACTTCCAGTCCAGCGATGGCTGCTGCATCCTTAGTTGCCTGTCTCTGATTATCGTTAAAATATGCTGGAACTGTGATGACTGCTTTTTTCACCTCTTCTCCGAGGAAAGCCTCTGCGTCTCTTTTTATCTTTTGCAGTAGAAAAGCAGAGAGTTGCTGAGGTGTGAATTCTTTTCCATGTATTTTATATTTATAATCCGTCCCCATTTTTCTTTTAAATCCAGTTACAGTCCCTTCCGGATTAGTCAACATTTGTCTTCTGGCTGGCTCTCCTACCAATAGCTGTCCATCCTTAGTAAATGCGACATATGATGGAAAAGCCTTGCCATACATGGTTACCCCCTCGATACTAGGAATTATAGTAGGCCTTCCGCCGATCACTACGGCAGCAGCAGAATTACTCGTGCCTAAGTCGATACCAATGATTTTCTCCGGCATTCACTACTCACCTAACAATTAGAAAGCTATCGCTTAAATATAAAAACACCTTAAACAGGTTTAAATTTCGACCAATTAACATGATCACTATTATCATAATGTATACCTAATAATGAAGCTCCCAAGTAATAATTATAGAGCGGAGTGCACAAGCTCAGTTGATATACTTAGAAAAGGGTCCTCAAGGTCGGAATGCTTCAGAGCCATGATTAGAAAGGGCCTAGGTGCTTGCTCTCGTGTCTGAAAATTGAGGAGGCAAGTATGCCTAAAATAGAAGAGTTCTTTGATAAGTTGTCCGATGAAAGAGACGAGCAAAATGGAGAGTTCGAAAGAAGAGAAACCAAACATGTATATAGACAGTATAGAGATCATGAAAGGTAAAGCGATTAAGCAAGATACCCTCGCGGCTCGTCACTCGACAATCTATATACGTACCATTAAAAGCCTACGATCACAAACTGAAAAGGAGTGCAGGGCATATGAATGAAAAGCGATTAGTGGGACAGCTCTCCCTCATCGACAAATTACTCCCCGCTATGATCTTGTTATGCATGGGCGCAGGTCTTGCTTTGGGCAATCTGGCTCCCAGCCTGAGTGAGAGGCTTGAGCCTCTTATACCATTGGGTCTCTTCCTTATGATTTTCCCAACAGCTGCTAAAGTTCCTTTCCGCGCTCTACGGCGCTCCGCGTTAGAGGGGGGCCCAGCATTCTTATCAATCCTTCTCAACTACCTGGTCAATCCTCTGCTACTATTTCTTTTTGGCTGGCTCTTCCTGCAAAACTATCCCGACCTCTGGACTGGTCTGATACTTCTGGGAATAGCGCCCTGCATCGGGATGGTTCTTGTATGGGCTGACCTTGGAGGCGCTGACAATCCGCTCTCCGTCAGTCTTATGGCCTGGAATAGCCTGATCCAAATCGTTTCCGTCCCTGTTTGGATCTACTTGCTTGTTGGGAGAAGGGTCCTGGTTCCCGCTGGATTGATCTTGGAAAGTACCTTCATGTATCTTGTTCTACCGCTTATTGCGGCATATCTGACCCAGCGGGCAGCTTTGAGGGTGAGAGGGGAGCAGTGGTTTCGGATGCAGTTTACTCCAGTCCTCGGGAAGATACAACTGGCCGCCTTACTCGGGACTTTAGTCGTGATGTTTGCCTTGAAAGGTGAGGCCATCTCCAATGCTCCAATGCTGATTGGTTATATGGTTCTGCCATTGAGCCTATTTTTCTTCACGTTATTCTTTGTCGGCACACTTCTCGCCTGCTTTGGAATGAGGCTGCCAATGAACAAGTCTGTTACTGTTGGATTTCATGTAACCGGGCGAAATTTTGAGTTGTCCATTGCCCTAGCTCTCACCGCCTTTGCCGACTATCCCTTAGTAGCTGTTTCCACAGTCATAGGGCCGCTTATTGAGGTTCCTGTAATGTTGTCCCTATCATGGATCGGGAGACGGCTTGTTGAGCGTTATTCGCTGTGCTGTGTCCCTGCAATCTCATCACAGTAAGGCACATTCTGCTCCGCCCTAAACAAATATGCATTGCTATGCAACAATCCTTTGAGTCTATAGTGATGTGATTGTTCTAGTCTTGGTTAGAAATAGGTCGAGCCTTGCCGCGTCGTCCTTTAAGAATGACTCTAATAATGTAGCTAGGTTGTAGTAAAAACTATCTTCACTAGTGTTGTTCTTGATAGCCGAACAGAATGCAGGAATCCACCTCAGCATATGGTCCTTTATGAAGTCGCGTTGATTCTTAACAAGTTCTTTCAGTTTACTATTGTCACCTTCGTTAAGAGCGTTTATTGTCTTAGCCGCCAGTAGATAAATCAACTCGAGCTCAACTCCTACATGATCTTCTGAAAATGTTCTGTCATCTAGGACGTATCCCAGTTCTATGTAGCGTTTTCTGAGCGAAAAAGTCACATCTCCCATTAAGAGCCCCGTTGAAGAAAGGTAGTGTGAGGCGTATGGTACGGCCGACATGGTCGCTGGGTTTATGAATATGCGAGTATGTTCCTCTTCTAAAATACTTATCTTAGCCATGTCATATTCAGATAATTTTTGGGTGTAGGGATTTTTCTGCGTCTTATAAAGTGATGCTAGAATTTCTGTTTTTGGACCGAAAAGAAATATACATCTTAAGAAGTCATATATTGACACTCTTAGCATAAACCATTCAAGCATATCATTCATGGATTTTGTCATAAAAAGAAAAATAGGGTGATTTTAGAGTTTTTCTACCTTTACAGGAATGGCTGTAAAAGCGGGCTGTCCCATTATTGGTGTGAGATTGTCTGGAATCACGAGCATATTGTAGTCAGGTGTATAATCTTTGTGAACGTAGGTTGGGCCTATTCCTGGACTGAATCTTCCGCCAGCTGCAAAAGCTATCTTTACGACGCCTGGTTTAATGGCTTCACTTACGTATGCACGGCCTACGACGGACCTTTTCAAGTGATTCTCCACCTTTACAAGGTCTCCCATCTTAATACCTAGTTTAGCCGCGTCAGCGCTGTTTATCCAAACTGTGCCAACAGCCCACTCTCCTTCGAGGAATTTCTTTTTACGGGTTATGACACCTGTGGGCGTAAAGTCCTCCACCTCGACTTCAACTTCTTTATTAAGGGGTGTCCATGTGCCTTCAGCCGGGCTTTGCCCGAGAGCCGCTACCATTTGGGTTCCACTCATCGCATGGTGCACTCTACCGCTTATTAGCATGAAGGGATACTCATTCTTCAAGTATGCGACTTTCGGATTTGTATATGGGTTGTACTTTGCTTCGAACCAGTAAAAGGTCCTTGGGAACTTCTCGAATCCTATCTCTCGGAGTCCTCTCGGTATTTCACCTGTCTTTTCGATCCTGGCATTGGCTGAGGAGTACATGCCTTGTCTCTTCCCATCTGTTGTAGTGTAGTCCCAGACGAACTCTATCATTTTACTCGCCGTTGGAGGCCAAGCCTTGTTAGGTACCCATTCTTTCTTCTCCTCATCCCATTTCCGATATCGATACCAGCTCATCGGCCAAACGGCCACGCCTTTATGCTCTCTTAACCATTTCACGGTGAGAGGTCTTCCCCTAATCACCTTTTTCTCATGGTCAATAGTGACCTCGCCCTTTTCAAGAGACTCGGGGTCACCAATTATTGTGTAGCCCTCCGGGTACTGCGGGTAGGGGAGAGGCTGACCGACGTTGGGCCTTCCCGGGGCTACTTCAAGCATCTCGTTGACGAAGTCTTCCTCGCTTTTGTACTTCTCCCAGAAGTCTTCTGGCCTTATGTCTCTGTCTCCTAGTTCATACAGTCTCTTTGCCAACATGTTCATTATATCAGTTGGCTTCTTTGATTCGTGCAATGGCTCTATGACGGCGTCCCTAAGGAAAATCACAGGATATGTTGGATAGATATCTGAGAGGCTCATCCTTTCTAGATAGCTTGCCTCGGGCAAGAGAACATCGGCATACAGGGCCGTCTCCAAAAATATTGTATCAATGACAACCACCAACTCTACCTTGTACTCGCCGCCTTCTTTTGCAGTCAGGGCATCTATCCAGTCCCATGTAGCGCCGGCAGTTATAACAGAGTTACCTGTTCTTAGTATGTAGGCCTTGATTGGATACTTGTGTCCGCGGAATGATCCGTATCTGATTGTAACGCCCTCTCGGAACCTTCTAGGATAGTCGCCGACAACATCGTCCCAAGCCGATGGCCAGTCACTATAATGATCCATGTGGAGCTCTGCTACTGTTCCCTCTACTTCCTGACCATTAACTACTCTCTTGACCTTCTTGCTCAGCATCCATTTACCTGTAGCTGTTCCGCCTTTGCTAGACTTGACTATCTCAGTATCTATCGCTCCTCCCGGTGCGTCGAAGTTTCCTGTAATAACGTTGAGGACTGTTCCTAGAATCGAGGCGCAATAGCCGTTGTAATGATGTCCAGGAGCCTGCATACCCCAGACAAGTGCGGCCGGCTTCGTTATCCCAAACAAGTGAGCTAATTCCTTTATCTTCTCTTTCGGGATGTCGGTACGGTTCTCAGCCCATTCGAGGGTGAAGTATTTCAGACCATTAATGGGATCTGTTTTATCCCACCATTCTCGGAACGCCTTCTCGAAGTCTTCCCACCCAATAGAATACTTCTTGAAATCCCAATCTATGTAACGTCTTGTGGGGTCTTTCGGATCATCGTTTTCGAGTATATAGCGCAGCATCGCCGCGAAGAGGTCCGCTAAGGTTCCCGGCCTTATAGGAACCCACATGTCCGCTTGGGTCGCCGTGTTGCTGAACACGGGGTCTATGACGATGACCCTACAACCATTCTCAACCTTAGCCGCTACAGTTCCCCTACTCTCCCAGTTTATCCTTGTTGCGAGGAAAGGATTCCATCCAGCGTAGATAATCAGCTTGGCCCTATGCGTTCTGTCCCACGCCAAACTACCATCTGGCTGCCTTACTAGCCTAGGCGTCATGATGTCAGGCTCTATCCTCTTTCCGTTAAACATGAGCTTGGGGCCATGGCGTCTTGGAGTATCACATATGGCGCCATGTTCGACGCAGTTTGGTGTGCCAAATGCGAATCCGAGACGCCAATACTGGTCTCTGTCAGTTACATCACCAGTGTCTACGATGACAGATTCTGGTCCATATTTCTTCTTGATTTCTATCATTTTTCGTGCTATATAGTCTATGGCCTCTTCCCAGCTAACCTCCTTAAATCTGCCCTCGCCTCTCTCACCAACTCTTATCATCGGCTTTCTTATCCTGTAGGGGGAATACACTAGCCCTAGACCTGCTGCACCCTTTCCACAGATTGCGCCATCATTGTAGGGACAGGCGTAGTTTCCGTAGATGCGATGTGCTACACCATCTTTCACCCATACCTCTAATCCACACTCAGAGGGGCACATCACGTCAGCAGTATATTTCACTTGGAATTCCTCTTTAGCTGGTCTCGCCATGAGACTTTTCTGTTCCCCTTCTTGTAACTCCCGCAGAGCAAATTTCTCTATAAGCGGCATGTAACCGTATACGGACACCGCGCCCAGACCTGCTAACGTTAAGCCCTTAAGAACAGTTCTCCTGTTGACCATTTTCATTCAACACCTCCAACAACGTGTCTCCATGGAAGCAGCCAGACAAATAATAGGTACAGTAATATCGCTAAAGCCAAGGCCCCAACTCCCAGCTGCGCTTCAAGAGGAGACATTAATACTTTAGTCAGCGAAGGGGGTAAGGACGGTACCTTGGCAAACATCTGTCCAGCAATCAATATTCCCAGCTTTACCGCAAACATTCCTACTGTGATTAGTATTGAAGATAGAAGTAGCACCGCGACGTTGTTCCTTCCTCGTGGAATAGTTAAAAGTATCGCCGGGATTATCGCCCCTAGCACAATCCCTATTAACACGAAGATGTATAAGTTGGGCTCGATGAAAAGAGCTGAGATGGCTAATCGTTTATAGACATCAGCGCTAAGCACAGTTATATATTCACCTATGATTAGCCCGACGAGTATGACTAGAATCGCCAGTGTAATAACAGCCAGCTCAGATAACATATCTACGCGCAATTCCTTTTGTTTTGTAAAGTATTTATTCAGAACAATCCATCCAATCATCACTAGGCTGAAGCCTGATGCGACTGATGTGAGTATGAACAGGAACGGTGTGATGGTGCTGTACCAGAGAGGTCTTCCCGCGAGGATGCCTATTTCGAAACCTTGGTAGACAAATAAAAGGCTTACAAGGAATGCTGCGCCGAAGATCACTCTGGCTATCATTGCCTGTCGTTTCTCGGCTTCGTGTGTTATGTCCGTTTTGCCGAGTAATAGGATTTTATAGAACGTCTTCGCCATCCCTGTACTCTGATTATATATGTTCATCAAGGCCGAACCATAGGCGAGCCTGCCTCCTACCAGTATGAGCAATAGATAGCTTATGAGTATGAAGACGCCCCATGACATTGGAGATGCTGTTTGAATGACGGTAGCCAAAGTCCACCAACGAGCTGGTTGAGTAAGGTGTGGTAAAATGACTAGTGCTGTCATTATGCCGAACACTAATCCCGTGATGAGGGCAAGCCCTGCGATCGGTCGGTATCTCTTGAACCCGAATACTAGCGGTAAACATGCGAGAATAATAGCTCCTACACTTATGCCAGAGAAGAAGAAGTACAGAGCCACCATTAGGTCCCAGTTAAGTGTAGCTGGCAGACTCATATAGCAGACACCTCCTTAACCCCAGTTCTAGGTGAGATTACCTTCACCCTAGCGCTTACACCCGTTATCAGCGTCTCGTCGAGTCCAATGTAGTAGACCATCGGCTCCGTCCCTAAATATGGCTTGAGGAGCTGCACTTTGTTTTCACTGATGAGTCTAGAAACTATGCTATTAGGATCAGCTAAGTCGCCGAAGTACATGGCCTTACCAAAGCAGTTAGAGACGCAAGCTGGAAGAAGCCCTTGCGCTAAACGGTGTTCGCAAAATGTACATTTATCGTACGTGTTTGTGGCATTGTTCTTATATATCGCTCCATATGGACATGCTTCCGCACAGTAGCCGCAGCCGATGCATTTCAACTGGTCTATCTGAACTATTCCGTCATCTCTCTTGTATATGGCTTGTACAGGGCAGACCGGTACACATGGTGGATTATCACAGTGATTACACATTCGTGGGAGGAAGAGTCTTTTAACTTCTGGATATAATCCATACTCGTATGTCTCTAACCATGTTCTGAAGCCTTCAAACGGAACGCCAAACTCCACCTTGCAAGTAACTTGACATGCGTAACAACCAGTGCATCTCCTCAAGTCTACTACCATTGCCCACCTCTTCTTCATTTCACCTCTGCTGTAAAGCGGAAAATCTTTATAGAACTTCTCGATCTGTCCTTTCACAGAACTAAGCGATAGCATAGTAAATAAGCTCAGCCATCCAAACAACCGTAGAATAGTACTTCTCCTCGTAGCATGATGTGGGGTTGCTTTTCTTTCCCCCATCATAAAAGCCTCGTTATAGTTCTTAGCTAGCTGTGATAAAAATGTTATGTATCCAGACTGAGAGTCTGTTGACAGCATGCAGCCAATACAATCTCCTTAACATTATCCAACGTTGTAAGAAGCCAATTATAGAATAAAACTGTGCCAAAACCTATATTTAAGTTCTTATTTCTTCTAGGTGATGCCCACATTACAAGTAACCAATAGCGCATGTGCAGAAATGAAATTAAAAAGAGAAATTACGGGAGCTTTTGTGGGGGTGCCCTAGCCCGGTAGGGGGGTGGCCTGCTAAGCCACTGGGCTGATGAAGCCCGCGCGGGTTCAAATCCCGCCCCCCACGCATGAGTAGAATTCGTGTATTTAAAAAAGGCGATAAGAGAATTAATGGATAAGGTAAAGTCGAGAAGATGCGCTTTAGGACTTTTTTGATAGTATTGATTATTGGCTTGTCGTTTGTTTTAATTCTTGTAGTAGCCGTACTCTTTGATTTCTTATTTCTATGAGACCACTAATTTCATTAAGAATCCTATTTAAAATATTAATTGTATTTTTTGAATCTTCTATTAGGTTATTGATAATTGGATTATTAAACCTTTGATAGCTATTCATTATGTCCTCTTCCACCATTATCCACTCTTTAATGCTTTCAAGAATCGATGTGTAATATCCTTTAACGACGTTCTCTTCTATTATTATTGCCTGATCAATCGAACTGATTTCTTTTATTATTCTATCCCACCTCATGGTTTATTATTGCTATATATGCAGCTCCATATAAAAGCTTTTTATATGTAGATAAATCAAACAATTTATATGATCAAGTTGAGCAGTATCCATGGTGCTATACCAATAGTGAGGCTTAAAGAGATTAAAACAAAGATGGGTATCAGCATTTTTCTGTCATAGCTTGGCATTGGGACATTATCAACTCTTACACCTAGGCTAATAGTGTTTATTATTCTGTAATAGTAACCGATTGATATAATAATATTTACTATAACGCTGATAGCGAGCATAAAGCCAAAACTACCACCTGCATCGAATAGAGACTTTATGATTAATAATTCACTCCAGAATAATCCGAATGGAGGTGAGCCGACCATCGCTAGGCTTGAAGCGGCAAATAAGAAGCCTATCATCTTATCCTTGTTTCCAATACCAGCAAGTCTATTTATGTCGGCATCCTCATATTTTTTACTTATTATGCCGGACAATAGAAAGAGAATTGATTTAACAATGCCGTAATTCCATAGATGAAATACGCCTACAATGAATCCAAGAGTACTCAATGTAGATATGGATGCCAATGCGTATCCGGCATGAACTATCGAGGAAAATGCCAATAATCTACGAAGATTAGGTTGATAAAATGCACTAAAATTGCCTACAAACATAGTCAAAATTGCTAAGGATGCTAGGAATAAACTTAATTGAGTTGGTGAGGAGTCCAGAGAGATAGCTTGCTGTAGGATCTTTATAATTGCATAAAATGAAGTCGTCTTGGTAGCGCCTACAAACAATGACGCGATTGGTGGGTGTGTAGATGCATAAACATCAGGTAACCAAGTTTGCATAGGAAATATCGCTATTTCGACACCTAGTCCGATTAATAGAAACAATATTCCTAGTATACCGATACTTGATGTTGAAAAGTTTATGCTATTGATGTCGCTTATCAATAAGCTCCCGACTTCATTATAGATTAATCCTATGCCTAATAGCGCTATTAAACTGCCTGAACCAGCAAGAATAAGATACTTCATCGTAGACTCAAGGGATAGCTGATCTTCTCTATTAAACGATGCTAATCCGTAAGCGCAGATACTCATTGCCTCCCAGAATAAGAACAGGACTAATAAATCTCCTGCCACGACGACGCCAATCAATGATACCGCCAGTAGAAGGATAAGGCTGAAGTAAGGTCCTATGTTTTCATTCGCGTCAATATAATACTTAGAATACAATACTACAATGGTGCTAATCATCAAAATCAACAAAATAACAATATAGCCAAGACTATCAATAATGTAGAGTGTCGAAAACAACGACTCAGAAGCTCTGATAAATAAGTATCTTCCTTGAACATCGGACCAATTAATCATTAAAAGCGTAAGTGAAGACAATAAAGAAGCAGCAGTGAGGATAAAAGTAACTGATAATCGCCATTTTTTTATTCTTACAAGAAATGCATCGCTAATCATTACAGCCATCGCGACTGTAAAACATATCATCATTATATTTAGAAGCCAAGAATTCATAATATCCCACCCATAAATAAAATAATTATTACTATAATGATGACGAATATGTATGTCATGTTAACGTTGAGAATTCCAGTCTGAATACGTCTAACAGAGTTGTAAATAATTGGAATTGTATTATCAATTATTTTTTGATATATCGAATCAAATCCAAACCCTTGTAAAAGGATGCTTCTTAATTTTAGCAAGGTGTCTGATTTAGCTATTATATTGTCAAATGTATATTTGTACTTATAGTTAATCGTGAATGTTAAGCCAACTCCAATAGCCAAGACTACTAAACTTAGAGCTATAGTCACTGGTTCTAAATGAAGAGTGAATTCAAAATTAATGAATTTTTGAATTAACAAGAGTGGCCACGAAGCGATTGTTGACAGAATTAGAATAAGCATTGGCAATAACATAATTATAGGTGCATCATTAGGTACTTTTTGCGTCTTCGCGCTTCCGTGAAAAACTCTGAATAATAATCTGAAGCCGTAGATTGTAGTTAGTAATGAAGATAAAATAATCATTATTGTTAAAATCCATCCTTCATTAATAGTTTTCGATAAAATAGTATCTTTACTCCAAAAACCAATAAAGGGAGGGAATCCACTCATAGTTAGTACCGCGATACTAAAGCTAAGATAGGTATACTTCATGTATTTTTTCAGTCCACCCAACTCATCGATGTTTCCAGTACCTAACATCATGAGGATTGCGCCTGCGGCTAGGAATCCTAGAGCCTTGAAGATGCCTTGGCTTATCAAATGATAAATTGCGCCTTCCCAAAATTTTAATCCAATAGCATAGAACATTAGTCCGATCTGGCTAATTGTTGAGTATGCTAATACTCTCTTTATATCCGTGCTTGTAATTGCGCAGAGACCAGCGAGTAAAAGACTAGAAAGTCCAATGATTTGAACTAAAAATAGCAGATTAGGTAGTTCAAGCAGGACTGGTGAAATTCTAACTAATAGGTAAACCCCTGCATTAACCATTGTGGCTGCATGTATTAAAGCACTTACCGGCGTCGGGCCTTCCATTGCGTCAGGAAGCCATACATGGAGGGGGACCTGAGCAGATTTAGCCATCGCCCCTATAATGAATAACAAGGAAATTATCCAAGCGATGTTTCCAAAATGTGAAGTGTCTCTAAGCGTAGATATAGCCGCGTCAAGTTCAATGCTTCCTGCAACTACATATGTAAGTATGATTGCAATTAAAAATGCTCCATCTCCAATTCTTGTGACTAAAAATGCCTTGAAGCCGGCCCTCCTTGCACTTTCACGCATGTTATAAAAAGCTATTAATAGTGCTGAACATATGCCCACCATCTCCCAAAAGAAGTATAGTTGTACTAGGTTGCCAGCCATTATGAGGCCCAACATCGAGCCGATAAAAAGTAGTATAAGAGAGTAGTAGCGAGTATATGACGACTCATGAGACATATACCCTACAGAATACAAAACAATGATAAACGACAAAAAAGAAATAAAAACTGACAACAATGTAGAGATTCCATCTATTTTAATGTCAATGAATAAATTCATCAACGGTAACCAATACGTGATTTTCTCAACTGATGGGTGATAATATAAAGCAGAATTTACTAGGCTAAGTATGAAAGAAATAAACGTTACACAGCATGAAAAAATCTCTACTGCTCTCCTCCCTATTTTTGATAGTACTATTACTAATGGTGAGGCTACTAGAGGTACGAGCCATAAGAGCCATGCTGCTATATTCATTGCTTCAACCTCCTTAGCATATGCGGATCAAGTGAACCGTATCTTCGATAAAGCTGGATAACCAGCGCTAAGCCGACGGCCTCGACACCTGCGCCAACTAATATAGAGAATAAAACCAACGTATTAGCAAATAGATCAGGTCCTCCACCCAGACTATTTGTAAACAGTGCTAGATTAACCCCAAAGACAAGTATCTGAAAAGACATCATCGTCTTTATTAAATTTCTTGAATAAATAATAGAAAATAATCCAATTATAATTAAAACGAATGAGCATGTAAACAGTATTGATTGTTCAAGCATTACTGCTCCCCCCTTCTCGATAATAAATTCAAAACTGTCACCATCGATGCAGCCAGAATTATTATCATGACCAAAAGGTCCCATGGTCTGTAATTCCAAATAAACTCTAATAATTCACCCCTAGGACCACTATTTTCTATTATTGAAATTCTATTAGATATGTAGATGCCTATAAGACTCGTAATAATTATGATGAGAATCGCTGAAATAATATAATTCTTTTTTCCATCTATTCTAAGATCAGCTTCTCCTGTAATAACTATTGTGGCGAGCAGCATAACTGAGACCGCTCCGGCAAAGATCGTCAGATGGACCAGTGCTATTATTGGTGCACCATACGTGATAAATATAATATTCAACACGATGCAAGAATAAAAGAGCATTATAAGAGAGAGTGATATAGTTTTAGACGCTAGAGATATTATTGAGGTAGTTATCAAGATTATAGATAATATAATAGCGACTTCACTCGACATGTTCTATCGCCTTTTTCATTACCAATGAATTTTTATCAAAAACGGCTAGTTCAAATTCCTTAGTTAGACGTAGCGCATTGAATCTGCAATCATCAACACATTGTCCACATGATATACAATTATAAAGATTGAATATTGGCCTCCTTATGGTGACCTCTTTGTCCCTAAATTTTCTTTTTCCTACCTCGACCATTGTTATTACGGACGCAGGACAGACAATAGCGCAGACGCCACATCCCGTACATTTGTCAGGATCAATTTCTAGTTTGCCCCTAAATCTTTCTGAGACATCAAGTTCTTTGAATGGGTAGCTTTTTGTTATCTTTGTACTGAATGCTGTTTTAATCATTTCAGGAATAGTTATCCCGATTTTTCTTCTCATATTTTTCACCTGAATAATACTATGAGTAAAAGTTGCAAGAAACTAAGTGGCGTAGTTATCACCCATAACAGTGAGGTCGCTTGCTCTATTTTTATCCTAGCTAGCGCTGACTTAATTATGAATATGAGGAATCCTACACTAAAAGTCTTGATGAGGAAAACCAATAAAAATAGAATAGTCTTAAGGAATTCATCTTGGACATCTATTGGTAGTAATGGGCCTCCTAAAAATAGTGTCGTTGCTAATGATGATAAGAATACATAGTTAAGATTTTTAGTAAGTTTAATGTATGCTAATGGTCTTCCAGAAAATTCCGTCATCCATCCAGCGACTATTTCAGTTTTGGCACTCGGAATATCAAATGGAGGCTTTTCTAGCTCAGCTAAAGAGACGATCAAGAATACCGCAAAGCTGATTGGCGCATAAAAAACATGCCAATGACTTATCTGAGAGGATACAATCTTGCTTAATGAGAGACCTCTTGCTAAAAGAGCAGGGGCAAGTATGCTCAAGATTAGCGGAACTTCATAACTAGTATATTGTAAGACTAGCCTCCCTATTGAAATTGTAGAATATCTTCCACCGGCAGCATAGCCTAGCATAGATGCCATTAGTACTGAGAATGCCATTATGAATAGTATGAAGAGTAAATCATAGCTGTGACTTAAGACCCCTTTTTCTCCTAATATCGGAATGAAGGCAGCACCGATGGCCGGAACTGAGAAATACAAGGGGGGACCAAATAGAAATACAAATTTGTCTGAATTTCTCGGTATTATCTCTTCCTTGAAAATGAGTTTAAAGTAGTCTGCAACTGGTTGTAAAAATCCCTTCGGTCCTGCAGTCAATGGTCCTACTCTGCTTTGTATCTTAGCGGCCGTCTTTCGTTCAAGCCACTCAAACGCAAAGGCTATCCAAACAAAAAATGTAAGGCCAGGAAATACGAGTAATTGGAATATCCAGTTGATCACTTTATCATTCACCTATTTTTATTATACCACTCTATACCATACCTCCTGAGTTCTTCGCCATTAATTTGCCATCTTTTTCCTTCCCCTATATCTATGATGGTCAATCTGTCCATACATCCAAAGCAGGGGTCCATTCCTGTTAATACAACTGGTACATCTGCTAGAGTGTGTCCTTTAAGCATCTCAGTCGCGGTAAGAATATTAGCTAGGGTTGGTGTCCTAATCTTTACCCTAACAGGTTTATTTCCGCCCTCGGACCTTACAAAGTAAAATAACTCCCCGCGAGGAGCCTCCACATGTCCCATAGCATCACCCCTTGGAATTGCTCTTGGAATAGATGATTTTACTTGTCCTGTCGGAATGGATGTAATGGCTTCTAAGACCATTCTTATAGAGTCTTCTATTTCATCTAATCTTAAATTAAGTAGGGAATGAACATCTGAGTCAGTTGAGGTTTTCACATCTGGGACTATTTCATCATACGCTGCATAAGGATCATCGGTTCTTACATCACGTTTAAATCCCATGCATCTTAATAGCGGCCCAACGGGACATAACCTCACAGCAACATCCGGAGAGACCCATCCTATGCCTTTGGTCCGTATCAAGATGGTAGCTTCGCTGTTTATAATTTCTTTATAAAATTTTACTCGATCAGAGAGGTACTTCATGGCTGGTTGGATATGTCTCTCGATATTTTCTGGTAGGTCTCGGCGAACGCCTGTGATTGTTGCGTATGACTTATGGACTCTGTTGCCAGTTATTAATTCTATTAAATCTAAAACACGTTCTCTATCTCTCCAAATCCACATGAATAGTGTATCAAAACCGGTCCAATAACCAACTAGTCCTAACCACAATAAGTGACTGTGTATCCTCTCTAATTCTGCTATGATTAATCTGATGTATCTTGCACGCCTAGGTATTTCAAGTTCAGTCAGACTTTCGACTGTCTGGACAAACGCTAAACTATGAGAAAAACTACAGATTCCACAAATTCTCTCGACGAGGTAAATTGCCTGTATCCAATTACGGTCCTGCAACGCTCTTTCTATTCCTCTATGAGCATAGCCTATTCGAGGGATTACTTGAACAATTTTTTCACCTTCAAGGATTATCTTGAAGTATTCCGGCTCCTTAAGTGCTGGATGTACCGGGCCAAAAGGCACCAATCCCTCTGGAGAGTATTGGATTAGCCCTGTAGATATTTTTGCTAATTTTTCTTCCGCTTGATCTTTATCACTCAAGCAACATCCTCCTCCTTATCTCTTCTGGAGTGATTTCTTTTCGGAGAGGCGGAGGTATATCTTCCGGATAAGTATCAGGAAGCAGGAGATGAGTCCCCATTAATGGGTTGCCATGAAAGAAGACCCCAAGCATATCATGTACTTCCGCCTCGTATAATAATGCTCCTGGAACAATATCCGTTATAGACTCTATTTTTAGCTCTGTCTTGAGAAGCCTAGTAACGATATTAATAAAATTACCTTCACTCCAAAAATGATAAATTATACATATTTTTTCACCCTCATCAATTCCAGTTATTGCAGTTAAGTGTTTCACACCCATCTTTTCTATAATAAATCTAGAAACATCTCTGATATCGGCTGGACTTGTCTCAATCATTATCTTATTTTTTTCTTTATTAATTTTAAGATTGTGCAATTCATTAAGCTTATCTTCACTCATGGCTACCACCACTTATTTTATCTCGCAATTTCATTAATCCGTAAATTATGGCTTCTGGTCTTGGAGGACAACCGGGTATGAAAAGGTCGACAGGTATGACCTTATCAACACCATGACTAACATTATAGCATCCCTTCATTACACCTCCACCACCCGCACACGCACCAAGTGCAACTACATATTTTGGCTCGGGTATTTGTTCATAAATTCTTTTCAATCTTTCACGCATTAATGGATTAACCGTTCCGGTGACTACAAGCACGTCGGCATGTCGAGGACTAGGTACAAGCTGAGCCCCTAGTCTTTCAATATCGTATCTCGGTGTAAGAGAAGCAACAAATTCAATATCACAACCGTTGCATGAAGCTGCATTTACATGGAATAGCCATAATGAATTTTTCTGAGCCCATGACTTGATGTTTGTTTTCAAATCCTGACGCCTCCTGCAGTGACTAACCACCATATTGAGATCAGTATTACAGCTGCACCACCTAGTAGGTATAACAAGACATTATACACATTTAGAGATAGGTATGACCCAACAAGAATTAATGCATAACTTTCAGCAACTAGGAAAAGAACGGCAAAAACAAAAAGCTCAGATCTATAATGTCCTCTCGGTGGTATGTTTTCTTCACCCCCCATGAATGGATCGAATTTAGGCGAGTTTCCAGCAGATCTTTTGCTTACTATTCCTACCATTATATATACAGAAAGATTACATAATATGATTAAAACAATGCCGAATATTAGTAAAAATTCACTATTCATTATTTCTATCACCTATTTTCTTATATAGAATCTTAACTATCTCGTCAGCTATGTTTTTAATGTACGGAGACAAGCCTTTTCCAATACCTAAATCATATGGAACTACGCCAAGTATGTATGATTTCTCTGGTAGCAGTTTAAAATCAAACATAATTTTCAGAGGGATATTATGTGTTCCGAAAAGTCCATATTTTGCAGAATTAAGACTAGTAAAAATTATCGAACCGGGTTCTATATCGGCTCTAATTGCATCAAAAATAATAACTAAGTCGTTATGTTGAATTTTACTAAATATCGAATCGATGTTATTTCTTGCTAAGTGAATTTTTAATCCAACTATTCTTTTATTTTTTATAATTTTCATTAATTTATGAACTATGTATATTCCTACCGCATCATCTCTTCTTATAGGGTTTCCAAAAGGCACAAAATGTATAGTGGACTTACCATAAAACTTGTTTAATACATCGTCAAAATTAGCAATCCACGTTTCCACAATAATTTTATATTTATTTTTGCAATATTAACCTTCTTCAAAATCAAATAGATAAATTATTTGTAGTAAACTGTATGCGATTATATTTTTTTATATGTTTAAATGATTTAACTTAATAAAATTATGTTATTTGGCAGAATTTAAATTTAGTTGTGAGGTTTAAATAGATCGCTTAACAATAATTGTTATTATTTTTTTCTTTAGCAATTGTTGTAATAACTCATCTTCTGGTCCTTTTTCAATTGATGCCTTTTCAGCAATTCTCTTTATAATTGCTACGGCGTCGACATGATTCTTTATGGCCTCTACCTCTACGCTCTTCAGTAATTCACCAATAATCACTGAAGAGTATGCTTCATAACCAAGACTTCTCAACTCTTGAGCCAATATTTCAAGTTCTTTTTGCGTTTGCTCTTTAATATGTTCAAGTTCCTCAACTGTTGCTTTAATTCCAAATTTATATGGATCGATAACACTTAATAATCTTATCACAAACCTAGTGTCAAGATTTTCTAATATTGATTTTTTAACAGTTTCTAATTCTTCAAGCGGTCTTACGAGTAATAAAGCATGCATTTTGTATGCCTGTGGAATAACAAGTTGAGTCCCGGTCTTTTTATCAACGATTGGACGATTGATTGACTTTCTGTAAAGAGTGTATACACATAGTCCGACTCCTAGCCATAAGAATCCCGCGACTCGTGCAGCTGGATGTAGTAATATGACAAGAATCCAGAGTATAGTTGTACTTATAAGTCCTATAATAGCCAAAATTGATATTTCAATGTTTTTTCCTTTAATGTTTAGTATGATGTTAAGAGGCATTTTCCATGGTCTATAAACATTGCTATCTTTTATTCGCAATGTAATTAAACTTAACATCAGTACAATGTATCCTAGTAGTGCACCAAAATTATACAAACTAGCTAAAAATGGAATGTCTCCAGGTATACATAGGATTAGCCCAATCAATCCGAATAATAGCAACGTTCTAGTCGGGGTTCTGAACGATGGATGTATTTTGTAAAGCCAGCTTGGGAGGAGCTGGAACTTTCCCATGCTTGCAACTAACCTAGAGGCACCTATAACGCCTGTATTGGAAGATGCTAAACAAAGTACGAACGCAGCAACAGCCACTAAAGGAGCAAAATAAGAACCCACAACAGGATAATTCCTAACCATGACAGCCACTGGATTTTCTATCGACTCGGCAAGCTTTTCCCAACTGAGCGATCCAGTAGTTAGGAATGAGAAGGAAATTACAGATGCTAGTACAGTTATTACTGATAATTTAGCAGCTCTGGGAATCCATTTATATGGTCTTTTTGTTTCTTCCGCAGCTTGGGCTATTGATTCAATTCCTATAAAAGAAGACATGGCTAGGGTCAGTCCATACAAGAAATTATTCGTCGAAACATCAAAAAATGGTAGATATCCCACTTCCTCAATATGAGTTGGGTTTCCAAAAATATTGATTTGTTTAAAAAATGTATTCAGGTCAAACTTTAATAAGTAACCGGAGACAAGTATGAGTCCCTGAATAAGAAGTCCAACAATTACGAGCATAGAAATAAAGCCTGAAGAATACTTTACTCCGATGTAGTTTAAGATTATCAGTAGTGCGACGAGAAATGCCGCTATTATGCCGATTCCACTTATGTGCAATATTTGTAAGTTAATTTGCATCTCACCTATCGTTGGAAAAATAAATTTCAAATATCCTGCTGATGCTACTGCGAATAATGATATGCAAAGAACATAGTCTAGCATTAGCGCCCAGCCAGATACGAAGCTGACTAATGCGTTTAGTCCTCTTAATGAATATACATGTACGCCTCCAGCATATGGATATGCGGGCGCTAGTT
Organism: uncultured archaeon; assembly: GCA_938017985.1. Lineage (GTDB taxonomy): Archaea > Thermoproteota > Nitrososphaeria_A > Caldarchaeales > Calditenuaceae > CALIKS01. The sequence continues at coordinate 282,893 of CALIKS010000001.1, read as the reverse complement.
CTCCATATGCCAGCCCTATGGCTACATAAGCAATTGCAGCTACTAAAAAGGCAATTGGCGAAGCGCCACCTGCATAAAGCGTCACGACTCCAAGAGCAATAAAAATGTCTGCTCCTACGTCACCATATCCCATCGCAAATGATCCGAACCATCCTATTTCTCGTCGAAGCTCAAATTCCTTCTGTCCCATCGTCCAGCACCTGATTTTTCCATTAATTGTTTTGGTCCTAAATTTCCATCCTTATTAATTATATTTTAGGTGCTGTCTTTATTTTGATGTATCCATAGTGTTAAAATAATACAAAAGTTTTTTAATAAAATAGACTAAAATGAATGGTGGACGTAAAAAGGATTACTATGAGATATTGGGTGTTCCCAGAAATGCCACTAAAGAGGAGATTAAAAGAGCTTATCGCAGATTAGTATTGCAGTATCATCCAGATAGAAATAAGTCGCCAGAGGCGGAAGAAAAATTTAAGGAGATTAGCGAGGCATATGCCGTACTTAGTGATGACGAGAAGAGGATAATATACGACACATATGGACACGCAGGTCTATCAGGAGCATATAGTAGTGATGAAGTATTTAGAAGTAGTAGCTCTTATTTTGATGAAATTTTTAAAGACCTCGGTCTAGGAAGTTTTGAATCAATATTTGATAGATTCTTTAGAGACTTCATATTCGGTAGGCCGGAGCATGAAATAGTTATTGACATTGACTTGACATTAGAGGAAGCATTTGCTGGAACTACTAAGATAATAAATCTCCCCATACGTGGGGTGTGTGAAAGCTGCAAGGGATCTGGAGCTGAGCCCAGTGGAATCAGAGAGTGTTCAAACTGTGGTGGTAGTGGACAAGTTGTGAATACGCGTAGATTTGGACAAATGATATATACTGTATCAATGACTTGTAGCAAGTGTGGAGGGTCTGGAAAAATCATCACGAGGCCATGTAAATCATGCAATGGATCAGGTTACACAACTAGATTCGAGAAAATATCAGTCAAAATTCCACGAGGAGTTTATGATGGCTCACTCATAAGGACTAAAAATCCTAGCATTCTTATAAGGACGAGGATATTAAAAAAGAAAAATTTCTTTATTAGAAATGGTGACCTAATTGTCAAGGTACCTATACTGCCTAGCGAAGCCGTGTTAGGAACAGAAGTTAAGTTTAAATCGATTGATGGTTACGTTCAATTAAAGGTTCCGGCTGGTAATGGATTTAAAAATAAAATAATTTTGAAAGGACGCGGATTTTGGAAGATGAGCGGGGAAAGAGGGGACTTAATCATAAAATTTATGATAGTGCCTCCAAAAAAGGTAGAAAGAGTAAAAAAACTTTACGAGCAGTTATCACTCTATGAGCATCAAGAAGGAGAAGATTTAAGGAAATCCATGAGTTAAAGATTTAATTAATAGAAATAACTTTTACGGTTAAGAAATGCGATATAAGGAGAGGCTCAATAAGCTTACAACACTGCTTCAACTCAATGGTTTACAAGCGATGATTATTTGGGATAACTATGATCTTTTGTACTTCACGGGAGTTAATGGTCCAGGAGCATTAATTGTTGATACAAATGGTGAAACGAGGCTATATGTACCGCCGATCAACTATGAGGCGGCAGAAAGATATGCTTTTCCTGGACTTAATATTGAGCAGACAAGAATAGCCGAGCCTCTAGAAGTAGTGGTAGCTCATTCCATTCTCGGCTTCGACGGGGCAATAGCAGTAGACAGGATGGATGTTGAAATATATAAAAGGCTCGCAAATATGGCTCCAAACATTGAGATAAGGCCTTCAATGTCCTTGATCTGGGAGATTCGGTCAGTCAAAGATTCGCAAGAGATAGGAATTATCCATGAGGCATGCAGGATTTCAGATAGAGCTATGTTGGCCGCGTCAGACGTCCTATGTCCCGGAATAACAGAAAATGAGGTAAAATCAGAAATTGTCTCAGAAATTTATAGGCAGATGGGTGAGAAACCTGCTTTTGAAGTTATCGTCGCGTCTGCAGATAGGTCGTCTCTGCCTCATGGACCATTACAGAAAGCAGATAAGAGAGACAGAGTCATAAACAATGGAGATGTAGTCGTCATCGATTTAGGAGTAATGGTAGAAGGCTATTGTTCAGATATCACCCGTACATTTATAATAGGAAAACCAAAAGATAACGAATTTGAAGCTATATATTCATCGGTACTAAACGCAAAAGATGCAGCTCAATCATTTATGAGGTCAGGAGTCTCATGCAGCTATGTTGATAGCGTTGCAAGGAGTATATTATCCGAAAAGGAATTAGACAAACATTTCATTCATGGCCTAGGGCATGGGGTTGGTCTTGAGATACATGAGCCTCCAAGATTGGCTCCTAACAGTCCTGACCAGCTCATGGAAGGGAATGTAGTGACTTGTGAGCCAGGAGTATACTTCGAGGGTCTTTGGGGAGTTAGAATTGAAGACACAGTCCTTATAACCGATAAGGGTGTTGAGCAATTAACGAACTACCCAGTGGATCAATATATTGTTTATTAGGCCCCCATCCTTCTTTCTCTTTGTTGGTATATCCTTATTGCTCTTAGTAAATCGATCTTTCTAAATTCTGGCCAGTAAACATCAATGAAGACAAGTTCGCTGTACGCTACTTGCCACAATAGAAAATTACTGATGCGTTCTTCACCTGATGTCCTTATCACGAGGTCTGGATAAGGATTAGGAATACCATTAGTGTACAAGTGTTCCTCCACCGTCTTTTCATTAATATCTTCTATCCTTAATTTTCCTTCGATTATCTCTCTGCATATATTTTTTAATGCATCTACTATTTCGGCTCTTCCGCCATAAGCCACTGCTACGTTTAAAAAGAATTTATCATGTTGCTTAGTCGCAGCTTCCAATTTGTCTAATGTTTCTCTCACTTCGATAGGCAATAGCCACTTCCTACCAATTATCTTAAATCTTACTTTTTCACGCCATACTCTATCATTATTTAAAAAATCTTTAGATTTCTCGATTAATACTCTGTAAATCTCTTCAAGTTCAGAGGATTTTCTGCGTTGCATATTTTCAAGTGATAGTGCATATAACGTTACTGTTCTTATTCCTAAATCTAAGCACCAATTGAGCAGTTCTTCAACTTTTTGTGCTCCATATTTGTAGCCTTCCCTTGGATTTAGGCCTGTATATGAGGCCCATCTTCTGTTTCCGTCGAGTATAACCGCTATATGCGATGGTTTTTCCTTTTTAGCCACTGATACGTTTAGCCATTTTTCGTATATCTTATAGATACCTATTATTTGAAGCATAGTACGCAACATTTTTAACGTCCCTTTTTGCTAATAGGTGGAAACCTGCTACGGACGCTCCTAATCAGAATAAATGATGTCGCAAGAGTAGCAAAGCCTATTATTGCTATTATTGATAACTGAATCAAATACTCGATTTGACTAGTTCTGAAGAACTCTCCTAAACCCTTAAGAAGTGCCCACAGAAACAAAATAACAACAGTAGCCTGTATCATTCTCCACATTTTTGGGCTCTTTAAATAAAAATAGTAAAAAATATTGTAGGCAGTTACTATTAGTGCTGCAATCGTCATAAGATCTACTACATTGACTAGCAATATTCCAGTTAATAATCCAAGCCTGCTTATCCAGAATTCTGGCTCTTCACTAATGGGGGGCGCATTAGGTAGATATCTTGTAATGTAAGAAACTATTTCGCCTACTCCAAAACTTAAAGCTGATATTATGAGAATTATTGCTGCCACGCTGGTAAATATTCTTATTTGGATGAATAATGGTCTCTCAGTAAATCCATAAATCCTCCTTGAAAATGACAATACAGCTGTATCAATTCCAAATCCTCTAATTAAAAATGCAAGACCAATTATTGATAATATGATTGGCAGATTAAGAAGGTTAAATGAGTATAGAATTCCAAACACAAATAGAAATATTCCAGGTATGCCAAGCAGATATTTAGCATATTCTACATCAAAAATTGCCATTCTTAAGTATCTGCCCAATAAGAGCCATGTCTGTTCAACTGATTGACTTTGCTTAACCACGATGGTCTTAACTGAATCAATTCTTACTCGAGAACCCACGATTGAGAGAATTGATTGTGATAACGGTCCATCTGTCACTATTATGCTCCTATCAGCCGGAAATTGTGAAAGAACGTTGTCTAGTTCCTTCCCTATTTTGATATCTGACTCTAATCCACCCCCTTTTTTTCCAGTTATGGTGACAATTTCAACTTCAAAAAGAGAGTTCTTAATTATCTGATCATAAAGACTTATTGCTGCAAACATTGCATTTGCGTCTGCATCCTCGGGGTCAGACATGACGAGTTTAAGAGCGGCGTCATAATTTTCTTTTCGTCCAATTACAGGAGAACTTATACCAGCTTTAAATCCCAAGTCGTCATCTTCATCTATGACTAATAATAGGAGTCGACCATCCTCGGAATTGCTCATCAGCTACTACGTATTTATTAAATAAAGAATTACCTTATATCTCTAAATTAGAACATTTTTAAACTCTAGGATTTAAACAGGTCTGGATTATCTTCTAGTAGAATCTTTAACTCTTCAAATTCTATTTTTTCACCCTTCGACAACTTGGCCATAACTTCTTTCTTTTTCTTTTCCTTAATCTCGCTAATTTTTCTCTTTGCTAATTCTTCTCTGCTCCCCCTTAGCATTCTCTGCAATTCATACAGCCTTGAGGCTAAGAGTATTCTTTGCGCATCAAGCCTATCTCTGCTTTCACGCATTTGAATAAATCTACTATGCATTTCGTCAGCTTGTTTTTTATACTCGTTATAAATATTGTTAAGAACATCTAATTCTTTCGAGATTTCAGCATATTTCTTTTGCATTTCTTCAAGCGATGCCTTTTTCTCGTCTAGCTCCTTCTTTAACGAATCTATGGTTGGTGATATTCCGGTCAAATATTCATGAATACTTAATGCCTTCTCGTATTCTAGGAGTAATGCCTCTAATCGTGAGGCTTCCTCGAACAATCTTCGCTCCTCATCTCTCCTAACCCTATGTGAGGCAAGATAAAGGTCAATTTCATCGAGCCTCTTCTTAATTGTATTAATGTCTGATGGAAGTTTAAGTCCCTTTAATTCGCCTCTTAAAGTCTTCACTTCGATAACATGATTCAGCAGCTTCTGTCTCAGCTCACGTGTAGTCTTCCTTAATTCTTTAATGCTTTCTGTTAACATGATTCTTTCTTGCTTTAGTGACTGTACCTTCAGTTTTATTTCCTTCATCTTTTCATGGATTTGGTCACGTTCCTTGGCATATTGAGTTACTTTCTCCGAAGTCTCTTTTATTTTCTCGTCTAGGTTTCTTATCTCGTTTCTCAATTCATATATAGTTTGCTCTATTTCGTCGTCGTTGCGCGGGATACTCATCTCAGCTCATCTTCTCCTTCTCCAAGGGTTCTAGTTATCGTCATATGAAGCTCATTTATTCCCTGCAATGTTTTGGCCGAAACCATGAGGCATGGAAATGACTGCCCAATTTCGTAGACAAGTCTTGCGACTTCCCTTGTTATGAGCATCTGAACTCCATGACTAATATTTTCCACCTCTACTTCAAACGCCTCCTCCGACGATATCCATCTTGAGATTCTCTTCAAATACTTTTTTGGGACAGCATCTATTTTAGATATTGCCAATATAGTCGGTAAAGAAAATGATAGGTATATCGATGTAGCTAAGAAGAGAGTCGAAGCGAAGTTTCTAGTAGTTAAAGCGAGCATAGGATCAACTAAATAAATCAATAAAGACCTATCAATTGACAATTCTTTTGCGATTATTTTTCCTTCTTTTCTAAAAGCAAATAGCTCCAGCTGACCAGGAGTATCAATTATTGCGTAGTCCGCATCCAAATCTCTTAACTGCACGGACAAAAAATCAATATTTTTGGCAATCTCGCGGACTGAAGCAACAAGAGCGGCGTTGGGTCCTAAACCCCTAGTTGCCATTATTCTTTCATAATCAACGATCTCTCTTACGTCAATGTCGGGCTCGTATGGGAGTGCAATCGCTGCGGGGTCTAAGTTAACTGTAATTACGGTCTGTTCATTATCCTTAAGCCACTCGCTAAAGCTTGCGGTAAATGTTGATTTTCCAGAACCAGCTGTACCTACGACGAAAATGCTCCTCAAGATCTCTAAGAAATAGCCCCACTCGACGCTATATATTTATCCTTGGCTAATGACTAGCATGGCTCAATCGTTGCAGGCGGTTTAGATGTTATGGCGTAAGCGACCATTACTACTCCGTCAATTTCATTTGTAATTCTTCGTGCTATTTTGTCAAGTAATTCTGAATTAATCGGGTACCAATCAGCAGTCATAGCATCTTCGCTTGTCACGACGCGAAGGATAACGATAAATCCTTCTTTCCTAGAATCACCTTTGACTCCAACCCATTTACTGTCAGTTACAACTGCAAATGCCTGCCAAACCTCATTATATAGATTGGCATTACGAATTTCTTCTTCAAGTATCGCGTTGGCTTCTCTACATATAGTTAGCTTCTCTTTTGTAACTTCTCCTATAATCCTGACAGCTAATCCTGGTCCTGGAAATGGATGTCTCTCTATAATTTTTAAAGGTAATCCAAGCTGTGCTGCTACTTCCCTCACTTCGTCTTTATAGAGGTCTTTAATAGGTTCAATAAGTTTAAGGCTGAGACTGGCCGGAAGACCAGCAACATTGTGATGACTCTTTATTAGGTCTGTGCTTTTCCCAGTCGCCCCACTCTCTACCCGATCTGGATAAATTGTCCCCTGTGCGAGAAATTTCACACCATGTATTTTTCTTGCTTCTTGTTCGAATATCTTAACAAATAATTCACCGATAATTCTTCGTTTCTCTTCTGGGTCGTTTACTCCTCTTAACTTGCTAAGAAATAAAGAACTTGCATCTATGAAATGTATATTTTTTATTTTTAAGCTTTTCAATGTGTTTAATACTTCCTCTGCCTCTCCCTCTCTCAATAACCCATGATCAATAAAGACAACGTGTAGTCTTTCACCAATGGCATTATGAAGAATTGTTGCAGTAGTTATAGAGTCTACTCCACCACTTACGCCGCACACTACTTTATCCTCGGGACCGACCGTCGATTTAATTTCATGCATTATTTCTTCTATTTTATTAAATGGTCTCCAAAATTCTTTACATCCAGCTATGTTTCTTAAGAAGTTTTTAAGAATCATCATGCCGTTCTCAGTATGTTTAACCTCTGGATGGAATTGTATAGAATAAATCATTTTTTCAACGTTTTCATAACTAGCAATTAATCCGTTATCAGTTACAGAAGTTATTTTGAACCCAGGAGGCGGTGATTTGACAACGTCTCCATGGCTCATCCAGACATTAAACGTTTTAGGTGTCCCCTCAAAAAGCTTTGAATATTCTTTAACTCTTATCAAGACTCTTCCATACTCTGCTTTTTCTGATTTCTCAACAGATCCCCCCATTAAGTGAGCAATTAATTGATGCCCATAGCATATTCCTAGAACTGGAATCTCTAGCCTAAGTAGGTCTAAATTAATTGTGGGTGCATCGGGTGAATAAACGCTTTTGGGGCCGCCTGAAAGTATTATGGCCCTCACGTTACCTATTGCTTGTATATCTGCCGGAGCGACTTCGTTACTGACTATCTCTGAATATACTCCTAGTTCTCTGCATCTCCTAGCAATAAGATGGGTATATTGGCCTCCGAAATCGATTATGACGACCTTCTCTTCCAAAGGCATTTTTCTACTAGTTCCTAGTTGGGATATCCCTAAAAACTTATCCCTCAACTAATAGCTAATCAACGAGCGAAAAATTATTTTTATGGCACTAATTGGATATTAACTCAAGGGGTGATGATAGGGGCCGTGGTCTAGCGGCTATGACGCCGCCCTTACACGGCGGAGGTCGCCGGTTCGAATCCGGCCGGCCCCATCCTTACTCATTAATTCCATACTGGCTTTTTAAATAGCTCATAATCTTCTCGGCATATATTTTGTAAACTCTTTCTTGTTGCTCGCTAAGGTTGCAGATGATTATGCTTGTGGCGCCTGCATTTAAGAATTTTTCCAGCTTATCGATGCAATCATCTGGAGAACCGATTGCAACTATTTCTTCAACGACACTTCTTGGTATAGACTCTGCGATTTCTTTAATTTTTTCAACCACTTTTGGATTAGTGGGGTCAAGATGTTGGAGAGACAATTCTTTAGGAATCTTGATTCCTGATAATTCCTCCAGGACCTCGCGTTGCTGTATTAGCATGGACTTAGCAACAGGCACAACTTGTCGATAGGCGGTCTCCACATCATGAGAAACAGCAGTATAGACAGTTACCGCAATATCGATATTTTCCAAAGATCTATCCCATTTCTTGGCTCCTTTCTCTATGTCAGCTATATGTTTAGCAAGTGTGGTCGGAGACTCAACAGCGACAGGAGCCCAACCATCAGCAATTTCGCCTACAAGTTCACGCGTCTTGGGACCGGCAGCGCCAATATAAATAGGCGGATGAGGATATTGAACAGGCCTAATCTGCAGAAAAGCATTCCTCAACCTGAAAATTTCTCCGTCATAATTCGCGGGATTATCAGGTGTTGCGCTCCATAATAACTTGATTACTTCGACTGCTTCCTTTAGGCGTTGTAATGGTTTTTTGTAATCAATTCCGTATGGAAGTAGATTCATGGCTTCGCCTGCCCCTATCCCTAGAGCAGTTCTTCCATTCGTTATTCTATCAAGTGTGGATATGGATTGAGCAATTTCAACTGGATGACGTCTAAAGGGATCAGTAACAGCAGTAGATAGCCGGACATTTCTAGTCAACACTCCTAATGCGCTTAGCAACGTGGTGGCATTCGGATACTGTGCAGCAATATTTGGAACTAGGGTATGATCACCTATTTTTAAGTGGTCAAAATTTAAGGCATCGATTAATGTAGAATACCTAAAAAATTCAGAAAATGTATAGTTCGACGTTACTAAGTGGCATCCAAATTCTTTGAGTCTAGCCATAGCGGTAAACTAGAATAACTGGCTAATAATATTTTAATTAATTCTCTATTGAATAGTATTTTAATTTGTGGCCAAAATTATGTAGGATCTCATTTAAAAGAAATTCAGGATCACTATGTTTATACAGATGTGCCTTACAATTACAATCAGTGCTGCCGAAACCAATTATTGGTTCACAATTAATTGACTCCATAAATTTTGATATTTTACACTCAAATTTTTTAGATAAGTTTAGGATAAGGGCCTTTTTTGGAGATGCTTTATCATGATTTACTAAATAATCAATGTGCCATCGCGGCTTCTTAATTTTATTAAAGTGACGACTTACTCTTTTTTCCACATTAGTTTGCCCTGAACCCACATATAAGTACCATCCATTCGTGAAATAAATCATGCCTAGTCCACCAATTTTTATGTACGTATCTTCTGCAAGCTCGATGACAAGAATGTAGATACCGTGACTCAATTAATATCTCAATGAGCGATCTTTTTTAAATACTTATTAATTAAATGAAGGTATTGTACGAAAGGTTATATATTACTTAATGCGTCCTTACCTCACATATGGATAAGGACCGTAAGTTAACCAAGAAAGGATGGATAAATCAGACGCCGGAAGGAGAGCTTCTATTGGTAAATGAGAATGGTGTAGCATATAGAGTAAATGAGTCAATAATAGTTGTGTGGGATGCATTTAATGACAAGACGGTAAATGAAGTAGTTGAAGATATAGCGAGTCAAATTGATAAAGACCCTGAAGAATTAAGGGAACCAATAGAACAACTTGCGGAAGCTCTCCTTGAAGCTGAATTATTAGCATGAGTGGTTCAGATCTATATAGTTTCAAATATTTTTTATAGTTTAATACAATTAAGCTAATCCATAACGCTCTTCTTTAGCTACGAATTTACCACACCGTGAGGAGCCTTCTGATCGGTAAAGATTGAGATGCATCTAAGACATAAACAATGTTGAAACCTAGGGATAATCTTCGAATAAAGCTGGTTTAACCTATAACATTTTCCTTATTTTCTGCATAACTCTTTTGTAAATTGCGGGGTTTTTGAAGAGCCATGAATTGACCCCGTTTATCTTTATGGGCTCGGTTTCGAGGACTTCAAGAATTTCAGACTTGGAAAAAACTTTAACATAATGGTTTGGGTTTTTGATAAGAAGAATGCGTCGATATTCGATTTCATGGAGACGTGTTATTGGTGTGCCTGGTGTTTTTTCAATTTGTCGTATAAATTGTTGAATATCGTCAAGGCAGATGAAGTTTTGCTTGCCTCTTTTCTTCCATTCTTTTACGCATGCTTGGAAGAAACCCACTACATCGTCTATGTAGGGCTTCCCATTATTGAAATAGAGAAGAACAATGGGGTGTGTAAGCCATCCACGTTTACCATCTCTAACAATGCCGAGTTTTCGGAGAAATACGTAAAGTATCTGCTTGGCTTCGACACGTTGTTTACCGAGTCGAAGATCGTCGAGGCATGCTGCTGATCTTTCCCAATCAGTGTATGGTCTAAACATTTGCATTTTTATATATTAAATAATCGTTACCGCGATTTTAAGTTGACTATAAGAAAAAGAATGATTTTCATAGCTAATCAGTCCGAATCAGAGTAGTCCTTCGGGTATTACATCTATCGTTTATATGCGCAAACATCGGTCGTATTGTATGTCAGGGATAGTGGAAAAGATCTGCATCGCGGAAATATGGGAAAATCCTGAAAGCGTAAGGATAATTCAGGCAATGGGTCTAAAAGAAGGTGATGACCGAACACGCCGGGTAACCTGCATAGATGGTTTGATATAAAATCAATGAAAGATTTGCCTTCGAAGCTTAGCAAGGTCATTCATATAATTCTTGCTGAGACTGATAATAATATTCGCCAATCGTTTTTTGCCAACGATCCAACCTTGAACCAGGCTTATTAATTCTAGGCCTATTACTTGACTGGTCGCGTCTAAACGTTATTCCTAATTCTGAAAGGAACAGGTTAAATCCATTTCTCAAATCTAATGGCTGTGAGGCATAACCCTCTACTCCGGGTTTTCCTCTAAAAACCATAAGCATTGATGCTGAGAAATCAATTACTGAGAGGTCATGGTCAACTAGAAAGATATACGCGCCTCTCTCTCTTGCTATTCTCTTAAGCAATCTTGCCACGACATATCTTTCCTCGACGTCTAGGAATGCGCTTGGTTCATCAAGAAGATAAATTTCTGCGGGTCGAGATAGTGCTTCGGCTATAGAGACCTTCTGCAGCTCGCCACCACTTAGCTCATTTAAGTTTCTTTGATATAGCTTATCTAATCTTAAAGGTCTAATTAATTCTGATTGATACAGTTCTGAATCAAAAAATTGTCCAGCTGCTTTTCTCAATACCTCTTCAACATTTGCGTCAATTCTTTGCGGATGCTGTGGTTTTAAGCTCACAGCCTTATATTCTAGCCTATTGCCATCATCGTCTTTCTCAAGGCCGGCTAGCAACTTGATAAAAGTTGTTTTTCCTATACCATTAGGTCCAAGTATTCCTAATACGTGACCGGGCTTAATGCCTCCCGACTCTACCGTCAAACTGAATCCATCATAGCTTTTCTTAAGGGCTGGCCAATATAGCCCAACATTGTCTGCCTCCTCACTAGCTTTGGGCGTATGCGTCTGAAAAACTATCTTATATTCTCTGAATCTAATGTTTTCTAGGGGCAGATATCCTTCGAGGTATGTATTAATTCCCTCCCGCACGCCATATGGGCCAGAAACAACACCGTAGACAGATGGCTCGCCATAAAAAATAAAGACCGTATCAGATACATAGTCAAGGACAGCTAAGTCATGGTCACATACTATTACTCGCTTGTTTCCTTCTGCCGATTCTCTGATGATAGAAGCTACCCTTGTTCTTTGCCTCACATCCAGAAAACTTGAAGGCTCATCAAAGATGAGTACTTCGGAATCCTTAATCAGAGCTGCAGCAATTGCGAGTCTTTGAAGTTCACCACCACTTAGGGCCTTAACATCTCTATCAAGTAAATGTCTGAGTTCGAGTTTTTCTACGATATCATCAACTCGCTCATTAGGGCCGAGTCTATATAATAATTGACGTACAGTGCCGCTAATCACTTTTGGAATGGCGTCTACTTGTTGTGGCTTAAAACTAATTTTCATGACAGACCTTGCTAGTTGTGTAAAATATTCTTGAATTAGTGATCCTCTAAAGTATTTGGCTGCTTCTTCCCAGCTTACCTCTTCACCGATCCTTCCTAGATTTGGTCTAAACTGACCAGCCAGTAAGCTCAGTGCTGTGCTTTTACCAATTCCATTCCTCCCGACTACTCCTGTTACTTTTCCTTTTTCAGCAAAAGGTAACCTGTAAAGCCTAAATGCATTAACTCCATATTGATGAATGAGGTCTGATTTTAGCTCCATAGGTAGGTTAACAATTGATATTACCTTGAATGGACATTTTGAGACGCATATTCCACACCCGATACAGAGTTTCTCGTTAATGACTGGAAATCCTTTTTCTGACATCTTAATAGTCTCTATGCCGTTTTTTACAGGTGGGCAAAAATTGATACATGGTATGCCGCATTTATCCGGTTGGCACCTATCTAAATCCATTACTGCTACTCTGATCATTCAATAACCACCAAGTTAGTATTCATATCCGTGTAGAAACGCTTCTTTCAACATTTAGCTGATATTGCATATGATTGCTGATTTATAAGGTTCGCTTTATTACCAATGACAGAATATTTTAGGATAGCGCAATTTTGAGGAATGATTAATATAAATAATTGGATAGGATAGAGAAATTAAGGAAATGGTTCTAACTGCCAAGATATTCGAGGTCAAGGCTGAAACTACTATCGGAACAATTGCAGCAAAATTGAATAGTTTGAAGCTGGTTGAGACTGTGAAGGAGGAAAATTCAGAGTTTGAATTAGTTACGGATGTGCATGACTTGACAGGAGGGAAGAACTATGTAACTGCAATTTTTAGTCGCGATAAACTCGTTAAGATTAAGCAGAGGGGAAAGGTTTTACCAATAATCAAAACAATTGACGCAGTAATAGACTTTAGACTTCGTGGAGAAAAAATTTATTTGACCGTCGCTCAAGAAAAATATTTTGCTAATTCTGTAGCCACAACCCTCAGCAATTCATTATTCCTTAACTATAGAAGTATAATAGAATCGAATGTTCCTTCTGAAAATATGCAGAAGATACATGAATCAAATCCAGATGGAACCAAGCTTATATGGTTTGACCAGATTGATATACCCGGTGTCGCAAAGTTGGCTCTCGCGGGGTCATCATTGAGAGATACGTCGCTTTATGAAGAGTACCTGAAACATGGCAAAATTTGGTACATAGTATTTACATCCCGTGAAGGGGGTAAAGTAATTGGCTTGACAAGAAACGGTGTAGTGACTTGTTTCACACCACTTGAAGAAAGAGATTTTCTTGATTACATATACACTGAAATCTTTCCTTTACTATCTTGAGTAAACCTCATTAGCAATTATGCTTAAATTTATCAAGAGTTTTAAGATAATTATGGATAGCGGGCCCGTAGCTCAGCCTGGTGGAGCGGCCGGCTCATAACCGGTAGGTCGTGGGTTCGAATCCCACCGGGCCCACATGGCATTATGATAGTGTAGGTCTTACATTCTGTGGCTGGATGGAGAAAAGTAGCTTAATTCTCAACGATATAAATTTGCCGTTAAGCTTACCTTATTTAACGCGTACTTGTGGATATTTATGTCGGAGTTCCTTATCTATTAGGCTTATTCCTATTAAGTTTCCGAGCTGCTGGACTGTGACTATTTTATCCGGATCCTCTAGGTTGACTTTCGGACTCTTTCCCTGCTGCTTCAGTATGAGGTATAGGTGTCCTCCGAGCTGGTGCTCCATCTCCTTGCTTGAGATTAGGCCCTTAAATCCTCTTCGCTCGAATCTCACGCAGAAGGACTCTCCGTCAGATATTCTGTCAGCAAAACGGTAAAGCCTATTCTTCAACTCTTCGATTATTTTTTCGGGGTTACATAGAATGTCTCCTCAAGCGGGATCACCCTGCTCAGCGAGAAGGACACCTTTTCGTTTAGGGTTTTGAGAAAGGCTTCGAGATCATCGACTCTGCCGAGCAGTATGCTCCTAAAACCCGTAGTAATGAACTCACCCATCCCCTGCAGCTCTTCTAGCAGTCTGCGCTCCTCTCTCTCGTAACTCACCAATAGAACGTTCCACTTTTTTGTGTCTTTAGACATCGGAACACCCATTTAATAGAAATGACATCAATACATTAAACATAACGGAGATGTTTAATAAAAATATCCCATAACACTTAGCCCCTAATTTTACTTTAAAAAACTCTAACGTTTTAGTTTATTACTCTGATAATTCATTACTCTTATTGAGGTTGAAGATGGAGTTAGCGGTTGTGCATACTTTGAGAAAGCCTGAGAGTGCTCATAAAGCTCGTGAAATTTGCGGACTGATAGAAAGATATGGTTATCCATACAAGTGTTTAAGCATGGAAGATGTCGTAAATGGCGCACAAATCTCATGCGATATTCTCATAGTACTGGGAGGTGATGGTACAATACTGACAGCTATTCATAACTTAGCCGAGCCCGAGACACCTGTATATGCTATATCTTATGGGAGGGGGGGATACTTAGCTGAGGGTAGACCGGAAAATGCAATAGAGTCCGTTGAAAAAATATTGACAGGAGAGTACTACATAGAAAGATACATCAGATTGGAGGTGAAGCTTAATGATGCAAAAATTGGTGACGCGATAAATGAAGCATATATTTCTAATGTTATGCCTGGTAAAATAATTGAGTATACTGTTTCTATGGACGGAAATAAACTATTCACACTCGTGGGAGATGGAATAATTGTATCTACGCCATTGGGATCAACAGCTTATAATTTATCCAATCATGGGCCGGCTGTAGATGACTTGCTTGACTGCTTCATTATAAATCCAGTCCTGTCGCTAACAAATATTTCACCTATCGTTCTTTCAACAAACAAGAAAATCTCAATTTCGATACCTAAATCAGAATCATCAATACTAATAGATGGTTACTTAAGACGAATTTCCAGAGACGCATTTATCGAGATATCAAAGTCATATATCCATACCGCGTTTGTTAGACTTTCAGGTGTCAATTGGTTTGTCCAGCGTCT
The DNA here is from genome assembly GCA_938017985.1 of uncultured archaeon. Taxonomy (GTDB): domain Archaea; phylum Thermoproteota; class Nitrososphaeria_A; order Caldarchaeales; family Calditenuaceae; genus CALIKS01. Next base: position 267,621 of record CALIKS010000001.1, on the reverse strand, counting down.
CAGAAAACGCCTCAGTTGGAAAGGATAAAAAAGTATATGTTCTCGACGCCTCAGCCTTCATGATTGGCGGAATTGAGCCGAGAGAGGGTGTATTATACACTACCGAGTCAGTGGTAAGTGAAGTAAGAGGAAGCATTATTCAGAAATCAAGAGTTGAAGGACTAGTAGCATCAAGAATGTTGAATCTTTGTTCTCCTCAAAAAAGATACATAGAACTAGTCGTGCAAAGGTCTACAGAATTAGGGGAGTTAAGGAGTTTATCAGAAACTGATATAGAGATACTTGCACTGGCTCTTGAACTTAAAGATCAAGGACTTGATGTCACAATTATAAGCGACGACTACTCAATACAGAACATTGCAGCCTCCTTTAAAATAAAATGGTCAGGAATTAAGTATTTAGGAATAAGTCAACTAATCCAGTGGAAAATGGTTTGTGAAATGTGCAAATATGAGACGTACGACATAAAAGACATATTTTGTCCTAAATGCGGATTGAAGATGAAGAGGAAACCATGGCGAAATTAAAATCCTAAAATATTTCTTTACTTGATTACAAATTGCATTAAAATGACAAAAAAGGTAGTCATAATTAAGGGCGATGGGGTCGGACCAGAGCTTACAGAGGCTACTCTACTTGTTTTAAATGAAGTAAAACCAGATATAGAATTTAAGATATGTAATGCAGGTTACGAATGGTGGGTATCAGCTGGTAAACCTAGGATGCCCACTCTTATCCCCGAGGAGACTTGGGAAGAAATCATTGATAGCGATGCCTGCTTGAAAGCCCCTACTACTACTCCTCCAGAACCTGATGCTCCCAGCAGTGTTGCTATCACCATAAGAAGAAGGATGGATCTTTATGCTAATCTGAGACCAATTAAGACTTTTGAGGGTAAAGAGGGACCATTCGGAAAAATAGAAATTTTATGTGTTAGGGAGGCTACAGAAGGACTCTACATAGGAGCTGAAGCTATGATTGACTATGAAACAGGAATTGCCATAAGGAAGATTAGCAGAAGAGGCTCAATGAGAATTGCAAAGATAGCCTTTGAACAAGCTAAGTCAAGGGGATACCAAAAAGTCATAGCGATTACAAAGAGAAACGTTTTACGATTAACTGATAGTATTTTTTGGAAAGCAGTGAGTGAAGTAGCTGAAGAATATCCAGGAATAGAGCTCGAAGAATACTTCATTGATAATATGGCCCAGCAGCTCGTAAAGAACCCGCAAAGATTTAATCAGAGCGTATTGCTTAGTACAAATCTTTTCATGGATATAATTTCAGAGCTTGCTTCCACTCTTGTGGGTAACATTGGACTAATTTATTCTGCGAATATAGGTGATAGATATGCAATGTTTGAACCCGCACATGGAAGTGCACCAAAATATAAAGGACTATATAGAGTAAATCCTACCGCAATGATATTATCTGCAGCATGGATGTTAGAATATCTCGGATATAAAAAACATGCACAAAGCATATTCAATGCAACGGAATCAGTAATTAGAGAAGGAAAAACAGTGACCTATGATTTAGGCGGCTCATCGAGCACAATAGAAATGGCTAAAGCCATAGCTAGTCTAGCATCATATTACTTAGAAAGATTTTAGCCTTTTGGAAAACAAAGCTAATAATTCGTCTAATCTGCCATCTTTCTCAAAAGTACTCATCCAATCAACTTCTTCGTTTATGTTGACTCCATTGATACCATTAACTAACAAATTAACAGCCTCATCGATTGATCTTTTACTTATGTTTATCTGCCAAGTTTTTTCTGGGCCAAATTTTTTAAGCATCTCGAAGTATACGACTCCTAAAAACTCTGCTTCAGCATTCTCTAGGACTTTATCTTCTAAATATCCTCTATCCCGCAATGAAGATATAACCATGAAAGGATCACGTCTGAGCACGAATACTCTCTCAACATTAACTCCTCTGGGTTTAAAAGCAATATGAGTTGCCACTAATGATTTTGAAGATAATCTTCGAAGCATTTTCCCAGCACGAATAGAGAGTGTTCTCGCATCAATCTCTAATTCTACATCTAATTTATTGTGACCAATTAATTCTCTTATCTCAATAAACTTTAAACCTGTTTTTTCACTCAGAATACGTCCTAACGTTGTTTTGCCAGTACCAGGCGTCCCGGCGATGAATAATATCTCTGTCATTTGTACATAAATATTTATCCTAACCAGTAGCATTTATGTTTGAGATGGACGCAGTCATTGTTGCGCCAAGATGGATGGAAAGAGAACTAGCGGAAGCATCCGACACACTAAGAACTATTTATGGACTCGAAGTACAAGTAGAGACAATTAATGAGGATAAAGGCAGATATTTCATCGATCAAAATAGAAATCAAGTCAATGGGATTAAACTGCTTGGATATCTAAGAGTATTAAAGGATACAAAATTACCTACAGTATGGCTGACTGAGTTTGATCTCTACATTAATAACTTTAATTTCTGTTTCGGATTAGCATATAGAAATATCGCTATAGTCTCCTTATTTAGGCTCAGAAACCAGAACGAGAAAGTCTATATCAGTAGATTAAGAAAAGAAATTTCACATGAGGTGGGTCATTTACTTGGACTTAAGCACTGTGCTGACGACAAATGTGTTATGTATTTTAGCAACACTATAATGGATACTGATAATAAAAACGAGCATCCTTGCAGTAGGTGTAAATTACTACTGAGAAGACTCTCTAGTGGTATCAGCACTCATAGAGCTTGATGCTCTAGACATGGATGAGTGTCCAGACATTCCCTTTAATGCTTCTTCAACATATTCTCTAGTAATCACTTTCGCCTCGATTAGATTTACTATTGAGTTAGGCGAAGCTACGCCAGTTAATCTACCAATGCTTCCCTTAATTTGTCGCCATTTTAGATATGTGTTACCAGTTTTGGATCGATATATTATTCCCAATATGTCAGCAGCCTTCACAAATGTGAGGTCGCGAATCTTGGCCAATTCGACTTTGCTAGCTGCTTCGACGTAAATTTCTCCCTTATCTGTGCTTCTCTCCGGAAATATTGACGGGTCTTTTAGGTAGCCCTTAGGGATGAAGGAAAGGCAAGTATTATAAATAATGAATCTCCTGAATCTCTCGAGTGTAGTTTTAATGTCTATTTCCATGCTAGTTTGCCCTGTAGTATATATTTATAAACAATTGAATTTAACCATTAATAGATAATATTCGACAATATAAAGATGTATTTTAAAATAGTTGTGAACGTGGGAAGTCTATATATGAGATTCTATGTAATGATTATAGAATGGATAGAACCCGCGCTGTTCAGGCCGAAACCCTAACGACTACTGGGACGTATGTACGTGAAGTCATTTTAGAAAACTTCATGTCCCACGAATACTCCAGAATAAAGCTCAATAAAGGAGTAAACATCATAACTGGGCCTAATGGTTCAGGAAAATCATCAATACTCCTCGGAATAGCCGTAGCATTGGGACAGACATATACGGAAAGAGCAGAAAAATTGAGTGACTTAATTCAGCGAGGTAAAGAAGTGGCAAGAGTAACTGTCATGTTTGATAATTCTCTAGTAGGTGACAAAAGACCAATAAGAAGTATAAATTCAGATACGATAGCAATAACTAGATATATAAAAAAGACAGGTGAATACTGGCATTACGTCAATAATAGATTCAGGACGAAAGCTGAGGTTGATCAACTATTAAAGAGTATTGGAATAAACCCCAATAACATGCTCATAATAATGCATCAAAACATGATAGAAAATTTTGCCGCAAGAAATAACGTTGAAAAGCTCCAAATGGTCGAGGATGCTATTGGTATTTCACTGCTACGAGAGCGAATTGTAGAAGCAGAGGCAAGGCTAAGAGCACTTATGTCTGAAAGTAATAACATAAAAAAGATACTCGCTGAGGCAGAAGCCTCAGTAGAATATTGGAGATCGGAATTAGAGAAACTATCAAAAATAAGATTTCTCGAATCAAGGAGAAGAGAACTAGAAAAAGAATACGCTTGGTGTTTAGTAAAAAGAATTGAGGACGAAATTGAAAGAAAAATAAAAATGAAAGAAAAATTACAAAAAGAAGATGAACAATTAGAAATTGAGATTGTTAACAAATTTCAAGAAATATCAATGATAAGGGAATCTGTAAAAAGTAGTATAGAGAATAACTTGCCGATAATCGAGATTTTAAAATATGTAGATGAGCTTATTGAGTCAGCTGCTCTAAAAGGTGCAGCCGAGTTTAGGAAAAAACAGATAGAAAAAGAGCTGGAAGAGCTAGCTAGAGAGATTAACAAGCTAAACAGCGAATTGGAACAGAATACTAAGCAGGCGCTCGAAAAAGGTGAACGAATTATTTCAAACAGAGACCCACATGAAGTACTTGAGGAAATTAGGCTTACGACTTTACAGATCGCCTCAGTCGGGACTGTATCGCACGAGGCTGAAAACATGTTTTTAATAGCGGACTCAAAGTATACTGAAATTAAGAGGAAGGCTGAGGAAATATACGAAAATGTAAAACGTGCTTTGGATGAAGTAAATAAAAGAAAGGATGTTTGGAGAAATAAATTAAGAGAAATAATCTCAAAAGTTGAGCCAACTTTTCAGGAAATTCTATCTACAATAGGTGCGAGAGGCAATATATTACTAAAGGATTTGGATGATCTCTCAACAGCAAGCATTGAGCTACATGTTGGTTTTAGAGGCAGCGATCCGACTATTTTAGACTCTCATATGCATAGTGGGGGCGAAAGAGTAGTTGCTACTCTTGCATTTTTATTAGCTTTACAAAGCTACATGAAATCAACTATTAGAGCTGTAGACGAGTTTGATGTCCATTTGGATCCACTTAATAAAGAACTGATGATGAAGATTCTTCTCTCAACTGCTAAAAAATATCCAAATACTCAATATTTACTTATTACGCCCAGCAAGATTCAAGTCACCGAGGAAATGAATATAATACTCGTTCAAAACGTTTCAGGAAGATCCTTTGTGATTCAAGAAGGGGAAGACTAAGTGGTTAGCGAGATAGTTTTAGCAAAGCAAGAACTTTTAAGATTCATTAATGTTCTTGACAATATAGCAGATCAGCGTATAGAACCATTTAGCATAAACATCATGAGCTTATTAGACAGGTTACGGGAGATTATTGAGAAATACAAGGATACAGAAACAGTAATACTAGACGCAGAAACTCTCTATAGAATTTCTATTGTACTAGGCGTGCAGCAGAAGTGGGTAAGGGAGAGGGCGGGATCATTATTCATTGATAGCAGTATAATTTTTTCTAAAGTCATATCTTCGTCTACTGTGGATCTAGTTCAAGCACTTCTATTAGCTTGGAGGCCCATTGTTAGGATAGAGCAGATAACAATTCCCCTACTTTTAAGAGGATATGAACATTTTATTTCTCTTCCAACAAAAAATAGAATTAATGATAATTATTTACAAAGTATTGAATTACAAAGCGAGCCTCTATACATTTTTGAGGAAGAACCAGTAATTGAAAATAAATTGAATATTATCCGTAAGGAATTAGCTGAAAAATATCCAAACTGGATTAATTATTGGGAGTTTATTGATAGTGAAAGTATAGATGCTAAGTTTGAGAGGGCTTATCTTCTTAGCTTTCTAATCAGCAGTGGAGAAGTTGAGGTGAAAGTAAGACCTCTTGATGGTAAAATATTCATAAGAATATCAAAGCCGGAAAAGATGGAGGAAAGGAAATTTTCATTAGTTATTAATCTAGGTGGTCGGAATGAGTAAGACTGATGAGGAGTTAAAAAGACTAGAAAAGAAGTTATCTACTGCCCTATCATTAATGGTCGCTTCTGGGCATCGGCTTCCAGGAGTAAGGGGATGGGAACTTAAAAGACGATTAGGAAAGAATTATCCCAAAATTATTGAGAGCCTAAATTCAAGGCTTAAAGATATTGGGTTGCAAGTAAGGATTGTATATGACCAAAAATCAGAAGAGAATGATTTAGATAGGGCTAGGTTTTACGTTGTGTTATCTGAGCCTTTAAACATCTCTGACATCCCAACTCTCGGATATAGTCTTGACGAACTAGCCGTCTTATCTGCAACCCTTGCATATCTCTTTACCAAGAATGAAAAAGCCAATTATAAAGAAATAGTTGAAATGCTAGAAACAAAGTACCAAAAATGGCGTGTCGAAGCAATTTTAGAGAGATTGTCAAGAAGGGGTTATCTAATAAAGAATGATGATGGTACAGTATCAATTGGCTGGAGAACAAAAGTTGAGGTTGATAAACAAGAACTGCTAAAAGCATTCTTAAATATTACTGAGCAAGAAAAAAGTCTAAACAGTACTCTTAATAAAGAGTCTCCTTGACCCGGAGATAAAATGCTTATTTGAAAAGCTCTAGCAATCTTTTCTTTTCAGCCTCAATTATTAATTCTATTAATTTTGGACTAACATTAGATTCTTTTGATAGTATTTCTTCAACCATTTTTAGCGTTAAGTTTCTTCCAGCAAATGCGACGATTGCTGACTTTCCATACTTCTCTACTAGACTTGCAGTTTTTTCTATCTCTCTAGCCAGTCTTTTTTCTTCTAAGGAAAGTGATTTTCCCCTTTTATTGATTAATAAATCCGAATAATGCATGTCGTGTTTAAAGACTCCAAGTCTACGTGAACCACAGTTTTTACATTCTGGCCGTTCTTCAATTTCTCCTACCTCGACATCTTGGGTGTATAAGTAACATGACGTGCAGACTAGCGTGACCCTTTCAGCGAATAACCTTCCTTTAACTGCATTAATAATGACTTTATGTAGCCTCTCGGGTGTAAATATTTCAAATTCATAAAGATAACGATTTATTGTCAAAGTTGCTAATGGGCTCGGAGTAGTTGATACGTATGTTGAGACACTAATGTGCCCATCTCTTATCATTTCTAATATTCTCTTAGCTCCTTCCCAGTCATAGTCCGATACCAATGTAAAGTTAAGTGCTTCCTTATATGGAGCTTTGTCTCTGAGGCTTAAGACTAGTTGTTGAGTACCTATGTCTAATAGGCTGGCTTCTTTTTCTACTATGCCCATTTTACGAGCTATGTGGATGAGTCGTCTCTTAAAAATATTCGATGTCTCAACTGAATGTATTAATTGTTCCTCAGTGAATTGTTCTTTTAAGGCTTCTAGTATTAATTCATGATCTATATGTTTTGACTTTAAAACTACTCTGTAAGGGTCAGAAACTAAGCTAACTGGCGCTCCTACTTTTTCAGCCAAGTAAACTGATAAAATGCGGCCTATCGTTCTATTAATTTTGAGTCCTCCACATAAATGGAGGACGACAAAGTCTCCTGCTTTTTCAATCAATACTTCTCTATCGGTCGGTACAGGGATTTTTAACTTGATATGTGCATCTACTTCCCTTAGGCTTCTCGCCATGACATCGGGCTGCACTTCATATTCTGATGACAGGAGGGAAATTGCTTTTTCGCTGCTGTACCCACGACTTAACATCTCGACGTATCTACGCCTAATTTCTCCTACCTCGATTGCTACTTCATGAGGGACAGGTATCTCGTCTCCAACCCAAGATGGTACGGCTCCCTCCCCTTCCTTGGTATGCGATACATATATTCTCTCACCTGACATGCTTGCAATTATCCATGCTCTTCCTGCAAGAATGAATTTGACTCCAACCTCTCCATATTCCGCTACAAAACTCTCATCAAGAATCCCAACAGGTTCATTGTTTTCTATATTTATTACTAGATATTGCTTTTCTTCAGGTATCATTGATAGGTTATTGAAGTAGTATTCGAACAGTCTTTTCTGATTATTCGGACGCATTACGTTTCCTGCCTTGTCTATCTTCGCAAGTCCTATACTTGACATAAAATCCAAGACTTCTTGAAGCATTTCTTGGCTAAAATCTTTGTAGTTATATGTCTCCTTAAGAAGTGCGAGTATTTCATCAATTCTTAAGCGAGAATATTCTAAGAGTAGACCAGCAATCTGGTGCTGAACAACGTCTAGGCTATTTTTCAGTATTACTGTTGGCTCTAAGAGTCCGGCCTTCGCTCGTTTAGAAATAACCATAGCTTCGAGTGCATCGTCAGAATCCATTACGATAATTACGCCTTTAGCTGTTCCCCCTATCTTATGACCACTCCTACCTACTCGTTGTATAATTCTTGTAACTTCTCTAGGTGAATTGTATTGAATGCATAGTTCTATTCGTCCAATGTCTATGCCCATTTCTAGACTAGAGGTACATATTAATCCGTGAAGCTGTCCATATTTTAATTCACGTTCAACGTGTAGTCTCCTATCACGTGATAATGATCCATGATGAATAGAAACAGGAAACGTTTCTAGCCATGCCTTAAATCTATTAGCTAAAATTTCAGCTAGTGGTCTAGTATTAGTAAAGATAAGTGTTGATGAGTGTTTTTCAACCAGTTCCTTAATTACTCTAAGCCTGGCAGCGACGTCAGGAGCTACTCCTAAATAGTTTGCCAGCTCTTTATCAGATTCGGAAGGAACAGGGAAGAGTAGAGTTATTATTGTTTCGCGTGGCATTGGGATACTCAATACTTTACATTGCTTCGTTGAGCCCACTAAGAACTTGCCGACTTCTTCTGCACTACCAACGGTGGCAGAAATTCCTATGATTTGATAATCTTGCGTAGTTATTTTTCTCAATCTACGAAGAGCTACTGCTAGTTGAGCCCCTCTTTTATCAGTTGCTAATTCATGTGCCTCATCGATTATTATCCATCTAACATTGGCTAAGTATTTCCTTAACACTTTTCCAATCAACAAAGATTGAAGGGCTTCAGGAGTAATGATTAATATCTGAGGAGGACTAAGTGACTGTGCCCTTCTTTCTCTTTCAGACGTGTCTCCGTGTCTTACTGCGACTGTAATATCCAGTCTTTGACACCACCAATCTATGCGGTCAAGCAAGTCCCTATTTAAAGCTCTGAGAGGAGTGATGTACAGAGTAGAGATGGGTTTTATGTCTCGATTCATAATCAAGATGCTCAGAATAGGTAAAAGAGCTGCTTCCGTCTTTCCAGTCCCTGTTGGTGTCATGAGAAGTATGTCTTCTCCTTTTAATATGTATGGAATAGCGGTCTTTTGCGCCTCTGTAAGTTCGCCGAATCTTTCTTTAATCGCATCTATGACGGGTTTAGCAAGTAATTTTTCTAAATCTTCTAGCAATCCGAGAAATAATTATCCTACTTGATTGATAAGTATTTCACGCAATTATTCTTAAATAGGTGAAGATTTAAAAGTAGCCATCTCAAATTAAGAATTGGTGTTAAACGAGATGAGCGACAAGAGTATAGGAGCAGTATTATTAATAGGATCGATTGCTGGAATAGTTATCTATGCATGGTTAATGTTTTTTGTTCCTAATCCTGAAGTTGTCCTATGGGTTGTCAGAATAACACTTTTTGCAGGCGTTGGAGCTATATTGACTGTAGTGGGATGGATTGGCTATACACTTGTATCTACTCCGCCGCCCGAGCCTATAACCGAGCTTGAACAACCAAAGCGTGAGACTGAAGAGAAGAAGTAAAAAGAGGGTCTTTATTTAACTTTCCTTCCGCAATGAGGACAAAATGTAGCTCCCTCAGGAACAGGCTCAGAGCAGAACTTACAGATTATGTATATTTCTTCCTCGAGCTGCTGAGGTTTTACTAATGTTTCTGAAAATGTAGAAGGAGGTTTTTCTAATTTTTCAGGTTCTTCTATTTTCTTTTGAACTTCAGGTTTAGTTTCTTCGATTTTTTCCTCTATCTTTTGAGTTTCAGTCCTTTCTTCAACCCCTTGACTTGCCGTGTAGCTACTGAATACATGTCCAATTAGACCAGCTATTACAAACGTAAATGAAAGAATTATTATGTAGCCTATATTGGGCTCTAATGCTAAGAAACTTGTTAAAAAAGCTATCTCGCCAGAAATAGGTGTATAAAAAAATGTAAGCCAGCACAATAACCCTAGAACAGATCCTAAACCTGCAGCTACAGCCGAAACCATAAATGATGTACCTAATAATCCTGGAATAAGAGCAACTAATGCGATTGCGATAATGTCTAGTAGGGGGATAGAATAGTTTATGTAGGAGAAGTATCGGGATAATGCTACTACTAAAAAAGTCGTAACTGCACCCATCACTAACCTAATTGATGAGCGCATCTTGAGTTTCCAGCCCTAATAAATATGATTAAGAGCTACTTAAATATGTTTGATGAATATATGTTTTTGGAAAATTTACGACTTATTTTTCTGACTGAACATTTTTGCTTATTAACTTCAATATTTGGTGAATTATAGTTAATCGAAGTATAGCTGGTGTGCCCTCATATATTTTAATTACTTCTGAGTCTCTTAAGAATCTCTCAATTAGGCCCTCTTGCGTTACCCCTACCCCTCCATGTATCTCGATACCTTTGAGTGCGGTTTTTTCAGCGACTTCGGTAGCATAAAGTTTCGCTAAAGCAGGAGCGATAATGTCGTCTCCTCTTTTGTCAAGAGCCATAGCGGCCCAGTAGGTCAATAACCTAGCACTGATTACTGAGCTTAACAAATCAACGAGTGGGAATTGTACTCCTTGGAAAGAAATCAACGGTTGGCCAAAAGCTTCTCGCTTACTACTATAGTCAATGCATTTTTCTAGTACCGATTGCGCTATGCCTACGGCCTGAGCGGCGGCATAGACTCTTCCGTAATTATATGCTCTTACCGCTATCTTAAATCCTTCGTCAACTTTACCTAGAACCGAGTCGTTAGGCACCCATACATTGTTTAGGTATAAACTAAATGGATGAATACCATTCAACCCCATTACTTTTATTTTTGGTCCTATTTCGACACCTTCGAATGTTCTATCAATTATAAACATAGTTAAGCCTCTCCATCTCTGTTTTTGTTCTGTCAGATCACTTGTCCTGGCCAATATGGTGAGATAATCGGCTTTATCTGCAAATGTTATGAATCGTTTTTGCCCATTGATTATCCACCCATCTCCTTCTCTTCGAGCAGTTGTCCTAATTCCAGCTATGTCACTACCCGCTTCTACTTCAGTCACGGCATGAGCCCCGAATTTTTCACCACGCGCTATGCAGGACACGTACTTTAATTTTTGTTGAATACTTCCAAAAAGAATTATCGGAAGCATAAATAGGTACTGAACCATTATTGCAGTTGCGAAGGATGGACATACTTTGCTTACTTCCTCAATAAAAATTACTATGCTTAGCTGATCTTCACCTCTTCCACATAGTTCACGTGGCACTCCGAGTCCTGTTAATCTATAGCTCGCCGCCAATCTTAGTAAATCATCGGGCAAGTTGTCGGATTCTTCAATATTTTTTGCTCTAGGCTTTAGTTCTTTCTCTACGAATTTTTTTATCTCTTCTCTAAGCGATTCATGTCTCTCAGATATGTTGATTGAAAAATCAGATACATAGTTGTAGGGAAACATTATGAATTAAATGTTGGTGGTCTGAAATTTAAGAATTAGTGGTCAGAATCATTGATATATCTCCGACGTTTGTACCAGTATAGCCAGTGAAGATGAGTCCACCAATCTTTTTGAAATAGTTATATGAATCATTATTGTTTAAGTAATCTTCTGGGTGCATCATATTCGATACTCCCAAATTGTATGTTTTTCCATCTACTATTGCACCTGCAGCATCGGTAGGACCATCAATTCCATCAGTACCCATAGAGCATACAAGAACATCTTTTAGTCCAGCAATCTTTATAGACGCTGCTAGTGCTACCTCTTGATTTCTTCCACCAATTCCGTTTCCCTTTACTCTTACGGTTGTTTCTCCCCCACTCACTATTAACAACTTACTTTTCTTATGATAGTACTTAGCAATTGAGCCGAATACCTTGCCTACTGAGGATGCTTCTCCCTCAACTTCGTCAGATAAGATAATTGTATTCCATCCCTTCTTATTTGCGTGTTCGGCCGCTGCTAAGCAAGCATCTCTAACCCTTGCGACGATGAAATTTCTAACCTTCTGAAAAACATGCGAGGATGGTTTTGGCGTCTCTTTGATGTATCCTCTAACCCCGTTTTCTATTAATCTAACAACATTCTCAGGAATTTTATCCTTGATGTTTCTCATGATCAAAATATTGTACGCATCCTTAAAGGTTGTAGGGTCTGGTACCGTGGGTCCGGACCCTATAACTTCTAGATTATCTCCCGGAACATCTGAAATAATTAGACTTATCACAGTAGCTGGGTATAGCATTTCTGCAAGTCTTCCACCCTTTATCGCTGAGATATGCTTTCTTACTGTATTGACCTCATGTATCGTAGCTCCAGCCTTAAGAAGTATTTTTGTCGTCTCTATTTTATCTTCTAAACTAATTCCTTCAAATGGCAAGGGGAGTAGTGCCGAGGCGCCACCTGATAATAAAAATATGATTAGGTCGTTAGGTTTGATAGTTCTTGATAATTCTACGACCTTGCTAGCGGCCCTTAGCCCCTTTTCATTTGGGACTGGATGACTAGACTCGATAAAATCAATATTTGGAGCATTAATCTTTGGTTTCTCAGCCCCTTCCGGGTAAATAACGACTCCTCCATCAATATTTTTTCTTAATAGGTTTATGACGAATTCAGACATTCCAAGAGAAGCTTTCCCAACAGACAGAAGGAATATCCTTTCAAATTTTTTCAAATCAAACTCATGATTATTAATAATAAGTACATTTTCTTGAAGTTTTACGTGATTGGCAAGGGCAGTCATTGGCTGAACACTTTCTATAGCTTTAGAAATGCACTCCACGAGTAGTCTAATTAATTCATTTGATTCAGAAAACCTGTCAAATAACTCATCTGTATTTTTAATTATCGTACTCATTTAGTACTCAACATAACAAGGAGGAAATCTCAAATATATATTTAGGTTTAGTCACCAACACATAGACAGAAGTATGGACAAGACTAAACTAATAGTTTTAGCAATATTACAATTTCTATTTCTATCAATCATTGCACCTGTAAATTCTATGTCTGAGCCAATACATCTGACCTATCCGCCACTAACATCTACACCATCCGATATGCTCGTAGATGATTATGGCTATGTGTGGTTAGCTTTGCCATTAGAAAAAATTGTTTGTAGAGTAGACTTGACATCAGAATCTGTTAGAATAGTAAACCTGCCAATTGAAGCGACTAAAATTTTAAGAAGTGGTGACAAAATAATGGCTTTTGAACGAGGAAATGACAAAGTCATACTCATTGACCTCACATCATTAGAAATGTACAAAACAGTAGTGTTGCCTAAGCCAGTAGAAAATTCTTGGAATTCCCTCAATGGATTTTGGATAAAACTAATAGGCTCTAATGATCTTTTATTAATTAATGAGGAAGGAGTTATCGTAAAAGAATTTAATATAGATATGATTGATTCTGCTCAAGGTCTCAGCGAGTTCGGTATATATGTGTGGTATATTGGTCCTGATGGAAAAAGCATACGTAGAATTGATACTTCAACTGGCATAGAGAAGTCTATTACACTAAATACACTTTTATATGCTATACTCGCAGTATCTGAAAATGAAGCATGGATAATCTCTAATGATAATTCTATATCTTTTATATCAATTGATTCAACAGCACCATTAAAAACATTCAAGCCAAAATCAGGTACCATTGGAATAAACAAGCTCTACGCGATAGAGCCTACAAGAATTATATTTGTTAATGCGGCTTCAGGAGTAATCGGTGAGATTATTGATGATTCGATTACAGAACGTTCGCTTGGAGGAATTTTACCTACATTTTCAGATCTTCTTAAAAAGAGCAAGGTATACTTTATCGATGTAAAAAAGAATAACTTAGGCTATGTAATCGTCTCATATTCTCCCGAGATATCGGAAGTTACCTCAACTATTAAGAGCGAATCTGAGCTATTTATCGAGGCAACCATTAAAGACCGGGAGATGGATATTAAAGATGGATATCCGCGAGTTGTTGTTATGCAAGGAAATAAAAAACTAAAAATGGTTCCAATGATAAAGAATGTCAATAATAAGTTTGTTGCATCCATTTTGCTAAACGACTTAGATGGCAAGATTACTTTTGTGATAGAAGTTCTTGACTGGGGTGATAATCTTATCAAGTCGACAGCAGGAACATTTAGTATAAAAAATGGCATAATAGTGACAACTGAAACTGTAACAACTACTAAATCAACAGCAACAACTTACATAACTACTACTGGCACCAATGTGGTAGATATGGGGCAAGTAATGATGCTCTCTATTGAACTAATTTTACTGTTCGTTTTGCTTGCTGCATTAATTGTAGTTGTTATGAGAAGACCTCATAGGACACGTAAGCTAAAACGTTCAAAATAATTTATAACTTCATATCATTTATTAAATGATGCAGAGATTGACTCAATATAAATCATTAAAGCTTGGAAAGATCCCTGAGGAGGCTCTTAGACAATATATATTAAAATTTTTGGGTAAGAAGAGACAGGATGTGTTATTACCGCCAAAATATGGCGAAGACGCTGGTATTGTTAAACTTAGTTCAAATAAGGTTGTGATGGCATGTGACCCCGTTACTGGTTCACGGGAATTATTAGGATGGTTATCCATTCACATAAATGCTAATGACATAGCTGTATGTGGAGGAGAACCTAAATGGTTCTCAGCATGTATATTGCTACCTCGAAACGCCACACTTTCAGATCTAAAAATGATAACCAGACAGATGCATGAGGCGGCTAAATCTTTAGGAGTTGCTATTGTTACTGGCCACACAGAAGTCGCACCCTTTATAACTTCTCCTATAGTCATTGGACATATGTCTGGGACACTTATTTCAAAGAAGATTATTACAACATCTGGAGCCATGCCTGGAGACTACATAATAATGAGTAAAACAGCCGGATTAGAGGGAACAGCAATACTTGCTAGCGATTTTGAAGAGAGGCTTAGAAAAAGAGGGGTCCCCGTCCCAACGATAAATATTGCAAAAAAATACTTTAGACATATCAGCGTAGTTAAAGAGGCATTATACCTAGCTAGACATTCAGGTGTAACTTCAATGCATGATCCTACGGAAGGAGGCATAATTGGAGGCCTATATGAACTAGCAAAAGCATCTAATTGTGGATTCAAAGTATGGAAAGAAATGATCCCAGTTTCAAAAGTAACAGCCGAGATATGCAGGGCATTAAAAATTGATCCGTTAAGGCTCATAAGCTCAGGTGTTCTACTCGCAACAATCAGGAACCTAGACATGAAAATTCTTAGAAAAGTCGGGGCGAGAATTATCGGAAGGATAACTAAGAAAACAGATAAATTATTGATAGATAAGTCTGGTGAGACAAAAATCGACAGTCCAGTAATAGACGAGCTTTGGCATCTCATTGATCAACAATAATATCTAAATTAAGAAACATTTGCGGTATTCAATTATTCTAATCTAAACTGAAGCATATGCGAAAAATTGAGGCCATGTAAAGCTTGTTAACATTTCTCCCCCTTAAAAAGTTAAGTCAGGAAAAACTATCCTAAGTAAGAGAAGATTTATTTTTTCCCAATTAATTGTTTATATACAGGCCTGGCAAGACGACAAGACGGAGAGATCAATTGAATTTGCCTGGGTAGTATAGCCAGGTCTAGTATCGGCGGCTGTCGCCCGCCGGACCCGGGTTCAAATCCCGGCCCAGGCGTGATACTACAGTAAAAGACAATTTGTCAGTATATGTTAAAAAATAACAGCTCTATTTTTTACAAAAATAATCATGCCAAAATAACTTAAAAGTATCCCTATTCATTTTAATAAGTGATTTTTGATGTCTGGATACAAGATGCTTTATGCGGTCTTTACTCTGAATATCTTAGCCATGACTATCTTAATTATAGGGGGAATTGTTACGAAAAGTCTAGCGGTTTTATTCGGTGGTGTCGAGGCTGGAATAAACGTATTGAGTTTGTCTTTTCTTCTCTATTTTTTAAAGAGGTCAGCACTACCTCCAGATGTGGATCATCCATACGGTCATTACAAATATCAAAATATTTCAGCAATTGTTACTTCTATTATTATGTCAGCTTCTGTAATGCTGATTCTTTTACCCTCGATAGGACGGTTTTTGGAGCCTATAAAAATAGATGAAGAGGCACTCTACTTTGCAGTACTTTCATTAGTACTACCCTTATTCTCATATCTATTATTATCGTGGAGCTCTAAAAAAACAGGTGCACTAGCTATTCAGGCAGAAACTAGACATCTTCTTGTTGATTTAACAGACTCAATAATTATTCTCGTAGGAGTTATATTAGCAATCGAGCTTAACCCCGTCTTTGATGCGTTAGCAGCAATGGCAGTAAGTTTTGTATTTATTTATGCAATAGTTACTAATCTTAAATCTTCATTGACTTCATTGATCGATGAGGGATTGCCTAAATCATTGATAGAGGAAGTTAAGAAGATTAGCATGACGGTAAGCGGAGTTATGGATTCTCATATGGTCAGAAGCAGAAAAACATTAAAAGGATACTTCATAGACATGCACTTGCTTCTAGATCCAGAAATTTCTTTAGATAAAGCCCATGAGATTGCGCATGAAGTAGAGAGAAAAATCAAGGACACAGTAAGTGATTTTGTAATTGCCGACCTTATTATTCATGTAGAGCCATACAAGCGAGACAAAGATGAGGAACAATCTGTTCATTAAATGTTTTAGCTATGAATTTATAATCATGGATATATTTAAGTTGAAATTCATAATAATCAATGATTAATAACTCGTTAAGAAAACCTGGATGGCTCAGAACAAAATTACCGTCCTATCCCTCTTATGGAAAAGTATCAAGAATATTCAAGAAGTATCAACTTCACACTGTCTGCGAAGAAGCTTTATGCCCGAATATTGCTGAATGCTGGGAGAGTGGGACAGGTACAATCATGATACTGGGAGATGTCTGTACTAGGAGTTGTAGGTTTTGCGCCGTGACGAAGGGAAACCCAAGAGGAAGAGTAGATACAACTGAGCATATACGTGTCGCAGAAGCCGTAAAGGAGCTTGGTCTTAAATATGTAGTTTTGACCTCAGTGTGCAGAGACGATTTACCTGATGGAGGAGCACTTCAATTTGCAAAGACTATAGAATCGATCAAGAAAAGTTGCCCCAACGTAATTGTAGAAGCCCTGATACCTGATTTTCGAGGAGAAGTAATGTTAATAAAACAAGTTATAGATGCAGGCCCAGACGTATTATGTCACAATGTAGAGACAGTTTATAGGCTATCTCCATATGTACGGGATAAACGTGCCTCCTTTGATTTGTCACTAAACGTCCTTAGGACGGCTAAAGAATTAAATCCACAACTAATTACTAAAACTTCATTTATGCTAGGACTCGGTGAGAACGAGGAAGACATAGTCAATTCTCTCAAATTGATAAGAGAAGCTAATGTCGATATTGTTTTTATTGGACAGTATCTGAGACCAAGCCTAAAGAACATCCATTTACCTGTACTAAAATACGTAGAGCCAGCACTTTTCGATAAATACAAAAAAATAGCCGAGGACATGGGATTTAAACTAGTAGTTGCAGGACCACTTGTAAGAAGCTCATACAAAGCAGCTGAATTCTTAATAAAAAATAATAGGTTTTTATCCTACAATATTAAATAATTCAAATAATGAAAAATTATGATGCTGTAGTTATTGGAGCTGGCCCTGGCGGGTACGTCTCTGCCATTAGACTAGCACAGTTAGGATTTAAAACCCTCCTAGTTGAAAAACACGAGCTAGGCGGGGAATGTACAAACTATGGATGCATCCCCTCAAAATTACTAATAGATTATTCTACTAAGATTTATAATGTAAAAGAACTAATAAAACACGGGCTGGTCAATGGAAACATAGAACCATCAATTTTACAATTATGGAGTAAAAAAGATGCAATAATTAGAAGATTGAGGGAAGGTATTTCGTATCTACTCAAGACAAATAAAGTCGATTTGATAAAAGGCGAAGGAAAATTAGTAGATGTCAATAAGGTTGTGATAAACGACGGTGTATGTACTAGGTCAATTGAAACAAAATACGTAGTCCTAGCAATGGGTTCTATGCCTGCTCAGCTAGAGGTTTTACCATTCGACGGACGTAGAATAATCTCGTTTAAAGAGGCATTATCATTAGATAATATACCAAAAAGATTAATGGTAGTGGGGGGAGGAGCAATAGGATTAGAATTAGGCCTAGCATATGCAAAGCTAGGCTCAGAGATAATTATAGTCGAAATACTAGACCAGTTGCTTCCAAACGTCGATAAAGACATTTCATCGACTTTAAAACGTTCCCTAGAGATGCAGGGACTCAAAATTCATTTAAACACTTCTGTTGAGTCATACGAGTATGATAATAATGATGTAAAGATAAGGCTCTCAAATGGAGAAAAATACATCGTTGATTATGTATTAGTTGCTGTTGGTAAAACTCCCATTAAGGAAGTTTATCAGCTCGAAAGACTTGGAATAAAATTAACGTCAAAAGGATTCATTAAAGTTGATGAAAGACAAAAAACTAGCGTAGAAGGAATATTTGCCGTTGGAGATATTACTGGTCCTCCTTTCTTAGCCCATCGGGCATCGGCACAGGGAATAATATGTGCTGAAAATATCGCTTCTCATGAGTGTACTATTGACGAAAAATTAGTGCCTATTGGGATATTTACAGAACCAGAAGTGGCTATGATAGGGTTAACTGAGGCTGAGGCAGTAAAAAATGGTATAAACGTAAATGTAATTAAGATTCCTTACATGAGCATTGGTAAGGGATCAATAGAGACTAAAAGAAACACATTCATAAAAGTGATTTACAATGGTGCAGGCGTAATTTTAGGAATTCAAATAGTGGGCCCATTAGCAACAGAGCTAATTAATTACGCATCTATTTTAATGTCAACTAAAAATACTATTGATGAATTATCAAGAATAATATTTGTGCATCCGACTTATTCAGAAATATATAGCGAGGCTATAAAATCGATTGCAGGAAAAGGAATACATTATGTCAAGATTTCATGAACGTATAATGTATCATCTTGATCTTGGATTCATGGAGTATAATAAAGCGCTAAACTTTCAAAGACACCTTGTGAACAAGAGACTTGTAAATGAACTTCCCGATGTTTTAATAACAGTTGAACATCCCCACGTCTACACCATTGGTAAGCGAGGAAAATTAGAAGATATTCCCGGAACGGATATTCCTGTCATCAAAGTGGAGAGAGGAGGATCAGCTACATATCATGGTCCCGGGCAGCTTGTCGCGTATCCAATAGTCAACCTGATAAAAATGCGTCTAGATGTACCTCAATTCGTAGAAATGCTAGAAAATGTATGTATCTTAACGCTTAAGGAATATGGTATTCCGGCTGAAAGGATGGATAAAAAGCCAGGAGTATGGGTCAACGGTAAAAAAATCGCCTCAATAGGATTAGCAATTAAGAACTGGATAGCATATCATGGAGTAGCAATAAATATAAACGTTAATTTAAATTACTTCAAAATGATTAAACCTTGCGGGTTTGAGCCTAGCCTTATTACATCTTTAAACGAAATTTTAGGTAGAGACATATCATTAGAAGATGTTAAAAGAATTTTCGTGAAAAATTTTACAGAGATATTCTCAGTAAAAATTATTAAGAAATCTCTTGAAGATTTATTTGTCGCTTAGATTATTTCTACGATTACGGCATTTTATCTCTTAATCTCACGCTTCTTCCATCTTAAGTTATAACTTCTGCATTTCCTGCATTTCTCCGCTGTGGGCGCATTCTTTGCACCGCAGTCACGACATATTTTGTAGTTTAATCTTTTTCGCTGGGCCAGTTGCAACAAAGTAGTATCAGTAATTGGCATAGCTGTTCTCCTCTAACAGGTTTTATGCCAATATTTATATATAATGAGGCTTCTTACTGTCGTAAGAATGGTAGTTCTTTTATCCAGGGATATTCTTCGAGATGCTTATCAATTGATTTCTTAACTTCTTCTTCTGGATATTCCCATGCCGGTAGTTTGCCTTCAAAGAATTCTTGGTATGCTTGGAGGTCGAAGTAGCCATGGCCGCATAAGTTGAAGAGGATTACTTTTTCTTCGCCTGTGTGTTTACAGCGTAAGGCCTCTTCTATCACGTATCTAATAGTGTGGGATGGTTCTGGAGCAGGAATTATTCCCTCAGTCCTTGCAAAAATAGTTGCAGCTTCAAAAACTTGGACTTGGTTATACGCGATCGGCTCAATTAGATGATGCTTCAGCAATAAACACAGTGTCGGTGCATCGCCGTGATATCTTAATCCACCTGCGTGAATAGGAGCTGGTATGAAATCAGAGCCTAAAGTATACATGGCTAATAAAGGTGTCTTTTTAGCAGTGTCTCCAAAATCGTACGTATATATTCCCCTCGTCATTGTTGGACAAGCTGTTGGTTCAGTTGCAATAAACTTAACCATCTTTGGTGATTTCTTTGCAACATAAACATCATAATAAAACGGCCAAAATAATCCTGAAAAGCTGCTACCACCACCTACACAACCTGCCACTATGTCGGGATATTCATTCAAAATTTCAAGTTGCTTTTTCGCTTCGAGACCTTGGACTGTTTGATGAATTAGTACATGATTCAACACGCTTCCTAAACTGTACTTTACGTTTTCATGAGTAACTGCATCCTCTATAGCTTCACTAATAGCAATTCCGAGACTTCCTGGATGATTAGGATTTTTATCAAGTATTGTTTTTCCAAATTTCGTATTATTGCTTGGACTAGGATAAACATCAGCTCCCCAACAATGCATAAGCACTCTTCTATATGGCTTCTGATCGTAACTCGACCTGACCATATATACAGTACATTTCAGTCCGAATAAGTTGCAAGCAAATGCCAAGGCAGAGCCCCATTGTCCAGCACCAGTCTCGGTGGCAAGTCTCTCAATACCTTCCTTATAGTTATAATACGCCTGAGCTACCGCAGTGTTTGGTTTATGTGAACCCGGAGGACTTACTCCTTCATACTTGTAGTAAATCCGCGCAGGTGTTTTTAAAAATTTCTCAAGTCGCTTAGCTCTTATTAGTGGAGTTGGCCTCCACATCGTGTATATATCCCGCACTTCTGAAGGAATGTCTATCCATCTATCAGCGCTAATCTCCTGCTCAATCAATGCTCGTGGAAAAATTCTCTCTAAGGCTTTTGGGTTAATTGGTTCTCTGGTATTAGGATCAATTGGAGGCGGAAGTTGGGCAGGCAAATCGGGTAAAATGTTATACCATTGCCTCGGAATATCATTCTCATCAAGAAAAACTTTTTTGTTATTCATAGTAGAGAAATTTATATTAAGTTCTAAATAAAGATTTCCAAACAATATTGCTGTACGAAAAATTCATAAAATTTTTATTAAAGAAAATGTACATTATACCCAAAGGATAAATTTGGGCCGTTGGTCTAGTGGTTATGACGCCGCCCTCACACGGCGGAGGTCCCCGGTTCGAGTCCGGGACGGCCCACATCCACTATAATTATTAATATCTGATGAGCATGACCAATATTTATCATGATTCATCAATTAAGTACGGTTTTTTAGCGCTTATCTTATTTTTAAAGATAATATTTTTATTGTGGTATGTCGTTAGTAAACACGCCAGCCACAGAGGTAGATGTGCATGTCGTCTGAAGTAACGGTATTAATAGGTAAGAAACCGGCCATGAGCTATGTCTTGGCGTGTCTGATATCGCTGCAGCAGGGACAAAATGTGACGTTAAAAGCCAGAGGAAGATCAATTAGCAGAGCTGTAGATGTCGTGCAGATCTTGAAAAACAGATTCTTTAAAGACCTTAAGGTCCACGAGATTAAGATAGGTACAGACATGATTAAGGGACAAGACGGGAGAGATGTTAACGTCAGTACGATTGAAATAAGAGTTGGTCAGTAATTCATCAGCAGACTAATCGGAGGCGGGCTGGAATGCAAAGACGGGTGATGAAACTTGAAATTGCCGGTATGCCAATTCGACATAAAGAGCGGTGTACTTTGTGGAAAATGCGAAGCGAAGCTTCGAGAGAACATTATCTCGCCGCTGGACATAAAAATCATGGCTGCACTACTAGATGAAGAAAAAAATTTTATTTTTCTGCAAAATTCTGAATATATAAAATCAGTAGAGTTACAGGGAGTAATTTATATTTTTCTAAGATTTATGGAAGATGTCAGCCAGGCCCAACTATTACTTTTAGAGGCTAGAATCGATGCGAAAAGTAAGAAAAAAGTAAGGATATTGAGGGATAGTTATAATTTTAATGAATTTTTAAGCGCATTAATTGCACCCGCTAGACTAGTATCAATTAGTAAGATATGGCTGCCCGACGGAACTGAAGAATTTGGACTCTTAATAGACAATAAGTCTAAAATTAGTATTCCTGACCAAACACTCGTTGAGCTTGTAAAATTATTAAAAGGAAAGACTATTAGGATAAGATTTCTCTCAAGCTAGACTAAATTTTAGTAGTAGTTATATATTTCATAAAGCAGTGGTGGCGTAGGTGCAGAAACTAGAAAAAAGAATCTTCGCATCAGATGTAAATGAAAGTAATGATGGTCTAGCGGGATATTTACTAGGCTGGGTACATGAAGTCAGAGACCTTGGAGCACTTGTTTTCTTAATTCTACGCGATATTACTGGAACCTGCCAATTAAGCTTAAGGCGAAACGAATTAAGCAAAGAAAGTTTGTCTGAATTGGAGAAGATCAGTAAAGAATCTGTCATAATGGTAGATGGTGTAGTTAGGGCTGAACCTAAGTCTAGATTAGGTGCAGAAGTTAAGGTCATGAGTATTAAAGTTTTGAGTAAGTCGGTTGAACCATTACCGTATGACGTAGTAGGGAAGGTTAAAGCGTCGATGAATACTCGACTTGAATATAGAATACTTGACTTGAGACGTCCAGAGCATAGGGCAATTTTTTTGATAGGAGATACGGTCTTAAATGCTTGTCGAGAGTACTTGCGTTCATTAGGATTTGTAGAAGTCAGGACGCCGCGGATAATAGCTACAGCAACTGAAGGAGGAGCTAGCTTATTTGAAGTTAAGTATTTTGATAAAATCGCATATCTTGCACAAAGCCCACAGCTCTATAAAGAGGAACTAGTAACAATCTTTGAACGCGTTTTTGAAATAGGCCCATTCTTTAGGGCTGAAGAATCACATACCAGGCGTCACATTAGTGAGTTTACTTCTATAGATATCGAGGCTGCCTTTTCTAACTATGAAGACGTTATGGATATTCTTGAAGGATTAATTGTTCATGTAATTATGAAAGTACTCTTTGAAAGAAAGAGAGAACTTGAATTATTAAATGTAAACCTCAAAGTTCCTAGAAGACCTTTCCTGCGAATAACGTATGATGAAGCCTTAAGAGAATTAGAAAGTATTGGGATAAAGAAGAAATGGGGAGAAGACTTTACAACTGAAGAGCTAAGACAGCTTGGAAGGAAACATTTAGGATTTTACTTTATAACCCATTTTCCAACAGATTCTAAACCGTTTTACATAAAGCCATGCGAGTCTAATGAATTATTATCAGAATCTTTTGATCTGATGTATCAGTGGTTAGAATTATCCTCGGGAGGAACACGAATCTCTGATAGAGCATTATTAGAAAGGAGGATCCGTGAAAAGGGACTAAATCCCTCAGCGTTTAATTATCATTTAAAGGTCTATGATTATGGAATGCCACAACATGCTGGATGGGGGCTAGGGTTTGAGAGGCTATTAATGGTTTTAACCCGAAAAACAAACATTAGAGAAACAATCCTCTTTCCTCGAGATAAGTTCAGATTAATGCCATGACTATCATTAGCACTATTTCAGATAATATATCGCAAATCTAGTAAAATATACACTCATTCAAAATTCATATATTTATATTGCAGCAACTTTTTGAGTTAAATGAGTTGGTTCAGGAATTACTCATGGAAATATTGCAAAATGCCTTTGTCATTTATGCATCATTCTGTATACTTGCCCCAGTTATATTTTACTTGGTTTCAGTTATTCTTGCTCCAAGAAAACCGTCGAAAGTTAAGAAGATACCTTTTGAGTCGGGGCAAACACCATTTCCTTATAGAATTAATCCCTACCCGATCGAGTACTTTCCTTACGTTATAATCTATATTGCATATGCACTTCTCGCTTTGATTGCTTTTGTAACTTCAATGTCATTAATGGAATCTTCGGAAGCTCTAATTGCCGGAATAATCGTTCTATCTCTCGTTACGGCTATTTCTATTTACTTAAGCCTGTATCTAAAGAGCTTGACTCAAAAATTAGAGAGAGGTGTTGTTTAAATGCCTTTTGACCACGTCCAATTTTTAATTAACGTTCTAAATTCTATCCCTGAGTCTGTCAGAACAGTGATTAAGTATACATTTAGTGAGCCATTCGTTAAGGCAGTAATTTTCCCTGGCGCTCTCTTCGGCATAATCCTAGGACTGTTTGCCGTTTGGTATGAGCGGAAAATCCTTGCTAGAATCATGCTCAGAGTTGGTCCGTTACATGTCGGGAAAGTAAGTGGTATTCTTCAGTTGGTAGCAGATGCGTTAAAGATCTTATCAAAAGAAAGAGTCGTACCTGACGTCAGGAATAAATATTCTTTTGTAATGATGCCCCCTGTAGCATTAATATTAGCATTATTATTGTTTGCGTTCTTACCGTTTAGCCCGGAGTGGATAATTTATCCATCCGATATAGGCCTCTTGCTTTTCTTCGGCGTCCTAGCCATAAGTCCTTTACCAATCATATTGGCGGCCTACACGGCTAGGAGTAAATATCCTTTTATCGGGATGACTAGGTTTGCATTACAGCTCTTTGGATATGAAGTCCCACTCTTTATAGCTCTTACTGGGATAATTTTAATGGCAAGGTCTTTTGACATAATAAAAATTGTAGAATCGCAGCGTGGTATGCCATTTATCATACCTCAATTTATCGGATTCATTGTATTTTTTATTACAATGATGGCTGAGTCCGAGAGAATTCCGTTTGATATACCAACAGCTGAAAGCGAAATTGTGTCTGGTTGGCATACTGAATATTCAGGGGTGTATTTTTTGATGATACAATTCACATCATATGAAAAAACTCTGTCACTTTGTATCTTAGCATCTCTCCTATACCTAGGCGGATGGCATGGTCCTCAAATTCCTTATATTCCTGAGACAGTATCGGCTCCATTTTGGGTGATATTCAAGGCATTAATATTGTTCACGATACTGGTCATAATTAGGGGCGCTTATCCTAGGGTTACCATAGAAAAAGTCTTAGACCTTGGCTGGAGATATCTTATACCTATTGGATTCATAAATCTTTTATTAACAATCATTCTCTTGGGATTCTAAATGAGGCATTAACCCCTGTATCTCTTTATTCTAAACTCGATGCCAACTGCCATTATGTTTGCTCGGGTCAATGCATAAACAACCTGCTGGACTAATAATCCATGTTCTATAAGATTTAAGTTAGTTTTATGTGAACGTACCTTCTCGAGGATTGATGCTAGATTCTTCAATAGATCGTCTTTTCCATGAAGATTATAATTACTTAACCGTTGATCATCCATAAGTTCTAAGCAATATTTATATGCCTCCTCTATGAAACTATAGTCATCTGTTTCTAAAAAGCTCCGCAAAGACGCTCTTACTTTGTTTAAAACCTGTAATGCATCGTTTAATATGTCAATATCTACTTCTGACACCATTTTTACAGAAAAATATTACTACTGCCACTATATTAGATATCTCTATTAGAAATCACTTGAAAAATTAATACAATGTTGCTTCTGTTCTACCATCAAATATATGGGCTTTCTTAAGGTCAAATCCCACCCATACTTGCTGGCCGAGTTTTACATCCAGAGTCAGTGGTGTCAAAGCTTTTATTATCTGGTCGCCTACTCTAAGGTCTAAGACGAGGTTTGGTCCCTGAGGCTCCACGACATATACTTCCGCGCTAAAAACAGAGTTCGGAGACTTCTCTACTGAGACCAATAAGTCTTCTGGTCGGACACCCAAGTAAACCTCTGATGATGATGCCTGGTTAGACACTAAATCGCCTATTTCTTTAGGGAGTTTATACATAAATGCACCTGCATCAAGCACTAAATCGCCGTTTTTCCGAGACATAGACGTCTTTATCATGTTCATTGGTGGGCTTCCGAGAAAAGCTGCCACAAAAATACTTGCGGGACGATGATAAATTGCTGAAGGTTCATCATATTGTAGAAGTTTACCATTGTTCATAACAGCGATCTTGTCAGCCATAGCCATGGCTTCTGCCTGGTCATGAGTGACATATACAGTCGTCACTTTTAATTCCTTCTGAAGACGCTTCAGCTCTGCTCTCATGAATATTCTTAATTTTGCGTCAAGATTGCTTAGTGGCTCATCCATCAAGAACACTTTGGGCTTACGAACCAATGCTCTACCTAACGCTACTCTCTGCTGTTCTCCTCCACTAAGTTGCCTAGGCTTCCTGCTTAGCAGATGTTCAATGTTTAAAAGTTTAGCGACTTCCTTTACTCGTCTCTCAATTTCATCCTTCGGCACCTTCCTCATTTTTAGTGGAAATGCGATATTATCAAAGGCAGTCATGTGTGGATACAGGGCATAATTCTGGAATACCATGGCGACATCTCTATCTTTAGGTGGAAGATCATTAACAAGTCTGTCCTCAATATAAATTTCTCCAGAATCAGGTGATTCAAGTCCAGCGATACATCTAAGCGTCGTCGTCTTTCCACAGCCTGAAGGTCCCAGCAAAACAACGAAATCACCGCTCTTAATGTCAATAGATACTCCATTTACAGCAAGTACCTTGTCAAATTTCTTGATAAGGTCTACTACTTTTACGTCACTCATACATTGTTTAGATTCTTTGCCTGATATATAAATTTAATATGATAGATTCTATATCTCTATTTTTCTCCTGACTTTATTTAAATCTTATTTTTTAACCAGCCATATATCGCGTCGATAGGATTGGTTGATGGTGGTGGAGTAGATAATCCTTTTGCTGAAAGAGCTATTGGATTATAGACAAGCCCCTGCCTAGAGATAGATGAAAGTTCAATGTCTTGAGACATTTCTAATGCTAAGAATGGACACGCATCTACACAGAAGCCACAAAAAACACAACGCCCATAATCGACCTGAGGGAAATACGATTTCTTATTCTGTTCAAGTTTAAAATCTCTTTTCTCAATTATCAATTTAATACTATATGTATCATTCGAAATAGAATAACCTTCCATGTCTGGAGATTTATCTATTGTCTTTATCACTTTCCATCCAATCGAGCTCAACCTCTTAAAGGAACTTGATAGATATTTTAAGGATAATAAGTCTGACCTATTCTCCCATAAGGGCTCCTTGTTAAGCCTAATTAAAATCGTGCCATCTTCATTAACATACCTGTTTATCTCTGGATAAAAAATGCCCATCGGATGAGATACACTTCTTTTGATTCGAAAAATTGAAGTGACATCTTGCAGGCCTTTGATTATTTCATTTATTAGTTCAGCAATCTTTTGTTCACCTTTTAACGCTGCGTCATAATTTTTTTCATCAATTTGTAACGATATATCGTATGCGTAAACCATTGTTATTGCCTCTGCAATGTTCTGACATGTTAAATCGCATAGGCTACATCCAGTACATTTATTTAGATAGAGGACGTGTCTTCCTTTATATCCTGGATAAGCTATTCCAGCCTTGGGATCGTACTTATAATTTTCAGACAAAAGATTTCGTATCCTTTCGTATGGATATTTTATTGTGTATGGCCGCATAATCAAGTGTCGTGTCGCTGTAAAAAATGGTTTAATCAAACGAATGATGAGAGACTGCGATATCAATTTTCAAATCTCATGTATTTTAGCCATAATATAAGTATTCAATAATTAATTGGTCTTGAAAGCTTCATTAAAATTTAAATGAAATAAACACCAGTTAATTCTAAATGTCCATACTAATCGATAACGAAGGAAAACTTGGCGAATGGTTAATTGAAAAACTGCGCTCAACGTATAATCAAGCATATTTTTACTTTTCATCCGTTTTTAAGGACAGTGGATATAAAGATCCATTTAAGATATTAGTAGCGACGATATTGTCTCAAAACTCTACTGACAAAGCCGCGGTTACTGCGTATAGAAACTTGGAGAAGATTACGGATATAACACCTTGCGGTATTGCCCGACTAAACGTCAGGACGATTTCCTCGGCGATTAGACCAGCAGGCTTAAATAAGTCAAAGTCTAAGGCATTAAAAAAATTATCCAAAATAATCATATCTAAGTATGACGGGGACCTTTCAAAACTGCTAAAGAATAAGAATATTGATATTAGAAAGGAGCTAATGAGTTTGCCAAATGTCGGCCCAAAGACTAGTGATGTTCTCTTACTTAATTGCGGTATATTAAAAACAGTGCCCGTCGATACTCATATATCTCGAATAGCTAAAAGGCTTGGTTTGGTGCCATACAACGCGGGGTATGAGGACATAAGAAGAAAGCTAGACCAAATATTTAACCCAGATGACAGGCATACGGCGCATTTACTATTAATTATGCATGGAAGAAAAATCTGTAAAGCGAAGAACCCTCTATGTGAAAAATGCATTATAAACGAAAAATGTCATTATTATAAATATCGAAGGTAAAGCAAAATTATATCAACCCCTCTAACAAATTGTAAAGTATGATTGCTTGGAGAGAGCTGGTTGATCCAAGAAAATTGGCTTCATCACTTGAAGTGTCCTTAAAATTTAAGAGAGCAATTTTAATTTACTTGTTAGCAACCTTATCAGCAATCTGTTCTGCACTTTACTATGGGTTATTTAAAATAAAAATCGAGTTCTTTATGCCAATCTTGAGGACTTTCACTGCACCTTACACTTCAGTTTGGGACATAATCTTTGGCAGAATAATATACGTAGTATTTGGCATGCTGCTCATACTGCTTATATTGAGAGTTACCTTAATCTTTGTAAAAAGTGGAGAGATAAAATCATACCCATTAATCAGTATAGTTTTTCATTCTTCTTTAGCAATCATAATGATTTCACTAATATTCTCTATATCAGCATTTAACTCACCTTTCACAGAAGTCAACATAGTCTCTGCTACGTTAAGAGACGTAAAACTAAGTAACGCTGAATTGGCAGGTAAATATCTATCTAACCTAAGTAGTGTTGAGATATATGCAGAAAAGATTAATGCTGATCAGCTCATAGCGATGGCTGTTTTCATGAACGGAACTAGTCCTGATTGGTCTGAAATATACCAAAGAGGAATGACGATAGATCTTAGCGAGCTAACCGAATACATAACAATTAAATCAGCAGCAGCGTATATAGATGATAAAATACTTAATCTTGGAGATGTTGAAGTAAAAAGTTTAAAATGGCGAACAATAGAATTTAGCACTTTTTCAGACATGATATATTATCCTATTCCACCTTTGAACTTCATGGCTGGCCTATTCTCATTACTATCTTGGATATGGATAATTGGATATAGCGTAATTGCAACTAAACACTACTATTCGTTATCGACCACCACTACTATTGTAGTGAGCATCATAACTTTTATTGTCTTATTCATATTTGGATTCGTTTAATTCTGCCATCGGGGTGGACTTCACCCATTCTTACCCTAGTGCTTGAGATAGGCTTTCCATCTTCAGCCAACACGACTGGACATGTCTCGATGCTTACTGGACTTAAGCCTTTTTTAATCCGTAATTCATTAATCTCAATGGCTCTACTATAAGTGAATGGGCTGACCACTAGTAGGTCAAAGTCCGATCGAGTAATCATTGGTCCATAAGGATCATCCAGTATGCCGATCTCTGCCTTATCAGACCAGCCATATTTTCTTATTGTATCTTCAAGCAGTTTTTTCCGCTCTTCAAAGGTTGCGATCTGTCCCTTTTTGTCGAGCTTTTTGAGTAATTCGTCTGATACACAACCCACATACACTTTTTCGGCTAATCTGAAGGCTACATTTAATAGGGCTAGATGTCCGATGTGAAGGTTATCAAAAGTCCCTCCTACACCAGCGAACCTATACTTTGGTTTAAAATACTTGCTAATCAGAATCTCTTCCTCAACTTCATAATACCATAACCTTAAGTCTCGTAGTAGAACGAATGCTTCGCCCTCAGTAACTCCCAACTTCATGCTTAGCTCCTGACATGTTATTAATAAATTCGCTTGCAAGATTTTTCGTAACACATATTCTCTTTTTTCTCTAAACATAGGAATATTTCTTATAGAAGTGCTTAGGACTACGTATAATTCCGGACAATCAGAGATTCTCATGGCTATTATTAATATTTTTAATAGTAGTTCTTATCGATAAATCTTAATGGTAGTGTAGAAAAGCTTATAGAAAGCCTACCGAATTATTCTATAGAGATAATGGGGCCTACTCAAGATTTAACGAAGATTGTTGATGAAATGAGAGAGACGCTGCAATTTTTAGAAAAACAACTAGAGGCTGGCTCAAGAATCGAATTAATTATAAAATACGTGGAGGATATACTCGAGTCGCTAAGTGTTATGATTTCAGATACTTCTACTCCTGAAAATATAAGAATACAGGCTGAGACTCTTTACATAAAGTCTCGATATATTTCTGAAAAAGCTAAAGATATGCTATATCACTTGGAGAAGGAGACTCGCGATTTAAGGCCTAGAAGTAAAGTATGGGATTGATTATGGAGGATCTTCTAAATTATGCGATTAGGATAGCATCAAGACTAGGAGCAAAATATGCTGAGGCAAGATATCAATCTAACGTGCATGAAGAATCTTTGCTTAAGAACGGAATACCTGAAATAAGTAGCAAGTCTAGTATTAGGGGAATAGGAATAAGAGTCCTAATTAATTCTGCCATTGGTTTTTCATCAGTAAGCAGCCTCATGAAAAATAAGATAGAAGAAGCAGTAAAAGAAGCAATTAGTATGGCCAGATCTTCTTCTGCATTAATTAAAAAGGGTGTAAATTTATCTGAGGAAAAAATGTATAAGGATAAAATCGTCGTAAAGCCCAGAGTAAATCCAGAAAATGTAGATGCTGAAAGCAGACTGCAATTACTGAAGGATATAGATGGTGAGTTAGTTTCTGCGGCACGAATCTTCGATGTAAAAACTTCTGGCAGACTCTTAAGCATTGGTTATAGCATAGTTGAAAAAATCATTATAAACACAGATGGTGCATATATCTGTACTAAAGTCCCCTACGAAATGGCTACTTATTCATTTACAATATCTAACAATCAGCGTTCTCTGCAGCGCTATGAAAATATGGGAGCGACTGGTGGATGGGAAATAGTTGAAAGATGGCAGTTAGACCTGAAGATTCGTGAAGAAGTGACAAATATTTCTAAGGCAGTATTAACCGCAAAACCTCCGCCAATGGATAAGATAGATGTAGTCCTTGAATCAGAGATTGTTGCTCTTGTATGTCATGAATCAACTGGACACCCATCAGAGGCTGACAGAATGCTAGGCAGAGAGGCTGCCCAAGCAGGTGAAACATACGTCAAGCCTGAGCTGATAGGGAAACGCATAGGATCAGAGCTGGTTACAATTGTAGACGATCCTAAACTTCCGGGATCATTTGGTTATTACGTATATGATGATGAAGGCGTGGAGGCACGCGAAAGAGTTTTAGTTGAGGGAGGATGCATCAAAGAGTTACTTCACAACAGGGAGACAGCTGCCGAGCTGGGTCTAAAAAGTAATGGGGCAGCGAGGGCGAGCCTATACAATAGAGAACCAATAATTAGAATGTCAAACACATACATGAAGCCTGGAGACTATTCGTTTGATGAATTAATAGATGACATAAAGTTAGGTGTATACATAAAAAGTTATCTCGAATGGAACATTGATGACAAGAGATGGAATCAGAGATATGTAGGAGTAGAATCATACCTCATTTGCGACGGTGAAATAGCTGGAATGGTATACCAACCTGCAATCGAGCTTACAACACAAGGATTATATTCATCAATAGACGCTATAGGAAGAGATTTAGCCTTTTATGCAGGATACTGCGGAAAAGGAGATCCACTACAGGCAATCCCGGTCTGGTTTGGAGGCCCATCAATCAGGCTTCGAGAGGTAAAACTGAGCCCACAGACAAATTAAAAAATGCTATCATTGTCTTCCTTAACTGATGGGCCGTCCCGGACTCGAACCGGGGACCTCCGCCGCGTCAGGGCGGCGTCATAACCACTAGACCAACGGCCCTTATAATTAATATTTTTGTACTTCGTTATTAGCTTATTTTTTATGCACGTTTAATTTTCTTACAAAATTTGCTTGGTTGAATGAATATTTTAGCATTTGGAAAAGATAAATTGTATATTGAGTTTCCGAGTAATTCTCTGAGGAAGACCGCAAGTGCCGCTACTTCGCTATGGGGTTGATTTG
Organism: uncultured archaeon; assembly: GCA_938017985.1. GTDB lineage: Archaea > Thermoproteota > Nitrososphaeria_A > Caldarchaeales > Calditenuaceae > CALIKS01. The sequence continues at coordinate 235,072 of CALIKS010000001.1, read as the reverse complement.
TAATGGCAACGTTAATATCAGCTAAGCTATAGACCTCTGATGGAACTTTTGCTCCGCCAATTACCAATAATAGGTCTTTTTGTTTGAAGTTTTCTTTTATTTCTTCTAAAACGTCGGGCAGATTTATGCCGTACATCGTGAGATGGACAACATAGTCGCCTCGAGACTTAGCACTATTAATTACCTCCCTCCAACTGTGTGAATAGTAAGATTTGAAGACTCCGCCCCATTTTTCCACCACTTTATTTATCGAATTAAGTAGTTTACTATCTTCATCACCTGTAAATATAACTAGATTTGCTCCAAATGCTCTTGCAGTAAGTGCTACATGAGTTGATATTCTTTGGTCTCTATCAATTCTATGTCCAATCCTTAACACTGTTATGCTTCGCATGTCTTAACCGAGCATCTTTTCGATATCCATTATTTTTTTATCTATAGCTGACAAAATTGGTGCGGGGTCATAATAATTAAGTTTTTGTCCACATGAAGGACACTTAAAAAAATAGTCTAATGCAAAGTCGAATGTATATTTCTTACATGATGTATTTCCACACCAATAAAACTGATTCCTATTGAAGTATTCTCTTAATAATTGTAGTCTATTGTATATCTTTTTTAGCTGTGCTTTAATGACCCCTATAACTTGTTCTTGCTGTAGCCGCCATTTGAATACGCGTCTATTGTTTTTCTTGTCAAAGGCCATTTCATAGGTAAGTAATGAAAGGTCGTGAAGTTTATGAAGTATTTTTCTAACATGCTTTATATCCATTTCTAGCATCGTGGCTATTTCGTCATCTGTTAATCCTGGTCTCTTCAGCAATTTATGAGCAATTTTAACTGCCTCTTCTCCTCCTATTATCTTAATTAACTCGATAACACCTTCTTCATCAATTATCATCAATGCTTTTCTAATTTATATAAAGGTATTACCTGGAATATAAATTTACTAATAATACATAAAGTTATTATAAGTATTTTTTATTATTTACGGTAAATGATTGCTGTCTCATTAAAGAACGTGACATTGCTTGATAAGGGTAAAGAAATATTATCCAATATAGACTTAGATCTCTTCGAGGGAGAGCAGCTTACCTTGTATGGCAATTATTTATCTGACTTACTATTAGCTATGATAGCAGGCGTCATTTCTCCTTCATATGGTACTATAGAGATTTATGGATATAAGCTGCAGAAGAATCTAAGATACGTATCTAGCATAATCGGCTACCTACCTCCAAAGCCTTACGTACCTAAATCTTTAAAATTAAAAGAATATCTCGAACTATCCTGTAACAGAAGTGGAATTAAAGGGGCTAACAAGAAAATGCAAATAGAAACGGTTCTTAAAAAGCTTAATCTATCCAATCTTTCAGAGACATTATTAGGTAGACTAAGCGAATCCGAATTGAAGGTAGCAGCCTTAGCATATATATTTGTCGGAGGCTACAAAATATTTGTTCTGTCAAGACCTTTTGAAAATTTGAGTTATAATTATCATGAACTGGTTTATAGTTATCTCAGAGAGGCTTCAGAGTCAGGTATTACTTGTATATTGTCAGCCTCGTCATTTGACCATCTAAAAGAGACAGACAAGGTTGCCTTTATCGTTAATAATAAGATTATTGCTCAAGGAATAATTAATGAATTAATCAAGGTAGTGATAGATGAGTATTATTTAGCGATTAGGCCCTTAGATCTAAAAATCACGATCGAAAAATTAAGCAAATTTCCTACCATTAAGAAACTCGGGTTTAGTCGTGATGGAGTAATAAAGATCTGGCTTAAAGACTTTAAAAATGATTTAGCAACAACTATTGAATTGTTATATTCACTAAATTTAGGAATTCAGCAAATGTCTATTGAGCGGTTAGGCATGAATGAGGTTATGAGACAATTATACAGCAAACTGGTTGGTGAAATGCACGATTGAAAAATTTACTATTACTAGAACTTATTAGTCTCAAAAGAACGTTCCATAAAGTAATACCAGTCATAACATTGCCGTCAATAATTTTATCTTTTGCTAAATTAGTTTTTTTTAATGAAAATAGTTTTGTTTTTTCAGGCATCTTTGCATTTCAACTAATGACTTTGATTGCACCTATACTATTTTCTGAGCTCATGAGAGGCGGCTGGCGAGTTATACATCAAGTCGGTGCTTTTTATAATTCTCTCGAAATTACTGGTACACTTATTGTTAATTCTTTAATAATAACTCTTGCATCGGCAATTCTGTTCATAATCACTAAATATCTATTGATAAAAAGCGTTAATGAATCAACGTTTTTAGTTTTTATTTTATTAGTGACCACTGGTTTATTGTCATATGCCTTCGGTACATTGTTTAGAGCCTTATTGAATGATATTTCTACTTTAATTATTATTTCTATGACTTTTGAAATGCTATTATTGCCCTTTGCATTATCAAGTAGTTTTTCCCATAGCCTAGCCACTCATCTTTCTTATTGGCCGATAGTGGATCTAATGAGTTTTATAATGAATGATTTTAGGATTCAGTCGCAATTTGATCTTTGTTTAACTATTCTTTTTAAGTCCATAATAATTTATTTTTTGTTCATAGTTTTCTCGTCTTGGTTGCTAACAAAACAAATAAAAATTTAGATATTATAATTAACCATTTTTATTTTGGTTTGGTATGGGAATCCTTATAGATGATAGAACAAATGTAATGGTTCAAGGCATTACGGGAAAGGAAGGCAGATTACATACTGAGGCAATGTTGAACTATGGAACAAAAATCATTGCTGGGGTAACTCCTGGCAGAGGAGGGACTGAAGTTTTTGGAGTTAAAGTTTATGACTCTGTAGAGGAAGCCCTTAGCTCTCATCCAGAGATTAATACTTCCATTGTATTTGTACCGGCTCAAAATGCATGCGACGCATGTTATGAAGCAATTGATGCTGGGATAAAGCTCATAGTAGTTATTACTGAAGGAATTCCCATCCATGAGAGTCTTAGGCTTATCACGTATGCAAGGGCTAAAGGTTCTAGGATTGTAGGCCCGAATTGTCCGGGAATAATAACACCAAGTAAATGTAAAGTCGGAATAATGCCTGAGCGATTATTTTCTCCCGGTCCAGTTGGCATTGTATCTCGTAGCGGAACATTAACTTATGAAGTAGCTATGAGTCTAACAAACGTTCATATCGGACAGAGCACGGCCATTGGAATTGGAGGCGACCCAATTATTGGCACCAGTTTTATAGACGCATTAGAAATGTTTCGACAAGATAGTTCTACAAAGTGCGTAGTGCTCATCGGTGAAATAGGTGGAGAGGCAGAAGAAATGACCGCTAAATATATCAGACAAGTAAAGTATGAAAAGCCAGTAATTGGATATGTCGCTGGTAGAACCGCACCAATTGGCAAAAGAATGGGACATGCAGGCGCAATCATATCAATGGGCATAGGCGATGCACACTCAAAGATAGAAATAATGAAAATTGCCGGAATAAAGGTTGCACAGACACCAAGCGATGTAGTAAAACTAGTCATCAGTAGCCTAACCTGAATAATGAATACAAAAAAGGTAGTTTTAAATCAGTCGTAGGTTTGTATAGGTCGGTATCCGTATTAACGCCGCCAATTAAATTGTAAACTGCGGAGCGATACAAAAAGGCCTACACTTAAAATATTTAAAGGGGGTTATGTAGCTAAGATGTAGCTCAGATTTTATAAATAATCGATGTGGAGTTGTTTATTTGATACTGGCGGCTACAACGACTCTATATATACCATTCATTTTCTATTATTAAATAGGTGAAGTTAGGTGGAGAAATACTTGACTAATATTGTTATTGGAATCATAATAGCGATAATGTTATCATCGACTGCGACTGCGTATGCCGCAAGTGGATTTAATATTTTAAAAGATAACAATGTAGCGATAAAACTTAGCTATCCTACTGAGGTAGAGATTGGGTCGTGCTTCAAGATAAGCGTGGATGTGAGCGCTTTTAACGTTATTGAAAATCTTACTGTCATTCTCAAGTTAACATATATTGCCGACTCTACAACGACTAAAATATTTGATAAGAAATTATTAGATAACATTAACGTCGATGAGCCGGGAATTTTATACTCTAAGACAATAAGTGTCTGTGTTCCAACTGCCGCTAAGCCTGACCCTTATTTAAAAGCAGAAGTATACGCAATATATGATATAGATGACGAATTCAAAATTTCGGACACATTTTACATGATGACAATTCGGACACCAACGTATTCTCAATTGTTAAAGCTGCTAGATGATTATAAAAAAGATGTAAAGGAATTAGAACTCAAGATTAGTGAGCTTGAGAAGCAGATAGAAAATTTGGAAAATGAATTGGTATCTGCCAATAACTTGAATCTCGTCCTGAGTACTAAACTATCCATGCTTGATAAGAACTATAACGAAATAAAGAAAAAATACGATGAGCTCCTAAAGAAGCATGATGAGTTAAACAATGTTTACATAGCTCTTGTCCAAGACTATGGGTCGCTTAAAGGAAGATTTGAATCCTTGAGAATAAATTACGAAACACTACAAAAAGAACATCAAGAAATAAGGAGAGACTATGAACTAATCAGTAAGGAACTTAATGTTCTTCAATCGATTTATAACGATTTGAAAAGCAGACATTCAGACTTGCAGGTAAATTATGAAGGTTCATTAAAAATGATTGGAGAGCTTAGAGCATTGGCTGAGGAAAGAGAGAGAAATCTAAATACATTGCAGGTAATGTTATCACAGGCTACAAGTGAGGGGAGCATTGTTAAATCATTGGCAGTGGCTCAATCAGTCGGTCTTGCAGGGGTAGGTGCGTATCTTCTTTACCGTAGAAGAATTGAGAGGAAGCCTGCTACAGTAAAGAGGGATAGTGAAAAGACTGATGATTCCGGAAAAGAGGTAGCAAAAATAATGGATGAAAAGCAAAGTAATCTAAAAGTCGTTGAGGATAAAGATTTGAAGCCACTAAAAATATTGTCAGGCAGGAGAATTACTATTCCGATGAATATTGCAGAGGAGTTAGGACTAAAAGTAGGCGACCTTGTAAGAATTTATAAGAACGGAGAGACTTTAATTATAAAGCCAGAGAAAATTAGTAACGAACCAAATAATGGACAACAAGTCCCTGGACCGTCTTGAATCAAGTCACTATTGTAATTTTTATTGATCTTCTGTTCACGCTATTCAAATGTATTGAATGTTAATATTGTCATCCACAATTTTTGCTGCACATGGTTTAATGTTATAGTATCTGCAGGAGAAAATTGTTAATAGTTTTTTATCAAACATATATTTATATCCGTTATATACTGGTTCATGAGCTCTTATTAAAAGTTCTAAGTTATTGTTATGCAGGAATTTTAATAACGCTTTTTTTCCAAATACTTTGGCGCCTGGTCCTCTTAGGCTTGAAGAGAAATCGTCTATGTAGGTCACGGGGTCGTTCCACAGTACCTGAAAAGCGACTGGGTCTGTGACTTCTTCCTCGGGCCTCTTAGTCTTCTCTATTTCTTCAATCTTAGTTATTCCTTCAGGGATACCTCCATGTAATAGGAGAAATTTTTCGTTAATAATTGCCGCTAGAGGCAGATGACTGAAGACTTCAGTAAATATTCCATAAGCGCTTCTGCCGAGTCTGCGACTGACTGTTTCATAAAATCCGTATACAAAATTCATGGAAGGTGTCTCATGATTTCCACGTAGGAGAATAATTCTTCTTGGTTCTTTGACTTTAGCGTGCATTAACTCAACAATATTCTCGATTTGATAGGGGCCTCTATCGACATAATCTCCTAAGAATATATAAACGTCTGATTCATAACTTAAAGCTTCTACAGTAGTATCTACATCACCATGCGTATCGCCTACAACTAACACATTGTTAGAACTAATCTTAATGACTGTTTCTTCTTCTTTAACTATTGCAATTAGTTCTTGTGCTAGATTTTTAACCATATCGACCCTAATTTGCACAGAAAATAATTATACGAAGTAGTTTTTATTAAATTTCTTTAAGACCAAATTCCTTTCCTTCGCAATGTACCACGCCTTTTACTCTCCTAATGTATGATTTGCAATTAAAACAAACTAGGAATACGACTTCTTGCTTTGCCACTGGACAGTTTACGTATTCTTTCTTCATTGCAGTAATCATTTTTGAGCTTAGTGATTTCTTTAAGTTTTCTACGAGCATCTGGTCTACCTTGAAGGACTTTGAACTCTTCTTTATTTCCACGCAATACTGTGGAATTCTCTCTGACATTAGTGTTCAAACTGATTATCATGTTTTTATGTTTATTTTTTGGTAAAAAACAAAAGAGAAGAAAGATTTATATTTGACACGTTTATATTAATCAGCAAGCGGTGGGGGAGTTATTGCTTACGGAAAGTATGAAGTATTAAACAGTCAGACAATCACTGAAATAATAGTATCCCCACTCATTATTGTTGTATTGCTTCTTCTTGTAGTACTTTAAGGTGGGAATATGATTTGGCGCCCCTTTCTGTCTAGGGAATATGTCTTGCCTCAGCGTGTGTATTTCCTTGACACTACTCTCCGAGATGGCGAGCAGACAGCTGGTGTTTCTCTGCGAATAGAAGATAAGCTTGAGATTGCAGAGTCCCTCGCCGACTTGGGGGTCGGAATTATAGAGGCAGGTTTCCCAGCCGTATCCCGTGGAGAACTAGAAGCGATAAAGCAGATAACAAGTTTAGGACTAAGGTCAAAAACATGTGTTTTGAGCAGGTGCGAAGAACGTGACATAGACTTGGCTGCAAGTACAGGCGCTGATTGGATTCACATATTCATTGCCACCTCTGAGATTCATATGAGATATAAACTAAGACTATCTCCAGAACAAGTTCTTGAAAAGGCGGTAAAAATGACTGAGTATGCTAAGTCGTATGGAATGATAGTTCACTTCTCTGCTGAAGATGCAACAAGGACAGACTTTGAATTTTTATTAAATGTTTATAGAGCTGTAAGAGATGCGGGTGCCGACAGCATAGACATTCCAGATACGGTTGGAATAGCAATTCCAGTTGTGATGAAGATGCTGGTCAGAATGACGAGGGAAGCAACAAAGATACCAGTGGCTGTTCATTGCCATGATGATTTAGGTCTAGCTACTGCAAATACACTAGCAGGCGTTGAAGGCGGGGCAGAGATAGTGCACGTAACTGTTAATGGTATAGGGGAAAGAGCTGGCAACGCGAGCCTAGAGGAGGTCGCATCTGCTCTTAGATTCCTTTACGGTGTAGAGACAGGTATCAATCTACCCTTGATAAATAAGGTTTCTAGGCTTGTTGCTTTAAAGACAGGCATAGCAGTCCCAAAGAACAAGGCAATAGTAGGACGAAACGCATTTTCGCATGAAAGCGGAATTCATGTCCATGGAATTATTAGCAATCCAATTACATATGAGCCCATCCTTCCTGAAGAAGTCGGGCAGTCGAGAAGAATAGTAATTGGCAAACACTCGGGGATGCATGCTATAAGGAAGATTCTAAAAGACCATGGATACGATCTTTCAAATGCTCAAGTCAAACAAATACTTGATAAGATTAAGGAACTGGGAGACATTGGTGAAAAGATTTCTGAATATATGATTGTCTCCATCGTAAATGACGTACTAAAGGGAGAAGTTAAACCCGCTGCATATGTAGAGGATTTTAATTTTTGGTGCAATAAAGAGATGAACAAATGTACTGTTAGAATGAACTTTCTAGGAGAATCAATAATCGGTGAGGGTGAATCGACCCATATAATTCGCGCTGTAATAAATGCAGGTGTTTCAGCACTTAAAAAGATTACTAGCGATGTCGAGGTCGTAGATTATGAAATCTATTTTCCACCAGACGAGGAAAGACATCCCATTGAGGTCGATATAAAATTAATGATAGATGGTCACGAGTTCACGGGTCGTGGTCTAGGACGAGGAATAATAAATAGTACTTTAAATGCAGTCGCTGGTGCAATCAGTCAGTATCTTATGCTTTTTAAAAAACAAGGCATGATGAGTGAGAGTACATGAAGGCCATTAATTTAATGGTTAAAAAAATGGAGGAGCTTGGTGTTGAAGTAATTTTCGGCATACCTGGGGGGTCTAACCTTCCACTATACGATGCACTTTATGATTCAAATATAAGCAGCATTTTGATGAGACATGAACAACAGGCGGCCCATGCTGCTGATGGATATGCAAGAGTTAAAAAGAGGCCTGGAATAGTTACTGCCACTTCTGGTCCCGGAGCTACTAACTTGATTACAGGAATAGTTAATGCAGCAATGGATAGTGTTCCCATTGTAGCCTTGACAGGTCAAGTCGTCCGCGCATTTATGGGTACCGATGCATTTCAGGAGGCCGACATTGTGGGGCTTGTTTTACCCCATGTTAAGTATGCCGCGACAGTAACAGACTCGAAGCGACTGGTTAAAGAATTTGTTAATGCTTATAATTGTGCATATTCTGGACGACCCGGACCCACACTTATAGATATTCCGAGAGATGTCATGCAGGAGGACATCGGTGAACTAGATAATTCCGATGCTATACCAGACCCAGCATTTCTCTGGAAACCCAAATTACCTATAGATGCCGAGCTTGAAAAAGCAGCTTCCCTTATTTCTTCCGTAAACAGAGTCACAATTCTTGTTGGTGGTGGTGTACATTTTAGTGGTGCTACAAGTGAGGTATTGAAACTCGCTGAGCTAATTAATGCTCCGATCGTAACAACGCTTCCGGGAAAGACTTGCATCCCACAAGATCATCCGTTTGTCTTAGGAAGTGTCGGCATGCATGGCAGATTAGAAGCAAACATGGCCATAATTAATTCAGACCTAGTAATAGCTGTGGGGACAAGGTTGTCTGACAGGGCTATTGGTCCACCAGCGGATTTTAAGAAAGGTCGAAAAATAATTCATATAGATATTGACGCAAGCGAACTAGGGAAAAATGTGATCCCAGACGTGAAGCTTATCGGAGATGCAAAATTAGTTTTGAATAACTTGATAAATAAGTTAATTACTCATGGCTTGTCTAGAAAAGATGTTGAATGGATTGATAAACTACGAGATTTGAAAAATGCTTATGAGGAGTATATGATGAGCCAAACCGATGAGTCGAGGTTAAATTCGTGGAAGATCGTTAAACTTATCAGGGAAGAGATTCCGAGATCAGCGATAGTTACTACTGGTGTTGGACAACATCAGATGTGGGCCAATTTGTTTTTTAAGGTGTTAGAGCCGGGAACATATATTACGAGTGCTGGGTTAGGGACGATGGGATTTGGTCTTCCAGCCGCTTTCGGTGCAAAGGTTGCTGCTCCAGACAGGATAGTTGTCAATATAGATGGTGACGGAAGCTTCCAGATGACGTGTCAGACGCTAAGTAATATCGTTGAGTATAACTATCCTGTGATAACCGTCATTTTTGATAATCGCGCCTTAGGAATGGTTAGACAATGGCAAGACCTATTCTACGGTAAGAGGTTCAAGGATGTTGACCTCACAGAAACAACAGATTTCGTTAAGCTTGCAGAGGCTTTCGGCGTGGAGGGTGTTTTTACACAAAGCTATGATGAAGTTAGAATGACTCTTAGAAGGGCTGTCAGGAATAATGATGCAATAGTGATAGATGTTCCAATCGATAAAAATGAAAAAGTATTCCCAATGGTTCCTCCTGGAAGATGGCTGGCGGACTATATTGCCCCACCTGGGTTTGATGGGCATGGCAAGATATCGACTTCAGTTATCACTAAATAATCAGCCTGAGGCACTTGGCAAGCTTATATTGTTGATTAAGCAGGCACGCCTTAGCTTAATCGAGGCAAACATAAAACAGGCAAGCCCAGAAATACTAAATGCCCAACTATTAATTGACGGCAGAGAAGAAAAAATTCAATGGTTACTGAACAAATTAATATTGTTTCCATATTTTAAAAGTGTTGACCTTATGTCCATAGAGGTGGCGCGAGATGTCCAATGAAGCTTCTAGTAAATACATTATTAAATTTATATTTAGAAATATTCAAAATGCTCTCTCTACTGCTAGTCAACTAGCAAGCATTCATGGAGATGGGATTAGGAGTTTATATTTAAGTCCTGTCAAAAAAAGTGGTGAAAGAGAAATGATCATGGAATATGAAGGAAAGATCGATTCAGCCCATTCTATCATGAAGACAGCGATGAATAATAAAGAATGTATCAAGGCAATCATAGTTGATTTTCCAGCAGCTCTCATACACATTGATGAAGAGGTGTACTAACGATGGCTAAAGTCTACTATGAGAATGATGCATCGCTTGAATACTTAATTGGTAAGAAAATATCAGTCATAGGGTATGGAAGTCAAGGCAGGGCGCAGGCCTTGAATATGAGAGACTCTGGCTTAGACGTGGTGATTGGTTTAAGAGAAGGTGGAAAGGGCTGGGGAGAGGCTATCAAGGATGGTTTTAAGCCTCTACCGATAAAAAAAGCAGCTTCAATAGGAGATGTAATAATGATGCTGATTCCAGACGTGCCGATGCCTACAGTCTTCAATAATGAAATAGTTGGAGAGCTTAATAATGGTAAAACTCTAGTATTTGCTCACGGATATAACATACACTTTAAGAGAATAATCCCGCCTGATTTTGTAGACGTTATATTAGTAGCTCCGAAATCTCCGGGCGCGTTACTTAGACAAAAATATCTTGAGGGCAAAGGAGTCCCTTCATTAATAGCAGTCTACCAAGACAGGTCAGGTAAGGCTAGGCAGAAAGCATTAGCAATAGCTAAAGCCATAGGCTCAACTAGGGCAGGTGTAATAGAGACGACATTCGAAGAAGAGACGGAAACTGACCTTTTAGGAGAACAGGCCGTACTAGTAGGCGGCGTAATGGAGCTTATTAAGAAGGGATTCGAGGTTTTAATAGAGAATGGCTATCAGCCCGAGTTAGCTTACTATGAAGTATGCAATGAGCTAAAACTAATCGTGGACCTGATATACGCCGGAGGATTAATCAACATGTTGAGGGGGGTATCAGATACTGCTAAGTTCGGTGGCCTCTTAGTCGGGCCGAAAATCGTCGATGAACATGTAAAGGAAAACATGAAGAAGGCTTTAGAACGAATAAAAAGTGGAGAATTTGAGAAGTCGTGGACAGGAAATCCAGACGCCTATCAAGACCTTGAGAAAATGATGGCTCAGGTAGAAAGTCATCCATTAGAGAAGGTTGGCAAAGAGCTTAGGAGATTAGCTTTAATCTAATACTTTCTCCACTTTCCCGAATATTTTTGCTTTTCCACCCGTTGGCTTTGCAATTATTTCTTTACATACCTTACAAGTCACGATAGTCTTAGCTGTATCGGGAATAACTTGTTTATTTCCACAGTAATTACACATGACTAGCAAGAACTTTGATGTCGGGCGGGGAATCAGTGCAGAAACATTAATCCTTACCATTCGTTCAATCACCTTATAATCTCGAGTTTTCTAAGCCTTACACCGCTTCTCATTGTTTTTCTCCCACATTTTTTACATGTAAGTACTAACGTTTTCTTATCTGTCGTTTTCGCTTTATTTCTCTGTATAGGGTATTTCTGTCCACCATAGCCATGGAGCTCTCTTTCATGCCTACGCGCGCCTATTGCCAACCCTCTCTCCTTCCCCTTCTTGTAAAGAGTCACTGTATGTTCAGTATGGGCATTGCATTTTGTACAATACGTATTAATCGTTGCAGGTACTTTCATCTTCAACTATTAATTCCTTAAACACCAAAATATAAATGGTTTGCAAGATTATGCTGGTAGTCCTAAGGACTTTAGCATAGATACATGGAGCTCTGATTTTACTGGGAACCACATGAAGAGCCACCATAATTGAACTCCAATTACCATTATTAGTATTAGTCTGCCTATTCGGTCCTCCCATAAGATACTCGGAAGAGAGAGTGCAATAGCGGGGACCGTCTGAATAAAATAGAAAGTGTATACCCATCTATGCAGTAAGTAGGCCACTGGAAAGTAAACGAGATAGTTGAAACAGATCCAGAAAAATACGAAAACGTCCAGCAATTTTTTTTCATCGATGCCTCCATGCCTTCCTGAGAATAAGTGTAATAAATTTTTTAAAGCTGAGGGTGCAGTGACTACTAAGACTATCCATGTCAGCCACCATATTGGAGAATATATGCCATAGTATGCTATTGGTTTATAAGAATATCCATCGACGGTCACTTCAACCACATGGTAAGGAGAAGGAGCAAACGTATTGATGGGTATAGTCCATCTCAGGGGTAAGTCAACAATGACTCCTTCTTCTGAGTATGGACTATCCTTATGGATGCAGTAGAGGAAGGCATTATAATCAGAACAGCGAAAGCTTAAAGAAGTATGGTAGTTCAAAATATAATCTAGATGCTCAATGGGGCTCGAAAAAACATTATACGCGTAATCATAAATAGCGAGTCCAGTTAGAAAGACGCTCATAACCAATATAAGTGAGAGGGCAGCGGAGTTTAGTCCTTTCTCTAATCGCTTTTTTAGACGCCCCTCTTTAGGAGTGATAAAAAATGAATCTACCAGAGTAATGGTAAACACACCAAAAATTGAAGATGTTTTACATAATACTGATAACCCAAGTATCACATATCCTAAAACTCTACGTTTATTCATGATTAGTAAGATGCCTAATAATAAGAACATTAATGCAGGAGCGTCAAGCATAGCTATTGAGCTAAGATTAAAAGTCATTACGTCCCCTAAATAGATAAGAGTCGTTGCTAAGGCAAGTTCGATTTTTCGTAAAAAATTATACGATATAAGAAAAAGTAGTGAAACACTGGCTGCTCCTGAAAGCGCGGAGAAAAATCTCCAACCAATAGGGTTATCTCCAAATATAGCGATTCCGAGCATAATCAAATATTTACTAAGTGGAGGATGCTCATTATTAGTTGCTTGTCCCATAATTAATTTCCTCACCGCTGGGACGTAATGCGCTTCGTCAAAAACAAATCCACACCCCTCTAAGTTTGAAATACACTCATTTGGAGACTTCTCTGGAGAAGGATAGTTTATTACCGATAACTTAAGCCCTAAAACAAAAAGCAAAATAATAATTGACAGTACTCTAGGGTCCCTTAAGAAACTTGAAATTTTTTTTCTGTTGTCAGTCTTTGAGATAGTCATTTTTTCACTCTACCTAGCTATTCTAATCTCTATATAACTTATGTATCTATATTTATCACTTTGACCTAATGTTTCAGTGCCAATTTCGATCTGTTTTATTGTTAAATCAGTAATGAAGCTTCTTCTCAACTGATTCACTACGTCTACGCAGTTAGAGATTCTTTTGCCGCGTGCTCTTAGAGTTAAAGATCTTTCACCGCGGTTGAAAACTGTTATACACGCAGTGACGTATTTAATTATTGGTTTTTTTCCAACAATTATTATGGGCTCTTTTGACAGCAAGACTACCCCAATATGATGAGATTGTTTTAACAATTAAATCTTTAGAGAATAGTTAAAGGAACAATTAATGATAGAGCCAGCAGGATTAGATAAGCAGTGAGTAAGTGGCTGGATTTCTTTGCTAGTCTCGCTAATAAATCTTCAGAGAATATCTTGGAGAATTCGTGTCTTACCTTAACGTATTTGACTTCAGCTTTTTCAAGGTCATTTAGTACCGCTTTTGAGAGCTCTTTAAAGACACCGGATACCTCTTCAGGTGTAATCTTTTCACCTATCGCATAGTAACCCTTACCGCCCAGAGAGACGCCGTTTACCATATGTGTATCAGTAGTGAGCAATTCTACTGCATCCCATCCGTCCTTACTTAAGGTTTCAATTACTTTATCCCTTACTGTTGGTAGTGCATTATTACCATCAATTATTGCTAATGCTACCTTCCTACCGGAGATAATAAATCCAAGTAAATTAAAGCCGCCGACTCCGAGTCCATCTGACAATCCATAATTCTTAGGCACCATACGCTTAAAGCCCAAACTGAAGTTTCCACATAACGAGTTTGAAAGATTTTTAACTGATGAGATAATTGCATCAGTGAACGAACCTATATCTGCCTCGCTTAGTCCTGAAAACTTTTCTAGGTATGAATTATGAGGATCGATGACCAGAGCGTTGTAATGAGATGCTATGTGTGAAATTATTTGAGGTAAATCTTCCATTGGCTCCGGATGAAGGGTGGGTATTAATACAATCTTACCGCTAAAGTTGAAGCCTAAAATATTCACTCTACCTTGACGACGAGCTGGATAAAAACAGATGACATCAGTAAAATCAGCATCATTATTATGAATTTTTTCTGCAATTTCCTTGCTTATCTTTTTTGATTCTTCGTTTGAGACTAGATTTGCTTCGTGGCCTGTGCATCCTTTTAATACTACAGCTTCAATTCCATACTTTTGAAGTTCTGTATCAATATAGAAGCTGAGCATAGAGCTACCAATTGTCCTGAATGGGCCAAAATGGAATGGAGGAATTATTACTGCTACCTTTTTTCCATCGATTCGCTTAAATAGAAAAACATCAGAGACACCGCTGTATTCGGAGCTTAATCTTTCTAACATACTTTCTAGGTAGTTTCCGTCTCCGACCAGTAATGACGAGACGAATCCACCTGCAAGTCTAAGTGGACTAACGTTTTCCTTAATCGGTCTAGCAAGTATTATTAGAGAAATTGTAGAAAATATAATTCCTATACTAATAGATGTGGCAATCATTTCAATATTAAAGATATTAGGTAACATTGAAGCAAGCATTATTCCTCTCGCTAGCGGCTCCAATATTCCTGCAATAAATCCCCTAAAAAAGGCGCTCGGAATAAACGTACATAGGATAGTCACTCTAATGTAAATAATTAGCGATAGGACTGAGCAAAACACCACTGAATATATGGACGAGTTTTTCTCTATATGGCTTATCAAAAATCCTATTAGGGACGCAGCTAAAATAAAATAATTCTCGAAAAGGGATAGATGATTAATTCTTCTCAGACTACTAACTCTAAAATTCTTAAGAATAGTATTTTTTAACAAGACATTAACTAAGATAGGAATGAAGCTAAGCGCCAAAACATTAACTATAACCGAAGAATAAAAATCATGAAGCGTCGCAACTGACTGGAACAATCCTATTAATACGCTCGTCAAAATTAATAGAATGATAGCATGTTTTGAGCCTGGAACCTTAAACAAGTATCGATACTTTGATGCCATCGAAGACGTGGGCTGCATTTCTTCTCTGATTAGCGAGTAGAAAGAGACTTAAAAACTCATCTTAACTAATTAATAATTCTATTGTTGTCTTAAAACAATTCCCCGGGCTTCTTCGACTGAGCTAAGACCATTCTTTTTTAGCTCAATTAATAATTCCTCTAGGATTTTAGCTACTATTCGCGGACCCCTATACACCAGTGCCGTGTATAGTTGAACAGTTGTTGCTCCATTCATGATAGCGAGTAATGCATCTTTTCCACTAAATATGCCGCCGACTGCATTAATCTCAAGCTCGCCATCAGTTAGTACATATACTGTCTTAACACTATTCAGCATATAGCTGAATAATGGTCGCCCACTCATTCCACCAGTCCCAGTTGATAGTTTAGGCTCTATTACTGGTAGAGTATTAACAACAGTTACTCCGTCTAGTCCAGCCTCCCACCAGGCCTTAGCTAAGTCAATTATTCTGGATTTTTCCTCAGATGATGTCATAGGTGGTAGCTTAAGATATGTAGGTATAATCCTTCTCTCTTTAATTCTTTGCACTAAATCATTAAACACTTCGAGTTGGAAGTAGTGGCGCAAAGCAGGAGTATTCGGTGAACTAATATTTATCTCAATTGCCCAGGCTACTTCTTGAGCCATCTTGTAGCACTCAATTAAATTTTCTATTTTTTCATCACTAATGCTAATAACGGTCGGGGTTGACCTAGGTTTATTGTGTTTAACATTTTTTAAGAATTGTTTAATGCCTGGATTTGGAAAACCCATCGCGTTTACGAGTGAAAATTCGTCCGGCCGACGAAGGATTCTAGGCCTTTTGTTACCCTTTCTTGCATCCCTTGTCACTGTCCCGACGACAAGATATCCAAAACCAAGTTTTTCAAGCTGTCTGATGCATTTGCCTGTTTTATCAAACCCTCCGGCGAGTCCTACTGGGTTATTTAGTATCCCAAATCTTGTTTTTACTTTAACGTTTTCATCTGAGACAAAACTCAGAGGAGGCATGATTCTCAATAAGGCTAGGCCTAAATCATGAGCTGTTTCAGGAGGTAGTCGCAGTAAAGCTCCATGAATGAGAGAGTCTAACTTCATCATTTTAAGTCTGCTTTTCTTTATAATATTCTTCGACTAATTCTTTGAATTTGTCGGAAGTTCTAGCTAAGCTATATAGTTCTACTCCTTCAGTAGCTAGTAATTCCTTGGCTCCTTCGAGTCTATCGAATATCACGAAGTATTTTTCTATGATACCTCCGCTCGCCCTTATAGCTTTAATACATTCTAATGCTGTCCTCCCCGTAGTGGTTAAGTCGTCGACTCCTATAAAGTATTCATCTTCTCTTACTATTCCTTCTATTTTCTTTGACAAGCCATAGTCTTTCTTCTCTGCCCTGTAATAGACGAGGCCTACTCCGAATTTGTCTGCAATTATGCTTGCTATTGGTATACCAGCGCTCGCCGTTGTTACGACCTTGAACCCCTTCTTACCAACTTTTCTTCTGATGAGTCTTTCCATAGATTTTACAACAATATTTCGTGCTTCAGGGTCTGAATATATCGCTCGACAATCAATGTAGTAATTTGATAATTTTCCACTCGAGAGCTTGATAGGTTCTTTCGATAAGTTGAAAGCTCCCTCCGTCTTTAGAATAGTGGTAGAAACATCGATGAACTCTTTAAGTTCCATTATGAGCTCATTATACCTCATTGACTCCTTCTCGGGGTCGCTAGACATTATGATTGCTCTGCCCACATTTATGAGAACTTTATCTCCTCCATTATTGATGGCTTTTTCTATGTCTCCACCCTGAGCTCCTACTCCGGGAAACAGTATTATCATATCCTTACCCACTTTTTTCCTTATGTATTGGATCTCAACAGGGGTTATGTCAGGGCTTAGACCAACTATGACACCATCTACATTTGACTCTATACTATCGATAAGAAGATACTTATATAGCTCTGAGTCATTTGCTATTTTTTTCTTATAGTATTTATATGCCTCGGGATTTGAAGGATATATCAAGGAGAATATCCCAAGTCCAAGATTATGAGCTTCTCTACTTATCTCACGAAGATTGCCTAGTATGGGATTAACCGTTAGCGCGTCATAGCCCATCCTTTTCACCAAATACATCCCAGACTTTGAGGAATTTCCAATGTCGCCTAGCTTACAATCATATATAAGTAGTAGATTATTCATTTTTGCTCTTTGAGTAATCTCTAAATGATGCTCAATAGACAGGTCTCTCACAAAATTCTCATTTATTTTTATTGCACTACAGTTCTGACCTACTTTTTCAATTATCTCTAGACAAAATTTTGTTTTTTCTTGTGGTGTACTAAAATTTTCTACTGGGGGGTCAAGTCCAACACATAGGACGCTACCTTTTATGTCCACCGCCTCTTCGTATAATTCTACAAACCTCATATTCTCCGAGATTTTTATGGTTAGACCACTTATTAATGAATTTGTCTGTATAAATTCAGCGGGAAAAGTCAAGACAATTAAATATTAGTCTCACTTCTAGGAGTAGAAAAAGTTAAGTCAGACCAAAGGTTCAATATTACTCAGGATGGTAACTCTTCAACTCGATAGAGAACTCAGAATTATATTTGATAAAAAAGCTGTCTTTTTGGACAGCTCATCATCCAGCGACATTGCCTGCATAACTCATGCTCATCTTGATCATTGGGGGGGTGCGTCTGGACTCGTAATGATGACTGACGAAACATTCCATATTCTTAGGGCAAGGAAAGTAAGGATAAATAATCACATAACGTCTAACTATGGCGAGGCAGTAGCTCCTCTTGAAAATATCCGGATTTCGTCAATGAACTCTGGACACATGTTAGGTTCATGTTTGTTTAAGATTGATACTCCTAGTGAGGAGATTGTTTATACTGGTGACTTAAACACGGTGGAAACTATTCTCGAGAAGCCGGCAGAAGCGGTCGAGGCTAAAGATTTGTTAATAGAAGCTACGTATGGGGCGCCACTCTATAAGTTCGGTCCCAGAGAATGTATCTATGCTCAAATAACTAAGTGGATTGTAAGGACGCTGAAAGACGGATTTATTCCCTGCTTTAAAGTATATACAGCAGGCAAGGCTCAAGAGATAATAGCAATTGTTAACAACTTGCTAAACGTTGATGTTATATTAAGCCCAGATGTGTATAAAGTCTCGTTGGTCTATAAGAAGACCTATCCATGGATGTCTTTCGAGTCAATAAATTCAATTAACACTAATGAAATAATAAGAAATGGCGAATTTGTTTACGTAACTGCTTCCATGAGTGCTAGAGTTTTTACTCCTCGTAGAACAAAATGGGCAATAGCGACTGGTTGGGCAGTATCAACACCTTTTCCGCAGTTTGATGCAGCCTTTCCCTTGAGCTCGCATGCAGATTTTAAAGGACTTGTAGACTACGTGGAGGCAGTATCGCCTGAGAGGGTCATCACAACGTATGGTCACTCAATCACTTTCGCAAAATTTCTACGTAATCTGGGTTATAAAGCATTGGCCTTAGAAGAGAAACAGCGGGTCCAGTTATGAAGCCTTATATTACTGTGTTGAACAAGAAACGCAGAGTCCACATCTATGGCATCGATGTGCTTGTGGAGGCAATTCTGCATGACATCTAGGACATTCTTCTACTAAATGTACTACTTTTTGAGACATGGCCAACCTAAAATATAACATGCATTAATAATTTATATATTTTTACATAATTAGCCATAAATTTTAATCAAATTTTAAATGTTCAAGTCAAACGTATCTAATATCGTAAATGCTACATAATACCAAATCAGTGTGTAATAACGTCTCCTAACAATATGTCTTTTCCTATGAATGATTTTCTCTGTTATGTCGCAAATAGGTATATATTTATACGAGACAGGTATTTGGACTGGTAACTAATAATGCAAGCATCAATAATTCAAGAAGATGAGCAAAAGATAAAATTATTATTCAGGGGAATTCCACTGTCAGTTTTAAATTCAATCAGACGAATCATAATAAATGAGGTACCAGTCATGGCTGTAGATGACGTATTGATAATCGAGAATACTTCCTCTATGATGAATGAGGTCCTAGCTTATAGAATCTCATTAATACCCTTTGTTACAGACCTAGATAATTACAGACTTCCAGAAACATGTGATTGCAAAAGCAAGTTAGGATGTGAAAAGTGCACAGCGAGGTTTTCAATTAAAGCAGTGGCAAATGAGTCACCTATCACTGTATATTCTAGAGACATCAAGCCTGTAGGTGATACAGGCATCGTAGGACCAATCAACGGTGATTTTCCAATCGTAAAACTTGCGCCTGGACAAGCTATTGAATTAGAACTATACGTGAGATTAGGAAAGGGGAAGATGCATGCGAAGTGGCAACCAGCAATAGCAACACTTTCTTATGATGATGATTCGAAATATTTATTTATTGAATCTTTCGGATTTTTGGAACCAAGACGTATTATATTAGAGGCAGTAAAGATTTTTGAAGAAATAACTAACGAGTTATCCCAGACAATGATAGACTCACTTAGAGGTGAAAAACTTGAAAATGAAGAGGGAAAAGTATCAACATCTAATCCGAGTAATTGACGACTTATCAAAAAAAGAGAAATTCTGGGCAGTAATAGCTGACAATTTGAAAAAATCAAGACGAAGACGAAGGGTCATTAATTTATATGAGCTAAATAGGATTACTTCGCCTAATGAAAAAGTCTTTGTAGTAGGAAAAGTGTTAGGTAATGGAGTGCTTAGACATCCGTTATTAGTAGTTGCATTTGATTTCTCAGAAAAATCATATCAGAAAGTAAAGATGGCCGGGGGGGACCCAATTTATCTAGAAGACTTTATCAAAGAAAAAACAACAGTTTCAGGTTTCAAGATTATTAGGTGATTGTTAAGTGATGGTGCTAGAGAAAGAAGATGAAATTGTTGTTGATGGTTCTGGACATAGGCTAGGAAGAATGGCGTCAAGAATCGCTAAAATGCTATTAGGCGGTAAAAAAGTAGTCGTATTAAATGCGAAAGATGTAATAATCACAGGAAACAAATCAGCAATTCTTGAAAGATACAATCGATTAATTAATAGGACATGGTATTCATCGCTAAGTAAAGTCCAAGTTTGGTTTCCGAGAAGAAGCGACAGAATACTCTGGTACACAATTGCTAGAATGCTTCCGAGAAAAAAGGCTAAAGGAAGAGAAGCATTAAAGAGACTAAAAGTTTATTCAGGAACACCTGAGAAATATAGAAATGTTCAGAAGGTAAAGATTGAGGACGCTCTTCATAAACGAGAAGTTTCAAGAAGTGGTAAGATAATTAGAATATACAGGCTTGGTGAAATAGCTAAACTTATAGGAAGTAAAGAGAAGATATAAGTGATGTCTCAGGACAACGTTAAATCAAAAAATAGCTGGAAGAACCCTGTACTATTACTCCTTTCTAGGGGCAGGAGATACTTAAAAGAGGAACATATTGCTGCTGTTATTGCCGCCCTCTCTAATATGCCTCCCTCTCCATTTATGCTACGAGACCTTGATGACTTTTTGCCTGAAGAAATAAAAAATCAGAAGGGATACAGACGCAGCGTATCAGGATTACTTGAAACGCTTGTCGATATAGGTTACTTATCCAAGCCAAGTCAAAGAAAATACTTGAAGCTTCATCCGACATTATCACAGCACTTGTCAACTTCCCTTTTTGAGTTGGCTGAATTAGAACGCAAAAAAGAATCCCCAGTTTCGAAAGAAGAAAAAATAGTTAGGCTCAGTAATGAAAGAGAGCAAAAATCAAAATAATGTACTTGAGGAAAAGGTATTTTTAGAATCATTTTACTACATTATTTCGAGATGAAGGTAAGGTTAACGTTAGGACTAGTTGATAGGCCTGGCACTTTATTAAATGTTTTAGAACAAATTGCAATTCACGGTGGAAACATAATCTCAATTATTCATAATAGAGATAGAATAACTGCGGGATATGTTCCTGTAAGCATAAATGTAGAATTTCCTAGCTCAGAACAATTAGAAAAAGCAAAAAGCAGTATCGAATCAATAGGAGTCCCAGTAATGGAGTCCGAGACACTTGAAAAAAAAGTAGAGACTTTTCTTTTAATTGGCGCAATAGACATTGACTTAATCACGTCTACTCTTCAAAACGAAGGTGCTAGACTAATTGGACTATCACTAATTGGCAGCTCAAAGACACCATGTCTAAAGCTTATCATTGATACACCGCTCGAAAAGCGGCACAGGCTCTTAAAATCACTCCAATCAGTTATTAGCAGCAGTGACTGCTTATTAATAAGAGAAGAGGAAAATTGATTAGAGCCTTAATACTGGGATATGGCTTCTTAGGCAAGGCCCTCGCTAAGAGATTACTTAACAGACCTGTAGAAGAATTAAAAATAGTAGGCCTCGCAAACAGCAAGGGATATCTCTACAAAAGGGACGGCTTACAACTTGAAAAGATAAAGGAGCCTCTCGAAGACAATGAAGGATTTGAAAAAGGACGAGCAACTGAGCTCTTGACAAAAGAATATATAGATCTTTTGATTGAGCTCACTCCTACTAACATCTCAACGGGAGAGCCTGGAATTACTCATATTAGGACTGCGCTTAAAGAGGAAATCGACGTAGTTACTGCGAATAAGGGCCCAGTTTTATTAGCCTTAAAGGAATTGAAAAGAATCGCAGATGAGAAGAACGTGATTTTCAAATATGAGGGAACGGTAGGAGGTGGCATTCCTATATTTTCACTAGTAAATAAATGTCTTCAGGGTGATGATATTATTTCTATTAGGGGAATACTGAACGGTACGACAAACTATATTTTAACAAGAATGCATTTCGAAGGGTTAACTTTTGAGCTAGCGCTAAGAGAGGCCATAATGCTAGGCATTGCGGAAAGAAATCCTACGCTCGATGTAGAAGGCATCGACACAGCCGTTAAAATATTAATTCTCGCAAACTCAATAATGAATTTAAATAAAAATTTAAGTGACGTAAAGATTGTAGGTGTAACAAAAGTTACGCCTGAGGCAATATCTGCTGCTAAAGATAACGGAATGACAATTAAGCTCATAGGAAGTATAGAGGATGGAGAGCTGTCTGTTGAGCCTAGACTGATTAGGCTAAATCACCCCCTATGCGTTCACGGAACATTAAATGCAATAAATATTAAGAGTAATGTTTTGAAAACCTTAACACTTATCGGCGAAGGAGCAGGCGAGTCTACTGTTGCATCACTGTTAAATGATATTTATGACGTAATTAAAGAAAGGCATAGTAAAATAAAATTTTAAGGCATTCCACTTAATAGATTTAGATATCTTGCTGTAAAGGCTATGGTAAAGAAAAGTGTCGCAAGTATTAATGCAATAAAATCTATAGTTGAGAATTTAAGTTCTTTATAGCTGGTTCTCTTCTTAGATGCGCCGAAGCATTTTATCTCTAGGGCTTCTGCCATCTCATAGGAGCGTCTAATGATGCTAACCATCAATGGTACAAATACGTATGTTAATCTTTTTAGTCTACTAAAAAGATTTCCTTTCTCAAAGTCTAGGCCTCTTGATTTTTGTGAGTCGATGATCTGTTGTATCTCATCGGCTATTACTGGTGTAAAACGAATAGCTGCGACTAGCGCAAACGCATAATTGTATGGTATTTTCATGAATGTAAGAACGTTGCCCACCTCGTCCGGCGTTGTAGTTAAGAAGAAGAGTGAGAATGATGCTATAAATGCTAGAAACCTAAATGTGTATGCAGCTGCTCGGTAAAGTATTAAGTCGATCGGTTGAGAATTGCCTAGTAATTGTAATAATTGGATAATAGTAATGAATAGAATGATTGGTAATACCCCCCTCAAAGTGTTAAGCATTGCCTTGTGTACACGTCCTATCTTGAGCAATAAGATCTCGACCAAAATAACTATGATGGATATCGTAAACATTCCTCCCCATTCATTACCAAAGATAATTACGATTACGAATAGGTAAAGAGACACGAGTAGTTTGACCCTCGGGTCAAGTCTATGAATAGGTGTGTCAATGTTCTTGAATCTTAATCCTTCCAAAATTTTAAGAGACACTTTTAGCCTCACCAGATTTTTTGTGACTTGAATTTGCTTGATATTTCTCGGATCGCCTCGTCTACTGTTAGGCAACCAGGGTTAACGCCGATTCCTGCCAATCTTTTCATTAATAGCGGTATTTGTGGTAGCAAAAGCGAGCTTTTTTCTAGTTTATCTTCGTCTGTTAGTATTGACTCAGCGGGGCCATCTGCAATTATTTGGCCTCTAGATAATAGAATGACCCTTGGACGCAGATCTACTATGAATTCCACATCATGAGATGATAGTATGACAGTGACTCCGTCTTTTCTTAGCTTATTAATCAGTAGTTCTAGCCTCTTTCTGTTGGGGGCATCTTGACCTACAGTCGGCTCATCAATTACTATATACTTAGGCTGCCAAGCCAATACAATTGCTATTGATAATCTTTTCTTTTCGCCTCCACTAAGCGTGAATGGTGACCTATCTCTATATTTCCATAAATCCATGTATTTTAGTGCCCACTCTACTTTGCTTTCTGCTTCTCCGCTTTGATATCCCAAAATTTTCAGCGAGAAGTAAACTTCATCCCAGACTGACTCAGAGAAAAACATTGAGTCCGGTGATTGGAATACTATTCCAACTTTTTTAGACAATTCTGCTACTGAGGACTTACGTGTATCAACTCCATCTATTAAGACTCTTCCCTCAACGGGTTTCAGCAATCCGTTAAGATGTTTTATGAGTGTTGTTTTACCTGACCCATTCTCACCCATTATTGCTATGAGTTCTCCCTCCCTTATATCGAGGGATACACCTCTAAGAGCTTCTACGCCATTTGGATAGATGTAACGAACTTTCTCTACCTCTATCATTCCTCATCTACCCTATTAATGAATCTACAAATTCTTCAACCGTTAAAGGAAATGATTGAGGGAATCCAAATTCTTTTTTTAAAAGTCTTACGAGTTGTATCAATTTAGGTATAGGTATGATGGTGTCCTCAAGACTAATTTTTTCAAACACATTTCGTGGATGATCATTATAGACAATTTTACCTGAATCCATAATTACTAACTTACTTAAATATTGAACCAACAGGTCAAGGCGATGCTCAGTAATTATTACTGTTAACTTTTTATCTTTACATAACCAGGCTAAAGCATCAATTATTGACTTAGCGGACCTAGGATCGAGGGATGAAGTAGGCTCGTCTAGGAGTAATATCTTTGGTTGAAGAGCTAAGATTGATGCTATTGCGACTTTCTGTTTCTGACCTCCGGAGAGTTCGTAGGGTGAGCGTTTTCTGATTTCTTCTAGCCGCAATAATTTCAAAACTGTTTCTACTCTTTTTACCATCTCTTCGCGATTAAGACCAATATTCTCTAGAGCGAATGCGATATCTCCTTCAACGGACAATGAGAAAAGTTGATTCTCTGGATTCTGGAGAACCATGCCAGCATGTTGGGATATTATGTATGGAGGAGTGTTCACAGGATTAAGATTCATAACTTTTACAGAGCCTTTATAATCACCACTATAAAGATGAGGAATAAGACCATTCATGCACCTTAGAAGTGTAGATTTTCCACACCCAGTTGGACCTGTAATTAATACAAATTCTCCCTCATCTATACTTAAATCAATGTTTCGGAGAACCATCTCTTCTGAGCCAGAATATCTAAAGCATAGACCCCTGATCTCTATAATACTCATTTAATCCTCTACCTTTACAGGTAATGTGCCGAGAGAGTAAGAAATTTGTTTTATACATTTTGAAATTATTTCTGAAAAATTTCCTTTAGCTCGTAGTCTAGCAACTGAAGCATGACCGCCCCCCTCTCCGGTCAAAATTCTTGTAAGCGGAAAAACAACATCCTTAACAAGATTTAAAGAGTACCTTTCTGATACTTCTTGTGATTGTCTTATCGTGATCTCAACTATGTTGTCTTCGACGTCACCCACTATTGCTATATGGGCGCCTAAACCCAATAGTGCCTTTGCACCTGATGGTCTAAATGCGCCAAGCCTACTTACGGCAACTATTAGTTCTCCACACTTGTAAATTTCTGCTCTTTTCGCAGCCTTTAGTCTAGCTATTCTTTCGGAATCATCCATTGGTTGTTCTAGCTTCGTTAATATATTTTTAGGTCTTGCTCCTCTCTCTCCTAGAATTCCTATTTTTCTTAATGACTCTTCATCAGCTAGAGTGAGCCTAACTGTATCAAAGTATATTCCAACGAAGAGTGCGGTAGCTTCATCCGGACTTAAATTATAACTAATCGATAAAGCAATCTCTAGCACAATTTCCGCAGTTGATTGATAGATGGTCGAGATGAAGGCTGGCCAGTCTGTATCTTCGATGAATTCGTGGTGATCAATCAAGATGAATGGTGATTGAAATTGGTCTTTGAGGCTGCCTAATTGAGAAACGGAGCCTAAATCTAATAATATATATGCATCTGCCTTGATTGGCTCTGTAGAGATTCGTAGCCCCAATAGTTGTGCTAAACTGTCTGACATCTCTGTGATCTGGTCTGGGACAATAACGGAGACAACTTCTTTATTGTATATCTTTATCAAGATGTTTCGCAGTACCATTGCAGAGGTAAGAGAATCGGCATCACCACCTATATGTGTAACTATTCCGACGCTCTTGCCGGGTAAATTTTCAAGACTCTTAACGATTGAATCTATGAATTGTCTTTCTCTCAAGGTTTGCCGGAGTAAACGTTGTCTGGATTCTTTTAAATATATATTTCCAACACTATGCTTGTTTTTCTCCTCCAAGCATAGACTGTATCTCGCGTTGTAGACTCTCTATCTGCGTCCTAGTCCTCGATTCTTGCTTTTCAATTACTTTAAGCCTAGTATCGTCTAGGTCTTTTTTCTCTGTAAGTTCGCTGAGAACTTTCTCTTTAGTGGTCTGTACAAGAACAGGCCCAACTGCTTTATACACAATAATGCTTTCATCAGACTTGTTCAGCTCCTCAATCGCGAGTTTTATCTCTTCAAGCTCAGCCTGTATTTTTTGTTTTTCTGCAAGTAAAACACTTAGTGTCTGCTGGAGTTGCTGTAATCTGGCTAGCTGTTGCTGTACACTAAGGGGAATTTCATTAGTGCCCATCTCCCATCACCTCACCTATACACCTCATAACCGCTATGTACCACCTAATAAAAGAGTTAACTGCCGCCCTCATAGCAGTAATGTCCTTTGCCTCAATACTTAATATTAATTTATTATCCTTAATAGTTATTTTAGCCTTAGTTCTTCTACCAGGCAGTACTCCCCCTTCAGGTGCTAAAGCATTGTAATAAATCTCGGCTTGTTCGGTACTAAACTCTATTTTAGCAGAAGATTCATGCATAGTGCCTCTACTTAACAGCAGTTACTGGAGTCCATGCTCCTCCCGCAAATTTATATCCGCATTTCCTACATTGCCATATTCCTACAGCGATTCTTCGGACAGATTTCGAGCCACATTTTTCACAGTTATAGAGTGCTCTTTGTGATAACTCTATTTCTTGGACTTTTTTTCTAAGTCGTGCTCCATAACGTGCTCCGAATCTTTTTACCATACTGCCTTTGCCAGCTCTCATGAATGCATGACTATCAATAGCTATTAATATATTATTCCAATTAAGCTAAGGAGTATCTTCCAGTTGCCATGCAATACTTTCTATTAGCCTCTTTCTATACTTAATCGATACCTCTCTAGAAACTCGAACTGCCTCCTCAACGATGCTAAACGGTAATCTCCCTGGAGTGTTCTTCTGAATAGCAGCAATTTCGTCTTCAGTGCTCCAACCAATTATTAATGAGGTATCAAGTGCGCTCTCCTCAATAGCAGTGGGGTCAACAATTATCTTATCCATAAACAAGCCAAGATTGACTGATACTGGAAGTCTCCTTATAGGTATCTTTGTATATTCGCCCTCAACAAGTTTTAAGATTCCGTCAATTACTTCGTATTTTTTTATCTTTGCAGTCGCGAGCGCAGCAACTGCAGCAATGACTGAAGGGTCGAAGTAATTCCCATCATAGTCCAATACGTAAATATCAATGTAGATTACTGCTACCTTTTGCCCAGGTATATATACAAGCTTTTCTAAGTCAATTGCCTTAGATTCTCTGATACACCTATCAACAACTCTGGCCAGCTCGATTGCACGCTCGTCAGGAGGACCGGGCTCAAATGTTCTCGACGCTAATGGAAGCAACTCTGCATTAACAGTCATGTTTGCTTGGTTTGGCGTATCCGGGTAGGGACTGCCTATGTCTACTTTGATGCCAGCTATAATCTTGGTTCCACCCATTGATACTTGAGCCGAACCATCTGCCTTATCGATTAGATTTGTATGAATATTGACTGGTCTGCTTTCATATGGTGATCTACCATCCAATCTTTTTTCATGTAGGATAAGCTCGTATAATTTGTCGTGTAATATTTTTGTTGGATATGGTTTTCCACCAACTCTATACATTGCTCATTCTACCTCCGGTTCTTCTATCCCCGCAAATTTATTTTTGAGAGCCTTTCTTTGAAGCTCATAAAGCGACTCAATTCCTCTTCTCGCTAGGCTTAAAGCTTCTTTGAATTCATCAATTGTTAGCCTGCCGTTAAGCTGCAGGAGAACGATTGAGTTAATCCTAGGAGCTATTGCTATTGGCATATCGGCCTCTCCATACTTATCTTCCTCCTCACTTGGGTCAAGTACTAATTTTCCTTGCACTTTACCTACTGCTATCCCTGCGCATAGATCCATCATAGGTATGCCTGCATCAGCTAATGCAAGAGATGCCGCAGTAATTCCAGCAGTCCTCGTACCGGCATCTGCCTGAATTATCTCGATGAATACGTCAATAGCTGAGCGCGGAAATTCCTCAAGGAATATAAGCGTCTCTAGTCCCTCTTTTATTACCTTTGTCAATTCGATCTCTCTTCTTGTCATTCCGGCTGGCTTTCTATCCGAGACGCTAAAAGTAGCCATATGATATCTGCAGTTAAGAATTGCTCTGTGAGGCTGGGCCAAGTGTCTTGGATGCGCTTCCTTTGGTCCATATACAGCGGCGAAAATCTTTGTTTTGCCCAATTCAATATACGCTGAGCCATCACATTTATCAAGGACTCCTACCTCCATTCTTACCTTACGCATTTGGTCAAAGCTTCTCCCATCAAGTCGTTTTCCATCTTCTGTGAATAGCCTAACAGTCTCATTCATTTTCTTCAACCTCTGAAAACAAAATCTTTCTGATGAGGGCTGAGACTCGGTCTGATAATCCCTTAATGTGTGACTCCTCTTCAATTAGCTTTATTGCCGATGCAGCTGCAAACTCGTGTTTAGAATCTTTTCCAATAATTGCGATCAAGCCGTTTCTTCCTACATAAAATTGACATTCTGTCTCTCTTTTAAGAAGACTAAGCATATTGCCCTTTTTGCCTATTAGTCTTGGAATCTTTACAGGATTAATCATTACTAATAATCCTTTTTCTATCTTTTTTAATCCGTCACCACTCTCGAGGAAGACGCCTCTTATTCCACAGTATCTTACTGTAGTGTAAACGACGTCTCCTATGTTAAGCTTGAATGATGTCCTTCCCTTTTTTGATTTACTCTTTATTAGGCCTACTACGTGCCATCCTAAGTCTACCTCATACATATTAGGCTTGATATCCGTTATTATACCAATTATAGAGTCGTTTTCCTGCGGTCGATATGGCCCCTTTGCGGGTATAATGTTTATTTTATCTGTTCTAAAACTAACTACACCAGTCACTGCTGAATATACTTTTCCACCGTAAATATACGTATGGCTGCCAGCTTTCTTTACTTCATCTGATAATATTTGTCCAGGGGTTACAACTTCCCACTCAACAACATAATCAGGCAAACTGTTTTCACCTCTTAGGTTTTACCTCAGCTTTCCCAGCACTAATTTTAGCTAATCTTTCCATGAGTTCAACCTGCATCCCGGAGGGAGCCTCTAACTCGCATGCCCAGCTACCATCGCCCTTCCACTCTTCACGTAAAACACGACCAATGCTTTTAATATATGAACTCGCCTTTGGTTGTACATCGCCAGGAACTCTAATTTCAAAAATCATTGTACCTATCTTCAATGGCAAAATAAGTTTTAACTTCTCAATAATTTTAGTAACCTGTTGCTTGGCATCGATAAATGGATCGATTGATACGCTTGCCTCATCTAATGCAAGTGCTATTCTTTGCGGAGGGATAGGTAGGTTTGTACGCGGGTCGACTGCGTTTTTACTGATAAAATCTATTATCTGTCTCTTCTTTTCTTCAATTAGTTTTCTTCGTTGGTCAGCCGTTACTTGAAGTTCTCCTTCTTTAACGATCTTGAGAGCAATTGTGACTGGGTCAGTCGTTCCAAAAGCCTTTTTGAGGTCTTCCTCCTTGGCCCGAATTCCTTTTTTAGCATCTTTATAGATCTGCTCATATACCAGAATTTTTGAGGCCGAAACATTTTCACCTAGTCTTAGCTTGAGTGATAGCTCAGGATCAACTAAGACTTCAAATGTCTCTTTACCCTTCGTAATTCTGGCAACCGTATATGGCCTACTCAACTTCTATAATCCTCTAAGCCAAATTGTAATGCCCTTATTTATTAAGCTAGACTTAATTATTTACGTTCTTCAAGAATCTTCTTTACTAGTTTTTCTACTTCGGTTTGTGGCTCGATTGTGTATTTCCGCGTCTCGGTCGGAATTGTTATTAGCTTAGCAGTCCAATTCTCATCGATCTTGTCTATTGACTGGATAAGTGATTTTATTGCCATTTTCTTAGCTTCCTGCAGGGGTGTTTCAGGAGAGTAGTTTGACTCGAAGAACTCCTTTACTTTTTCAGCACCTCTACCTATGCCCCAAGCTAAATACTCAACGACGACGCCGCTCGGCTCTGTGTAAAAAAGCCTTGGACCATCACTGCCCACCCCTCCAATGAGTAGCGCTACGCCGAATGGTCGCACGCCAGCGTGTTGAGTATAGAGCTGCATTGTATCGCCGATTCTTTTTGCAATATTCTCTACTGATGGTGGCTCGTCATATGATATTCTGAATACTTGCGCGTATACGCGAGCACTGTCTACTAGGACTCTCGCATCTGAAATGAGCCCTGAGGCTGCAGCTCCTATATGTTCATCGATCTGAAATAATTTCTGAGAATAGATTGGGCTCTGCAGTTTACTATGCGTTTTTTCCTCGACTGCTAGGACAATTCCCTCATTAACTCTTAGGCCAACTGATGTAGAGCCTGACTTGACAGTTTCTAGTGCGTACTCGACCTGATATAGACGGCCCTGTGGCGAAAAAACCGTAATTGCTCGGTCGTATGCACCCGCCATTCCTAACGCTGCCAACTCTATGCACCTGTTTATTTTAATTGTGGATGTAATTTAAATATCCTCGCCTGATAAAAGACAATAAGAAGATAAGTAAAAACTTTACAGGCTGAAACAACTGCTTTTCTCTTTTCAAATTCGTCATAAGTAATAGAACTTATATATGTCCCTATAAAACATATTTATGATTTGAAAAAAGGAAAAAATCAACTCATTGACTCCTTCGGTAGGGTTGCTAGGAAATTGCGTTTATCCGTTATAGACCGATGCAACTTTAGATGTAATTTCTGCATGCCCATAACACCTGCTTGGATGCCTAGGCAAGAATTACTATCCTATGAAGAGATAGTAAGAGTTACTAGAATATTAACGTCATTAGGAATTGAAAAAGTTAAAATAACGGGCGGTGAACCTCTTCTTCGCAAAGATATAGATAAGCTTATTGAACTCTTAGCCCAAATACGTGGAATAAATTCACTATCGATGACGACTAATGGATATTTTTTAATGGATATGGCTTGGAAGCTGAAAAAAGCCGGACTTGGAGGCATCACTCTTAGCTTACACAGCTTAAAGGAAGAGAAGTATGAAAAAATAGTCGGAAGAAGCGGAGTATTTGAGCGTGTCTTAAAGGGACTCGAAGAAGCTAAGAAAGCTGAGTTCAACCCTTTAAAAATCAATGTCGTCATAACAAGGGGATGTAATGACAATGAGATCCTAGATTTCGTAGAACTCGCAAGACAGTCAGGCCTCATAGTTAGGTTTATTGAATACATGCCATTTGACGGGAGAAATATATGGAACAAAAAATTAGTAGTGAAAGGAGAGGAAATCATATCTTTGATTAAATCAAAGTATGAATTAGTAAAAGAAGACAGAAATGCTGGAGACACAGCGGTGAATTTTAGATTCACTGATGGAACACCCGGCGGAATAGGAATAATAACATCAATGAGCTCACCATTCTGTAAAGACTGTGACCGGATAAGAATTACGGCCGATGGAAAATTAGTTCCATGCCTATTCAGCGATAAAACTTATGACCTTAAATCTATCATAAGGAGTAACGCTACGGATGAGGAAGTCGCTAACTACATTTTAGCGTCATTCAAGAAAAAATTTAGAGGAGTGGAGACGCTCGTAAATAAAGACATCAAAAACGTAAGACCAATGTATACAGTTGGTGGTTGAACGCTGTAATCATTATGATGAATACAAATTCTAAAGGTAATTTGTCTTTCTTCTTATCGCTTTTCTTAGTTCAGAACTAGCTAACGAGTCAGCCTCGAGATTTTTCTCTCTCGGTATATAGATAATTTTGACTGACTCAAAGTTTGACATTAGTAGTTTGGCCTCTTCATTGAGAATTTTTAGGCTAGGGCTTCTTACAGCATATTCATTGTTAAGCTGCTTAGTTAATAATTGACTATCAGAATATATTATTATTCTCCTGCATCCTAGCTTTTTTGCTTCATTTAGCGCATTTACCAAAGCCATGTATTCAGCTTTATTGTTGGTCGATATACCAATAAATGATGAACCGATAACCTTTTCGCCATTTATGGTCTTTATGATGTATGCAGAGGCTGCGGGTCCTGGATTACCTCGGCAGGCACCGTCTATATACACCTCACATAGCTTAGGTCTACTGCCGGATTTCTTCCTCCCAAATTTATCTTCCAAATTCTCATGATAAATTGTTAATACTAAAATATGAGTTTAACACATAAATTTACCTGAATGTTTGACGTTAAGGAACTAATATCAGTTTTGGCTCTCTTTGCATTTTTTTTATTGATGGTCATTCTAGTTGTTATTTTGGCAGACTTTATGCGTAGCATAGGAAAGCTGTTAGCTACAATGCCCCTAGCTTTAGTGTTAATTGAATATTATCATTCAAAACCATAGAAATACCATCTTTGCAGCCTAGATTTATAATACTTACCTACAATGTAGCCTGCAACGAATCCTCCAATATGGGCAGTATAGGCAATTGAGCTAAATGGAAACAAAAAAGCTAAAATTGTCTGAATTAAAGCGATTATTGCAATCACGACATAAGCAGGCGCAACAATAGGAATAAAGTACACAAACATTGCTAATGGTCTGTTAGGGAAAAGTACGGCGAATGAAGCCATTAATCCAAATATTGCTCCAGATGCGCCAACCGCTGGAATTAATCTACTATAAGGTGATGAAGAGATGTAATATCCATAGTATGCGTATGCTATTCCCCCGACAATTCCACTTATAAAATAGAGCATTAGGTATCTAGTTTTTCCGAAAACTATTTCAACGTCTCTTCCGAAAATGAATAAGGCCCACATATTAAAGAAGAGATGGATGAAATCAGCATGAATGAACATAGAAGTAATAAGTGTAATGATGTCACCATCTTCTATCAAGTATTTAGGAATGACGCCTAAATAAGGAATAATCTTCTCTCTACCAAAGGCCAACATAATTAAGAAAACAAAAATATTCGTTAGAATCAGAACATAAGTTGCTGTGGCTTTTTGATGCCTAAACACGTACATCGCTGGTTAAATAATGAACTGAACCAGTTGAATTTAAGTATGGTGATGTAATATTCCAACATATGCTAATGAACATTTATTTTTCATAATTTCTCTTAAAAAGGCGGTCGCGTATGAACCTCTAGGTAGCGATAATGAGATGTTGACATTATCGTCGTTTCCTTTTTCTATATCTATGATGCACTTTTGTATCGCGACAGTTCTATAATTACCAATTGTCCCGACCTCAGGAATTTTCCTAATAATGAAATTTCTTAACTCGACTTTTTCCTCTTCTAGGATAGATTTTATCGCATCACCTCTTGGTCCTCTGGGCAACTTTACTGAGTATCCCGGTTGAGGCATCACAATTGCTGCTTCACCCTTCTTAATTCTTTTTTGAGTTTCCTCAATGTTCCAGTTATTTACCTCGAAAACTTGTCCCGTTGGGTATCCATACATGTCGAGCTTGGCAGCGAGGTCGCCGATAAATGGCTCATTAAGATTAGAAGCATCCTTGATTGATATGGATAGCGCCTTATTAAATATATAGGATGAATAAGCCTCAACGAAAAGTCTCCTCAGCCTTAGAGGAATCTTTCTTAATGCTCCTACATAATCATCTTTCTTCTCAAACATATGTCTCGCCATCGCTCTTTCATATCTTAGCTGAGGTGGAAAATTGTCTAATACGTATTTATAATCCATAAAATCCCTGAAATGTTCTCTAAACTCACGGTGGTTTGGCTTCTCGAGCATAGTCGATGCTCCTATGAAATACTTCACAGCATCTTCTATTTGATTTTTCACGATCATCGAACCGACAATGTGAGTTATGGGACGGGTAACGCCGAATCTTTGATATCCAAAGAAATTTGGTATGCCTTTCTCACTTAACTCGCTGAGACATTCATCAATTATTTTGTCTGACAGTATATTTACATGAGTAATTTTTATCTCGAAGTTATTCCTAATCAATAATTTTGAGGATACATTATCAATACAGGTAACAGGCCTAATCCAAGCGTTATGAAGCGTGATTTCTTCTCTGACTAATGGAGTATAAGGAATAGAGATGAATTGCCATGTTATTGCTCTTCTATCTTTCATCCCGCATATTGAGACTTGGGAAGGAAGTATTCCAAGCATTGATGATAATTCTGATACTGCCCTCATAGTTTCTTTATTATATTTCTTCATTAGCAAGAGAATGTTTTTAGCTCCAATCATTGGTAGCCTTAAATTTTCTGTCCAAAGTTTACGTGAATCCAGTCCTCCCTCGATTACTTCCCAAACTTGAAAGTCTTCAGGCTCCTCCTTGATAAGTCCTCCAATACCAGGCGTTAAGGATATATAATTCTCGATTCCGATAAAATTTTCAACTTCCCTACAATCCAGATTTTTTAATTCATCAAGACTAAGATTTCTCATATTTACTTAGTTTATCAATGCATAACTTATAAATAGATTCCACTATAAGTGTTGAAGCTCCGAGATAATCATCGTAGGTTTTAGGAATTATTAACTCAGGGTCTCCGCTAGCCTCACTAACTATTTTCTTAACATTTTCTAGATATTTTGCAGAATCTCTTGTTTCCAGTCTTCTTAATTCATCAATTAAGTTTTTGCCTATCAGCCTCATTCTTACTTGTATAGCTTCGCTCAGTATCTCTGGATGTTTTTCAACATCACTTCGCATCAATTCTCTGTCAAATTCTATTCGACGAAGAAAACTAAGTAGATTTTTTATGCCGATGATAAGGTAGGCAATCGCCGTGCCATAATTTCTTTTAAGGGTTGAATCTGAAAGATCTCTCTGAAGCCTGCTTGTTTGGAGACGGCCAGATAAAAAGTTAAGTAAGTTTATTGATAATTCTAGGTTTCCCTCAGCATTCTCTATCTCTATCGGGTTTGCTTTTTGAGGCATTGTTGACGAACCTATGCCTATTCTTTTAACAATGACGTATCCAAGCATTGTCAGTAGCCAAAGGTCTCTGCATAGGTCTAAAGCACACCCAGAAATTAGGGACAGGTTCTGTAGGAAACTCGATAAAGCATCATGAGGTAATGTCTGCTTAGTCACAGGCCAAGGCTCTAAGCCGAGCTTCCTGATAAATTCATCAAGTATTTTCAAAGCGTCTCTCCCAAAAACCTCAGTAAGTGAGGCATAAGTACCTACAGCTCCCGAAATCTTTCCAGGAAAGCGATAAACACTTAAAACTTCAAACAATCTTAAGAATCTGTATGCATAAACTGAAAATTCTTTTCCCAGAGTGGTTGGGAGCGCAGGCATTCCATGAGTTCTGCCAAGCATCAATGTAGATTTTTCATTACCTGAAATTTCAAGGAGGTCGAATAACAATTCCTTGAGTAATGGAAGTAAGACTTTTTCATTAAAATCTCTGAGCATTAATGAGTATGCTATGTTTGTTACGTCTTCAGAAGTTAGTCCTATATGAACGAGTTGCATAAGATCAGTAAATCCATAAGAAGACAGTTTTGCTCTGATATAACGTATAAGTGCCTCGACGTCATGTCTAGTTTCCTTCTCTATTTCTTTAACATATTTTGCCTCCTCTATTGTAAACTTCTCGAAAACATCATTTAATATTCTCCCGAGTTGTTCATTATCTACTTGCTTTAGTATTTTTACTACTAATCTGAAATATTCAAGTTCAACCTTGAGTCTATACTTCATTAATGCGTATTCTGAGAAGTATTCCTTCAGCTCGTCGACTAATTCGCGGTATCTTCCATCTATAGGTGTAATGGCTATTAGTTCTTCTGTCATTTTTCAATCACGTCTTCGATTCTGGGCCCTAGACTTATCCACTTTATTGGTATTCCCAGTATTTCCTCGATAAGCTCGATGTATTGTTTAGCATTTCTTGGCAGTTCTTCATATCCGTTGAGTAATATCCTATCAATCTCTTCTCGATTAAGAGTTTGCCATCCATTAAGCTCTATATATATTGGTGATACTCTTCTTAGCTTGGCGACTGTTTCGGGATACTCATTTATTTTTGTACCATCGATTTTGTATCCAATGCAAACTTTCAGCCTCTCTATCCCAGATATTGTGTCGAGACGAGTAATTATAAGCTTATCAACTCCGTTGAGTTCTGCCGCGTACCTTAATTGAAAGAGGTCTAACCAGCCTATACGTCTCGGCCGACCAGTTGTTGCTCCGTATTCCTTTCCTCTCGCCCTGATTTCGTCAGCCAATTCTCCACTAATCTCAGTTGGTAATGGGCCCTCGCCTACCCGTGTGGTGTAGGCCTTTAGAACACCAACTATTTCGTTTATATCTTTCAGGCTTACGCCAGAGCCATGAGCGGCTGCTGATGCAAGAGTAGTGCTAGAAGTAACATATGGGTAAGTTCCATAATCAAGATCAAGCATTGTGCCCTGGGCTCCTTCAAATATGACTGTTCTGCCCTGAGATAATTCATTCTTTATGAGTCTTGTAACATTTCCTACATATTTCCTGACTTTTTCAATTATAAGTCGTAATTCAACGTATTCATCATGAAAATTTATATTTTTATTTTTTAGTTCTATATATTTTGCAATTTTAATTAACCTGTCTTCTAAATTTTCATCTTCAAGCATGTCTCCAAATCTTACACCTATTCTTCCATACTTATACATGGCAGCCGGCCCTATTCCCCTCATAGTCGTGCCTATCTTTCCGCCTCTAATTTCTTCTAAATATCTATCAAGTTCTTTATGGAGCTTCAGAACAACATGTGCTCTTGGGCTAATTGTCAGCTCTATATCTCCTATGTTTTCTTGTACTCTATTTATTTCCTCGACAAGGGTTGGAAGATCGAGATATACTCCTGGACCAATGGCTGCCCTTCTGCAAGAAACAACTCCGGCTGGCAATAAGTGAAGCCTCAATTCTTTATCTCCTATGGTCACAGTATGTCCTGCGTTTGCACCTCCATTGAATCTAACAGCTAGTCCGGCGCCTCGTGATAAATATGCTGAGATTTTTCCCTTGCCTTCATCTCCCCATTGTAAACCAATCAGCACTATGCCTGCCATTTCTCAAGAGACTCTATCGACATCGTGTGGTAAACCTTCCCTTATTCCAGCCTCAGTTATTTTTATAAAAATTGAATTTTTTCTTAGCTCTACTAGGTTTCGCGCCCCTAGGTAACTCATCCCAGACTTGAGACCACTTATAAGCTGTTTAATAACATCATAAACAGATCCCTTGTAATCAACGTATGCCTCTATTCCTTCAGCTATGTAGGAGTACTCTGATGCATCATCTATCTGGACTTCTCCTTTTTCTTTTAATTCTCTACTCAACATTGCGTAAAAAGAAGCCATTCCTCTATAGATTTTATACTTCCTACCATTTCTAATAACAATCGCACCTGGGCTTTCATCTGTCCCAGCAAAAAGCATGCCGATCATAGCTGTAGATGCGCCGGCAGCTAATGCCTTTACTAGGTCAGCTGAACTTCTTATGCCGCCATCCGCCATTAATGGAACTCCTAATGACTCGGCGACCTCGCTACATGAAATAATGGCTGAGAGCTGAGGTACGCCTACTCCTGCAACTATCCTTGTTGTGCATACCGCTCCGGGACCTATTCCAACCTTGACGCAGTCTGCCTCGCTGGCCAAGTCTTGGAATCCTTCTGGGGTAGCTACGTTTCCTGCAATTATCTGCATTTCGTCTCCAAGTTCTTTTCTCAACTCTTTTAGGCATTTTATCATGCTTTTCGTATGTCCATGCGCTACGTCTACAACAATGACGTCTGTCTCTGCTTCTTGGAGCGCCTTTGCTCTTTCTATGTAGTCTCCCCTAATCCCTATTGCTGCTGCAACCATCATTCTTCCCTTCGAGTCTCTAGATGAGTAGGGATAAAGTCCGCGTGACTTTATGTCCTTTGCAGTTATGAGACCAACCACTTTGTCGTTCTCGTCAATAACGGGAATTTTTTCGACCTTATACTTACGAATAAGCTCGATTGCATCTTCAATCGTAACTCCAGGCATTGCAGTTACTAGTCTTGACCTAGGGGTCATGACTTCATCTATTAAAGCATCGTCTGGCTCGAATGTAATGTCTCTATTTGTCACGATGCCCTTTATACGATTTTCTTTGTCCACAACGAGTAGACCTGAAACTCCTAACTGCTTCATCTTAATTCTAACTATACCTACTTTTGTACCCTCTAAGACCGTGTAAGGCTCTTCTATGATTATACTCTCAGCTCGCTTTACTCTTTGAACCTCGGCAACTTGCTGTTCAATTGGCATGAATCTATGAATAACGCCTATTCCCCCCTCTCTAGCCATGGCTATGGCCATGTTACTCTCAGTAACCGTATCCATCGCGGCAGAAACAAGTGGAATATTTAGCTTGATTTTTCTAGTCAGCATAGTCTCGACATTTGTCTCGCGTCTCGAGACTATCTCAGAATATCTAGGGACTAAAAGGACATCGTCAAAGGTTATTCCCAACCCTTCTAAAAACCTTGCCACCCTATTCCCTTTATAGATATAAAAATTATCTATATTTTATATTTTGCTTGGAATAGGAATATCACTTTAATAGTCGATTAATGCGGCAAATTAATAGGATGTGCTCTATGAAAAAGCATAGACTAGCTGTATATGCAAGCCATTCAGCAATTCAAATATTGCTCGGTGCACAGGAGGAAGGTCTCCCCACTACTCTTTTCGGCCCATCTGATGCTTTAAGACTATACGCTCGTTTCCCAAGCATTAATTCTAGGATTATTGAGTATAAAGGCCCTGAGTGTCTCAACGTGCTAAAGAATGAGGGGCACATATTGATTCCAAGCGGTAGCATCGTAGAGTATGTAGGGTACGATGCAATTAAAAAGTCGGGCATACCATACTTCGGGTTAAGCGAGCTTATTAAGTGGGAGTCAGAGTGGGACTTAAAGATAAGACTCCTCGAATCAGCAGGCATACCTATACCAAAGACTTTTAAGGACCCATCAAGCATCAACACAACCGTCATTGTTAAGCTTCCAGGGGCCAAGGGCGGGAAAGGTTTTTTCATCACAGATGACCCCTTAATTATTAAAGAAAAATTAGCAGAACTGTTAGCTATGGGTAAGATTAATTCAGTGGATGAGGTATGTATACAGGAATATCTTATAGGTGTGACCATGTATGCACATTATTTCCAGAGCCCAATGTTTGATAGGCTTGAAATAACTGGCTTTGATATTCGATATGAAACAAACGTGGACGGGTTAAAAAGGCTACCATCACTCTTTGCGAAGAACATTTCGCCATCATTTACTGTGTGTGGTAATATTCCCGTTTATCCCCGTGAAAGGTTACTGGAGACATTCATACAGTATGGTGAAAGATTTGTTGAAGCTACAAGAAAACTTATACCTCCAGGCATCATCGGGCCGTTCTCTTTAGAATGCGTCATAAACGAAGAGTTGGAACCAATTGTTTTTGAGTTCTCAGGCAGAATTGTCGCCGGGACAAATATCTACCTATTGGGTAGTCCCTACTTGAAACTTTACTGGGGAGTTGATATGAGTGTGGGCAGACGCATAGCTAAAGAGATAAAAATAGCAGAAGAGACAAACAGATTAGAAGAAATAGTGACATAGTTATCAACAAATTTTATGTATCGTGTGATAAACTACAATAGTTTCAACTCACCAGTAACTTTGTCAATCAATTCGTTTGGAGCAGGGCCTATACCCAATGCAGTGACCGTTCCGGGCTCAAGCTCAGTTAATCCCGCGTCAGTTATCAATGCGTATGGCAACCCTAGTTTTTCTGCGTGCATTTTTAAAGATAGTAGCTCTTCCAAATTCTTAGCCCTCACTACAACTTTCTTCTGACTCTCTGCAAGCCATTTCTCTACCCATTCTCTTTTTTTATTATTTGCATCTATAAAAGAAGAAACCGATGCATGAGCTACTTGGACTGCAAGCTTTCCTCTACTCATCTTTAAATCAATCCTTACGACAATTACCTGCTTATAATTAAAACCTAACAATTCTTTTTCACCCTTAATGTTTTTTCTGAGAAAGATTTTCCAACTGAAATTTAGACCCTTTTGCTGGAGAATTGTTAACATTCTTTACTATGATTTGCCCCTCATATTGAGCAAACATCCTGCTTACTTCATTTATGTTATCATCAGTGGTTATTGCAGCGATTGCTGGGCCGGTGCCTGACACACTACAAGCTAAGGCACCTACTCTAAGGGCATCAATTATTATCTTTGTTGAGAATGAGAGAGCAGATGCGTGAAGAATTCCATTCAGGGTCATTGCCTCAAAATATTTTCCCTCGATCGCTAACCTAAATGCTTCCTCGACTAGTTCCTTTATTGGTTCTAATAACTCTGCCCTAAAGTTTTTTGTCAATTGTTTTTCAGGAGGTACAAGAATCACTACTCTAATGTTTGATGGAGCTTCTATACGTTTTATCACAAGGTCCTTACGATTATCAGTTATCACTATTCCGCCCAAGGCACAACTTGAGGCATCATCAATCGCGCCGGTAATTGATGTGCCAGATCTACGTGAAGCCTCAGCAACTATTCTTAGAAATTCACTATAATTGAGGCGTATTTCGAGTGCGTCTAGTATTGCTAAAGTCATTGCTGCTGCTGCGGAACTTGAGCTCTTTAAACCAACTCCAATGGGAATCTCAGATGTCGTTTTTATCTTGCATCCGAAAGGCTCAAGTTTTAGTCTCTCGATTAACACCTCTACGACAGCCCTCGCTAACGAGTCATCACCCACCTCGTCTCTATTGATCAGTACTATGTCGGGTTTTTTTGTCAGTTCAACTTCAGCTGTCGTCTCGAAATCGACGCCTAATGCCGCCCCTTTCCATATCGAAATGGCATTGATTATCGAAACTGCACCATGCGCTTTAGCCCAACCTCGTTTCCCTTCTATCATCTTTAACTTAATTAGTAAAAGTAACCTTTAAATTAGAGTTTTCCTACGCAAAATGCTAGAGCAGGGGGATAGGCGTGGGGTGCAGTAACTTTAAATTTACAGGGTTTACCACCTACGCCTATTTCTATGCTTGGAAGAGTTAAGTTTCTTCCTCCCTTTCCCCCTGCTCTGGAGGTGTTGACTATTGTCTGAATGTAGAATAGTTTTTGTGAGAGGTGAATTGTTTGGGTAGAGTAAAAGCAGCGATTCTGGGAGCCACAGGGATGGTTGGACAAATTTACGTCGAGTTGCTTGCAGATAATCCATGGTTTGAGATATCAGCTGTTACGGGAAGATCTAACGTCGGCAAAACGCTTGAGGATGCCTACATGGGTAAAGGTAATGTGCCAGCTATGTATAAGAGCCTAGAAGTGTTGCCCTCTGATCCAGCAAAGATAGACGCTGACATTGTATTTAGCTGTCTACCCACATCGGCCGCAAGGGAGATTGAGCCAAAATTTGCGCAGGCTGGGTTTCCAGTGATCAGTGACGCCTCAGCACATAGGGCTTGGCATGATGTTCCCCTGATTGTTCCTGAAATAAATCCAGAGCATCTAAACCTCATCGAGGTGCAGAAAAAGAATAGAGGGTGGGATGGATTTATCGTCACTACGCCTAATTGTACAACCGTAGGTTTCGTAATGCCATTGAAGGCATTAATGGATAGATATGGAATAAAGTATGCAAATCTGGTATCGATG
This sequence comes from uncultured archaeon, assembly GCA_938017985.1. GTDB lineage: Archaea > Thermoproteota > Nitrososphaeria_A > Caldarchaeales > Calditenuaceae > CALIKS01. The sequence continues at coordinate 193,216 of CALIKS010000001.1, read as the reverse complement.
CAGGCCGTCTCAGGTGCTGGCTATAACGGAGTACCATCAATGGCAATACTTGGAAATATCATACCCTACATAAATGGCGAGGAAGAAAAAGTCGTCGAAGAACCTAAAAAAATTTTAGGAAGGCTAAAAGACGGTAAAGTAATACCTGCAGACATTCTGATCGATGCTACATGTACACGTGCACCAACGATCGTTGGACACTTAGAGGTTATACAAGTAGAACTCATGGAAGATGCAGGTATTGATGATGTTAAGGATACGTTAAGCAGTTTTTCGGGTTTGCCGCAAATGCTCGAGTTACCATCGGCTCCAAAAAAACCAATTCACGTCTTCAACGAGCCGGATAGGCCGCAACCTAGGCTTGATGTTGATTTCGGAGATGTTAAGGGCATGGTAGTGACGATTGGTAGGATTAGAAAGTCTAATAAGCCGCGCAATTATACATTCATATCGCTGAGTCATAACTTAATTAGAGGTGCCGCGGGGACGGCTATACTTACAGCGGAACTTTTAATTGCTACAAGGAGGTTGAATTCCTGATGGTTGCTGGTAAAGATGTTCGGCTAAGTAGAATAACAGAAAGAGGAAAAATGCTATGCATCCCAATGGACCACGGCATCACAGCTGGCCCAATGAAAGGACTCGACAAGATTTATGAGACAATTGAAAAAATTGAAAAAGGCGGTGCTACGGCATTTCTTGTACAAAAAGGAATAATCAAGCATATGAAGCGTGTACCAAATATTGGCTTTATTGTGCATTTTTCAGCCAGTACATCGATTGGTCCAGACCCCAACTGGAAGGTCAGGGTAGGATCAGCTCTCTCTGCTATTCGACTGGGTGCAGATGGACTTTCAGTACACATAAACATCGGATGCAAAATGGAGCCATACATGTTGAGAAAGCTAGGCCTCTTGGCAGACGAATGCGACTCGCTGGGATTACCAATGATAGCGATGATGTATCCTAGGGGCGAGGGAGTGAAGGACCCAAACGACCCGAATATATTAGCTCACGTGGCAAGGGTAGGGGCGGAATTAGGCGCCGACATCGTTAAAGTTCCCTTTAGCGGTGATGAAAAGACATTCAGGAAAGTTGTCGAGGCTTGTCCTGCACCTATAGTTATGGCGGGTGGCCCAAAGGTTGACAGTGACGAAGCAGTATTAAGCATGGCGAGAGCAGCAATGGATGCGGGAGCAATAGGCGTAACAATTGGAAGGAATGTCTTCATGCATGAATTCCCAGACTTGATAGTAAAGGCATTAAGAGCAATAGTGATAGAAGATGCGGATGTAAAGGAGGCGCTGAGCATTATTGAAACAAAATCAAAGTGAATCAAAAGAAATTATCATAGATGTTGAGACGCCTGATGAGGCCATAGAAGCTGTAGCGAGAGGTGCCAGTGCTCTTTTCTGTCAAAGTAATATCGTTCCTCCTGAACTAAAGGACAAAGTAAAGATATATAATAAAGAGTCAGGAACTTCCATCATTTCGCTTAAGACTCCCTCAGACATCGAATTGATTTATAGAGAAGCGAAGGCAGGAGCTTCCTCAATACTAATTGAACCTAGAGACCTGAGAATCATTCCTCTAGAAAACATACTCGCTAAGCTTCAGGGGTTAAACACGAAAGTTTTAGTAAGAATTGATAAGATTGATGACATTGAAACGTTCTTCGGAGTGCTAGAAAGAGGCGTCGACGGCGTCGTTTATAAGACTAGAAACATGGAGGAAATATCAATTATTCAGGACTATCTCAACTATGTAAGACGCGTCGAACTAGCTACAGCCAAAGTTAAGGAAATTTTAAATGTAGGTATGGGTGAAAGAGCATGCATAGACACCACAAACATGCTAAGAATTGGTGAAGGCCTCCTCGTAGGTAGCATGTCAAGAATGCTATTTTTAGTTCATAGCGAAGTGATAGGTTCTAGTTTTACAGAGCCTAGACCATTTAGAATAAATGCCGGAGCAATACATCTTTACACCTTAGGACCACGTGCAAATACCTATTATTTGTCTGAACTAAAAGCTGGTAAAAGAGTATTGATAGTCTCAAAAGATGGCTATACTCGAGTCGCTACTGTTGGAAGAGTTAAGATTGAAAGGCGACCATTAATATTGATAGCTGCAGAGGCGGATAACCTTGATGGTTCTGTTATTCTTCAGAACGCTGAGACGATTCGGTTAGTAAGACGAGACGGTGAGCCAGTTGGAGTTACTGAGATAAATATCGGCGATGAGGTCCTTGTACATCTAACTGGAAAAGCGGGCAGACACATGGGGATAAGCGTAGAGGAAGGAATAAATGAGGTTTAGGGCTGAAGAAAGGATTTGCGTCTCAGTAGTTGGGAAAAATTCAGGAGAAGCTATACAGTCCTTAGTAGCTCTGAAGGAGATGGGGGTTAAAATGGTTGAGCTAAGACTTGACTATCTCTTAGACAATAACTATCTATCAGTCCTAAAGGAGGCTTATAAAAAGGGCTTCGAAATAGTTTCTACGGTAAGAAATAAAAATGAAGGTGGGGCATTCTCTGGTAGTGAAGAAGAAAGGAAGAGGATTCTATTAGAATCATCATCAATAGCATCCTACATAGACATAGAGTATGATACATACGTATGTGACAAGTCATTTATAGATAGACTAAAAATTAATGGTGCAAAAATAATTCTTTCAAAACATTTCACCATGGAACACCCCCCCGCAGATGAATTAGAGAAATTATTAACTGAAATGCGTCATGCAGGTGACTTTTGGAAAATAGTCACTTATCCTCGTCAAGTATTTGATGTTACCAATTTGCTATCACTGTATAGGCATGACTGGGTAAGAGGCCGGTTAATTGCCTTCTGTATGGGAGACGAATGGGTCTTAACACGTATACTAAGCATATTTTTAGGTGCACCCTTCACATATGTTCATAGTGGTTCAAGACCAGTAGCCCCGGGTCAGCTATCTTACATAGAGTTGAAGAAAGAGTTAGAGAAACTCTCATGGCTGGCTGAAAAATGTCATTTTTAGCCGTGATAGGCCACCCAGTGGCACACTCGCTATCCCCTTTAATGCATAATTCAACACTATGGCTATATGGTCTTCCTCACATATACTTAGCAATCGACATACATCCATTCAAGCTAGGAGAAACGCTCACATCGTTATGGAAACTAGAATTCATAGGTTTTAACATAACTATTCCTCATAAAGAAGAAGTTGCAAAAATAGCAGTAGAGCTGTCAGAAGAGGCCTCGATGACTGGTGCTGTCAATACTACTGTCAGACATAGTGATGGTTGGATTGGCTTTAACACTGACGTAGAAGGCTTCATAACCAGTCTCTCAAGAATAGGAGTAAAAACTATAGACACATGCCTATTGCTAGGGGCCGGAGGATCTGCCAGAGCTGTAGTATATGCGTTAGATAAAATGGGCACAAGGATGATAATAATTGCGAATAGAACAATGGAGAGGGCTATTAAGCTTCGAGAATCAATGATGCCGAAGATAAGCAGTAGATTACAAATAGTAAGTCTTGAAGATGTTAATAGATTTGTTCCCAAGGCAGAATTAGTGGTCAATGCTACTCCGGTTGGTCTCGTAGAAGAAAAACTCCTATTCGATCCGAATAACTTAGAAAGTTATCATGTCGTTTATGACCTTGTTTACTCGCACAGAAGTACGCCACTCCTTAGGGCAGCGATGAAAAGAGGTTGTAAAACCATTGATGGTGTAATTCACCTCGTAGAGCAGGGAGCAGCCTCATTTAAGATATGGACAGGCATAACTCCAGATGTCTCATTTATGGAAAGAGTGGTCCGGAATGAATTATGGAGAAGGTGGAAAAGAAGTGGCGCTAGTTAGAATAACTTGTGACGAAGCAAGGGGTGTTGTCAAGGCTCCGCCAAGCAAGAGCTACACACATAGAGGTATTATCATAGCCTCTTTGGCTGAAGGGGTTTCAAAAATTCATAATCCCCTCATATCTTTAGATACAGCAGCATCAATAGACGGCATGAGGCTTTTCGGCGCAAATATAATTCAGAATGGCGAAGAATTAGTCATAGAAGGCGTGGATTTGCCGGAGACGCCTCCAGATATAATTGATGCTAAAAATTCCGGGACTACTCTGAGAATTCTAACAGCAATCGCAGGATTAGTGAGGAGTGGATATACAATATTGACTGGGGATGAGAGTCTAAGAAGAAGACCCATGCAGCCACTCCTTGACGCCCTTCATCAACTAGGTGTAGAGGCTTGGTCAACGAGGCTCAATGGTTATGCCCCAATAATCGTTAAAGGAGGTGGATACAAATCACGTCACTGCACAATTACTGGAGAAGTTAGCAGTCAATACATTAGTGGATTAATGATTGCAGGAGCGAAGACTGAGCAGGGCCTAACCATAAACATTCAGGGCAATATAGTTTCTAGGCCCTACATTCAAGCAACAATAAAAACTCAAGAATTTTTCGGAGCAAAATCAATAATGTCAGATGGAAAAATAATTACAGAGAGTACTGGCTATAGATCCTCAGATTTCGACGTGCCCGGAGACTATGGATTAGCCGCGTTTATCCTCGCAATTCCATTCCTGATTGGTGGTACGGTTATCGTCAAGGGGCTTAATCCCGATTTACCCCAACCAGACGCAGCAATAGTAAGAATCATTAAAGAGATGGGCGGAGAGATAGAACAACTTCATGACGAAGTGGTGGCTAGAGAATCTACCCTAAATGGAATAAGCATCTCTTTGAGAGATTCTCCAGACTTATTGCCAGTCATAGCAATACTTGCCGTAGCGGCTAATAGTGAAACAATGATAACAGATGTTAAGCATGCTAGGTATAAGGAAAGCGACAGAATTTCAGTTCTTTCAAAAGAGCTACGGAAGGCAGGTATCCAAGCGATAGAAATGCTAGATGGCATTAAAATAGTGCCGAGTATGCCTAGGCCTGCTGTGCTTGATCCTCATTCTGACCATAGACTCTTTATGGCTTTTGCTTTACTCTCAATATACTCAGGAGGGAAAGTCTTGGTTAAAGATCCTGACTGCGTCTCTATTTCATATCCGAAATTTTTAAAAGAACTTGAATCGTTGGGATGCTGGGTGGAATTCATTCATGACGGGTAATGTGTTAGGGAAGCGATTTGTCGTGGTTAGTTTCGGAGAGAGCCACGGTAAATGCATAGGAGTAGTAATTGATGGTTGCCCAGCAGGGCTCCCAATATCAGAATACGAGATCCAGTCCTTCCTTGATCTTAGGAAGCCTGGTGAGTCATTCATAACGACCCAGAGAAAGGAGGAGGACAAAGTCGAGATACTTAGCGGCGTACTAGACGGCTATACAACTGGTGCACCGATAGCGATGCTTGTTTGGAATAAGGACGTGGACTCTACACCATATATAATATTTAAAAAAATTCCGAGGCCTAGCCATGCTGATTACTTTTCATTCGTAAAATACGGCGGATTCAATGACTGGAGAGGAGGAGGAAGATTCTCTGGAAGAATTACTACGGGATACGTAATGGCTGGAGCAATTGCACTAAAACTAATCAAAGAAATACTCGGGATCGAAGTCTTAGCCTATACTAAGAGCATAGGAAGCATAGAGTCGCGGCCTCTATCAATCGACGAAATAAGACAAAATAGATACACAAACGAGGTTAGATGTCCAGACCAAGACGCTGCTCAAAAAATGAATGAACTGCTGATCAGATTGAGGAGGGAGGGAGACAGTATAGGAGGCATAATCGAATGCATCGTGACAAATGTTCCAGTAGGACTTGGAGAGCCAGTCTTTGACGCCCTCGACTCAGACCTTGCCAAAGCAATCTTCTCCATTCCTGCAGTAAAAGGCATTGAGGTTGGAAGTGGATTTAATGCAAGCAGAATGCTCGGCTCAATACATAATGATCCTTTTACATTAATCGATGGAAAAATAGTTCCAAAAACTAATAACGCCGGTGGAATCGTTGGAGGACTGTCAACAGGTAGAGAAATAGTATTCCGCGTAGCATTTAAACCGCCAGCATCTATTGCAAAGCCACAAATGACGTTAAACATAGATACTCTGAAAGAAGAGGAAATCAGAATTAGTGGTCGACACGACCCCTCAGTTGTACCTAGGGCCGTGCCAATCGTCGAGGCAGTAACCGGAATAGTCATAGCAGACCACGCGATTAGGTCTGGACTTATAGGCACTGTAGTTAAAAAAGGATGAGTAGAATTGACAATCGAAGAGTTAAGAAAAACTCGTGAAGAATTAAGGGAAATTACAGGTAGAATTATTGAGCTTCTTGCTTATAGGTTAGAAAAAGCAGAAAAAGTAGGCGAGCTAAAAAGAGAGTTAGGACTGCCAAACGTAGACCTTGAAACCGAAAGAGAATTAAGAGAATATGTAAGTAAAAAGTCGGCGCAATATGGACTTGATGATGCCTTTATCCAGCAAATAATGACACTTATCTTTAACGAGTCTATAAAGCGTCAAGATGGTAAAGAGCCAAAAAACAAGATACCTCGAATAACACATATTGATATTTTTAGAAAGGCAAAGGAATTAGAAGTTAGTGGTAGAGAGATAGTTCATCTCGAAGTAGGTGAACCTAATTTTGGTGCACCGATAAAAGTTGCTGACAAACTGAGTGAAGCTGCAAAAAAAGGCTATGCGTTCTACGGAGATGCTAAAGGACATGTCAATCTAAGAGAGGCGATATCTGAGTATTTAGAAAATAGGTTTGGAGTTTCATTAAGTAAAGATGAAATTTTAGTTACTCCTGGTGGTCGGTTTGCTGTTTACTTAGCAGCGGCCGCGACTCTTGCTCCTGGCGATGAGGCTCTAATCATTGATCCGTCCTGGCCAGCCTATAAACAAATAACCGAGTTTTTACAGTGTAGGCCAGTTGTAATAAAAACGTCCCTGTCCACCGGATGGCTTCCAAACATTGACGAGCTAGAAAAGTCGACTAGTAGAGCTACAAAGATGTTATTCATTAATTATCCAAATAATCCTACTGGGGTAACCATTAGCAAGGAGCTGCTTAAAGCCCTAGTTGATTTTGCGAGAAGAAAAAAAATTAACGTGATAAGCGACGAGGTTTATATGGATTATGCCTTCAATGGATTTACATCAATATTAGAGACTAATTACGACAATGCGATAATGATAATGTCGTTCTCGAAAAGTTACGGTATGACGGGATACAGAATAGGCTACTTAGTAGCAAAAAAAGAAATTATAGACAGAGCAGCAAGAATTCAGTCCCTACTAATGACATGTGTACCAGAATTCATACAGATTGCGGCGATAGAGGCTCTAGCAGACGTGGAGACCCCGAGGAAATATCGTGAAGAGATGAAAAGAAGAATTGATAAGGTATGTCAAATGCTAGATGAAATAAACGCGGAATACGTAAAACCTACCGGGGGAATGTATGTTTTTCCAAGATTTAGGTCCTTAAAGATGAACTCAATTGAGTTAGCCCTAAAATTACTAGATAAGTACGGTGTCTCTGTAGCGCCAGGGTTGTCCTTCGGTGACTATCCAGACCACATAAGAATATCTACAGGTTGTGAGCTAAGCAAAATAATTACAGGAATGGAAAAGCTTAGAGAGGCATTGAATGAGCAGTAAAGACTTTTATGACGATTAGCTCTTAAAGAATTGGCTGAGTTGACTACAGATATAAAAACGAATGAAAAAGATGAAAAGCCGATATCCAGCATCATGAAAGAATCTCTAATGAATAGAATGGCAGCAGAAATAACTTTGTCTAGTAATAGTGGCGTCACTATGAAGAAGTGGAGATTGTTATTTGGACTAAAGCAAAGCGAAGTAGCCAAAAAAATGTCAATTTCGCCATCAGTCTTAAGCGACTATGAAAAGGGAAAGAGAAGATCGCCTGGAATAGGTTTTGTAAGGCGGTTTATCAGGAGCTTGATTGAATTAGATGAGGAAAGAGGCGGAATTAATATTCATAAATATTCAGGATATGTTACAACTATTCATAAAGCAATTATCGATATAGGAGAGTATAGATTGCCTCGAAAACTAATTGACTTAATTCCGCTCATTGACGGCATATTTCTATGGGGCAATGTAAAGTCGGACGCTATCGTTTACGGATACACCGTCATCGATAGTTTGACTGCTATTCGCTATATGGATGCGCATGAATTCATTTACATCTTCGGCTCAAATTCTATGAGGCTATTGGTATTTACCGGAGTATCAACGGGCAGGTCTCCAATGGTTGCCGCAAAAGTTTTTCCCTTAAAACCTACAGCGATAGCTTTACATGGGCCGAAAAATGAGAAAGAGGTTGACTTACTCGCAATAGAATTAGCTGAGTCTATCGGAGTTCCACTGATACTTTCTAAGAGCTCAGACATTCAGAAGTTGATTGAAAATTTGAAGAAAGCAGGTGACCAGCTCTGACCATCTATGTGGGATGTTGTGGCTATCCTGTTTCTCAAAACAAATACATGAAAGAATTTAATGTTGTTGAGCTGCAGTCAACATTTTATAGAATTCCAAGATTAACAACAGTAAAAAAATGGAGAGAGAATAGCCCAAGTAATTTTATATTTACGGTTAAGGCTTTTCAGGGAATAACACATCCAAGAGATAGTCCTACATGGAGGAAATCAAGAATCAGGCCTAATCAGAATTATGGCGAATTCAAGCCGACCGAAGAAGTATATGAAAGTTGGAGAGCGACTAAACAAGTATGCGAGGCTCTATCTGCACCAATAGTCATAATTCAGACTCCACAAACTTTCAAAGATACACCTGAGAATCAAAAAAACGTTGAGTCATTCTTTACTACCATTGATAGGGGAGGACTATTAATCGGATTAGAGCCAAGAGGATGGGAAAAGGAAAGCATATTAAAAATATGTAAAACTCTTGATTTAATTCACGTCACCGACCCTTTCATGTCCATTCCCCTCTATACGCTTAATGGTAAAGTAGCGTATTTCAGACTGCATGGCAGTCCGCCTGGAAGACGAATGTACTCATACAAATATACTGACGATAATTTACAAACACTTAAAAAAATAGTGAAAGAGTCGAATACGGAGCAGATATTTGTTATGTTTAACAATGTTACTATGTATGAAGACGCTAAAAGATTCATTAAACTACTCATCTAGGCCTAAGCGGATTTGAAGTAGACCATAACATATCAAAATACGCCTTAGCTAAGCTTGTTAAGCCTGCATGCGCAGAATAGATTCCCAACTTAGGTTTTTTTTCTTCTGCGCTCATCAATAATAAAACGACTTCTGATGAATCACTAATCACCCCACCTCCGAAGCTTATATCCCTAGTTCTGACTTCAAGTTCTTCACATAACTTTTTTACAGATTGATAATCAACATCTTCCCCTACTAGGATTTGTATTACGCCGCCTTTTTCTTTAATCAAAGACGCTATAGTTAGAACAATTAGTTGCAGGTCTTTTGGAATGTAGGGGAGCGCTATTGATAAATGACGAGTTGCTCTACCAATGACATCCCTTATATTTTTCCATAGATTTTCTTCCCCCCTGATTATCCACACTTCAGGCTTTTCTTTTTCATTCCTACGCTCATATATCGGATTAAGCTCCTGGACAATTAGGCTAGCATATTCTGTTAGTTCTTGTTCAATCCTTATTTTAGAGGCCTCAGAGGCCAGTGCTGGTGCTTGAGGCCTGTATCTTGTTGGTCTTCCTCTCTCGATAAGCACCCAGCCCTTTTCTGCTAAAGAATTTAACGTATCATAAATTTTCGATATTGGTATCCCACTTAATTTGCTTAATTCGCTAGCATTAGATTCTCCCTTGTTTAATAATGTAAGATAAGCTCTCATCTCGTATTCAGTAAGCCCGAGCCTATGAAAAGCCCTTATTAACTTATCACTCCCAATTAGCGACATTCGCTCTGTTTCATTTATTAACTCATGATTTATTAAGCCTAACCTTTAATTAACTGATTACTGGAGTCGCAGCAATATATAATTCCTCCTTTATTCTTAGTTTTGGAATGAACCTAATTGCTGTGATAGGAACTGGGACTATGGGGCATGGAATAGCACAAATAATAGCGATGTCAGGATACCGGGTCGTATTGTATGGTAGAAGAGAACCATCAGTAGAAGAGGCGATTAAAAAAATTAAAAAGAGTCTTCAAAAATTTGTAGATAAAGGTGTCATTAGTAAGATCTCTCTTCAAAAAACTATGGATAGAATTTTGACTACAACCTCTTTGGATAATATGGTGCCTGACGCCTCCATAGTAATAGAAGCAGTGACTGAAGACTTGTTGATTAAAAAAGAGATCTACAGGTCAATCGAGAATTATGTATCCCAAGACACGATAATTACTACGACAACGAGTACAATTCCTATTTCGATATTACAAAAAGAACTAAGGTATCCCTCACGACTCATAGGGACACATTTTTTTAATCCGCCGCAAGTAATGAAACTAGTAGAGATAATGGGAGGTAAATATACAACAGAAGAAGTCAAATCTGATTGTGCTGAGTTTGTTAGAACTCTCGGCAAAATACCACTTCTATTACAGAAAGAAACCCCAGGCTACATTGTAAATAGAGTGTTATTAAGTATGTTCCTAACCGCCTTAAGACTTATCGAGGTAGGAAAGGCGACACCTTCGGAAATTGACTTAATATTAAAGAATAAGTATGGATTCCCTATGGGGTTATTTCAGCTATCTGATTTCATTGGACTTGACATCATTCATAACTGTCTAAAAATTATAAGTAGCTTCGATAAAAAATTCGAACCATCTATAACTATTGAGGAAATGGTTAGCGAAGGAAGAATAGGAATAAAAGCAGGACGAGGTTTTTATGAATATCCAAATCATAACGAGAATGAAACTTATCATTTAAGCATCGAAAAAGAAAAATGCATAGAGGAGATAATCATTTCTGCTATTAGAGAGGCATATGATTTAGTAAAGCTTGGAGTTGCAGATGAAAAATCGATAGACATGGCAGTGAAGCTTGGACTAAATTTAACGAAAGGAATTTCTGATTATTCGAGAGAAATTGAGCCGCTTAGAGTCAAAGAACTTGTCCTCGCTTAAATGTTAAAAGATGTTGATATCCAATTAATTCATAAATAAGTTTTCGTGAGAGCTAAATATTTCTATTACTTGCAACAGAAATTATGTATGTCTAAAACGCCTATACGTAACATCGATAAAGAATACTCAGAAATTGAATTGAAGAAGGAGCCACCTATTGCTTGGATTATTTTAAACAGGCCAGAAAGACTTAACGCCATATCCCCTCTAATGATATCAGAGATTGAAGATGCATTAAAGAAATTGCTAGAAATTGAAGAGGTCAAAGTAATCATATTTACTGGTAGTGGTGATAAGTCTTTCTCTACAGGTGCTGACGTGAACTTTTTGAAGGCTACTCAGATATCTAATATGACTCGACATGCCTTTACACGCGGCTTATCAAGACTAGCTGATTACATAGAGGAATATCCAAAACCAACAATAGCCGCAATATTTGGCTACGCGCTAGGAGGAGGCTTAGAGTTGGCACTTGCTTGCGACTTCAGATTAGCAGCAGATAATGCAATCATTGGTTTACCCGAGGTTAAGCTGGGCATATTACCTGCTGGCGGCGGTATCCAACGATTAATAAAATGCGTAGGTGTCTCACGCGCTAAAGAAATTGTAATGCTAGGAGAGTTCATTGGGTGTAATGAGGCTTTATCCTTAGGAATTATAAACAAAGTATTTCCTCAAAAAAACTTTTTTGAGGAAGTTAGGAAGTTTGCATTAAGACTGACTGAGATTCCATCAGCTACCCTTAATATAATAAAGTGCGCCATTCGTGCAGAAAGCGAAGCTTCACGTGCGGCCGGACAGTTATTTGAAGCATTTCTACTCGATCTATTAATCTCAACTAATGAAGCAAGAGAAAGAATTAATGCTTTTTTGAAAGATCGAAAAAATAAAAAATAATAAAAATTTATTCAGTATCTAGTTTTTCTTAAAATATCTCGTCGGAAATTGTAGGCCATTTTATTGATGCTATACTTATTATTTCATTAAGCAAATCCTTGTTTGATGCTGCGATGACTGCGTATCTATCCTTAATCGTAGATTCATTTAATACAGAGATTGGCTTATTCATAAGCCAATGTCCTCCAGCTTTCTCAAGAATGAACAAAGCAGGAAGTATGTCAAACAATCTAAGCTCTGAAGTAAGACAGATAAATGCATCGATCTTACCATTAATAATTTGGCATATCTCAAGTAATGAGGAACCTAGGTTCCTAAAATGCCTGAGAGTCTGGCAAAGTCTTACAAACGTTGTCGCGGATTCTCCTCCTCTTTTTAATGGTCTAAAATCAAGTGAGACTACTGCTTTTTCTAAACTTTTAATACTACTCAGAGATGGCGCCCGATCTTTAAGGTAAACACCATTTTTATCCGCCAAAAATAACTGACCTTCAGGAATATCAATAACTCCGGTAGCCACTAAATTTTCATATTTTAAACCATTAAAGATAGCTATTCCAGAGGAAAAAAATCTTAACCCTCTTTTCATATTGGTACTTCCATCAATTGGGTCTATCAATACCAAATATTTGCTATGGCCTATATCGCCTAAAACTCCTTTCTCCTCAGTAATAAAGGACACATCTTTTAACTGTGAATTAATTTTTTCCATAATAACTTCCTCACAAATTATATCACTTAGTGTCGAAAGGTCACCAAATGCTCCCACTGATGTTTCTTTAGCTGCTTCACCACGTTCAGCAAGTTTAAGATAAGTGTGCCGAGCCTCAATAAGAGCAGAGCTTACTAGTTCTTTCAAGTCAAACATAAATTCTCACCTCTTAGTCACCTTTTTTGGCAATTTCCTTTTTACATAAGCAGCTACTACTGGATATCTTCTACTTAACTCCGCCTCAATAATTGAAGCCACCTCTTCACTTATGCTAAACCTCGGTCTCGTGTTCTTAAGATAGTTTAATATAACTGAACTGTAAGGAGAGTAAAAGGCCACTCTAGGTTGCTTCCTACCCTGCTCTAAGGATATGAGTAAGGCTTTCTTATCAATACCTACGACGCTCTTATCGCGTATTTTTTCTCTATTAATCAACTTGACATTCTTTTTACCCATACTCATGTTTTAAAATATTGAATATCCTAGTTAAAAGATTTATCTTTAAAGATTTACCTAACTTTTATTAACAAAAATAAAATTGAATTATCAATCCAGACTATATTTTCATACCGATTTGAATCAAAGACGTAGTAACTACGTGTAAAACGTTGAAATTTGCGGTTTTTCATTATTTATTGAGCGGCTAATTCAAACTCAACTGATAAAATTACTGAACATTCTTTAAATATGAACTTACTGGAGAATTTATTTCACTTATAATTGAAAAAAACTTTTGCGAAAGTCGTGGACATTAATGATACTCGTAGTAAATCATAAAAGTTTTACCGTTTATGATTTACTATATAAAAAGACAATTATGGCCAAATTTCTTAGCGGAAGTTTATGTACTATTGAGAGAGTAGTTTTGTGGTTATTTTTGATAAAAAATGTAGCTTAAGTACTGTTTAAATCAAAAAACGAGAGGATATTCTTCGGGAATAGCCTAGGCTTAGATATGCTTATAAATAAATAATATTGAAAAATGAGTTGAAGAGTAAAGAAGTGAGTAGACAGATAAATCAGGAAGGTGTAGAAATAACAGGTTATGAAGGTATTATTGGTAAACATGTGTATGGAAATCTCTACGGATGTGATAAAAGGTCCTTATCAGATGTCCAATTATTAAGGACTCTGATTAGAGAGGCCGCTAAGACGGCTAGGATGACATTGGTCGAGGTTAATTCGTGGAAGTTTGGTGGAGATAAAGGAGGTGTCTCAGTAATAGCGTTAGTAGTAGAAAGTCATATTGCCATTCATACTTGGCCCAACTACAGATATGCAACAGTAGATGTATTTACATGCGGTGAGAAAAGTAGCCCTGAAGATGCCTTCGAATATATATGTAGTATTTTATCACCAACTAAGGTAGTAAAGCATTATGCGGATCGATCGATTACGACGTTGAATAAATAAAAAATTAATTTATTTAAATCAATTGTGAGTAGATAAGTTAATTAGTCATAAGTTATTTCTCAACCACATAGGTGTAATAATTGATATTGTCAGACTTTGATTTATGGAATTACATTAAGAGTGGCAGACTGAAGATTGAGCCGCTTGAGCCTGATATAGTGAGAGAAAACGGTCTAGACCTTAGAATTGGTACATCAATTGGTAGATTAAAAAAAACCGATAAAGTATTTGATCCCAAGAAAGGAAATGTTGAAGAATTTTTCACAATAGAAACGGGAGAAAGCTTTATTATTAATCCTCATGAGCATGTCTTGTTACATACTATTGAGTATGTCGCACTTCCCACCGACATAATGGCATTTGTCAATTTAAGAAGCAGCTACGCTAGGATAGGATTAATACTTCCACCCACAATAATAGATGCGAACTTTGAAGGACAATTAACTATAGAAATGATAGGAGGCGAATTCCCCGTGAGATTATATGCTGGTGAACGGTTCATTCATGTAGTATTTGCTAAACTTACATCACCGGTAGAAAATCCATATTCTGGTAAGTATCAAAAGCAAAGAGGGATAAAATTGCCAATCTTTAAATGAATTTTTGTCTAGTATGCATTATAAACTGATATCCAACAGATCATGCGCAATGTATATGCGACACTTATATATTTCAGAAGACTTTCTAACTAGTTCTCCTTCTAGACCAGTCCAAGCAGGGTATAAATGCGTAATCAACAATCTCTTCGGTCTAGCCAGCATGATTACTTGTGCTAAATCTTCCTCTGAGGTATGTTCGCCGACCAACAAGGTCTTAGGATAGGAGCACTCATGAATAAGGAGATCGGCATCCTTAGCAAAATTTGCAATACTTGTATCGAAAGCCGTATCGCCAGAAAATACTATTATTTTATCATCAATTTCGAGCCTGTAATTTAACCCTAACTCATGTCTTGCCCTTTTACTATAAATTTTAATTCTTCCATTTTCTTTAACATCATCTTGACCCATTTCATAAATTTCAACGTATCTGTGGTATCCAATTTTATCTTTAAGGTATCTGAGGAAAATATTTTGGTCTATCGTGTATTTTAGAAACTCTATGAGTCCTTTTGGACCATATATTCTTAATGAAGGAGGCTCCGCAACTATCTCTCCTTTTTCACTGTATGCCCTGAGTTTTAATAGAGGCAGAAGATCCGATATGTGGTCAATATGGAAATGTGTTACAAGTAGACTATCTATAGACCATGGGTTAATATTGGTTGTGCGCATCTTATCAATCGTACCTGGACCACAATCGAGAAGTATTTTGTGGCTCCCTGAATCAATATAGATTGAGGTGGCGAATCTTTTTCTTGTTGGGACTATTGAGCCTGAACCAAGTATTAGTACCCTTATCATGTTATAAAATCTCTTTTGTCTTTTTTACTATCCTGACTCCATATATCTCCGTTATGGGATACTCTCCTTTTTCGTCTTTTTCATATTGTTTAACCAAATCCCAAATGTTTAATAGACTATTGACAACTGCCGTGAGAGCCTCCATCTCGACGCCAGTTTTTCCTCGAGACACAACGCGCGAAGTTACTTTTATCGAGGAATTAATCTCATCAATCTCGACATCTATGCCTACATGATCTAGTAGTAATTGATGACAAAGTGGAAGAAGCATTGGAACACTTTTTGCACCGAGTATTCCTCCGACTTTGGCTATAGCTATGGGATCTCCCTTAGCTACGCCGCCACTCTTCATTAAATCAATCGTTGATTTCTTAAGCCTGATATACCCTTCAGCTATTGATTCTCTCCTTACTATCATTTTTTCTGAAATATCTACTTGACTCATAACGTAACGTTTTCATCGTTCTATAAAAAATATTTCTTTATGTTTTAGATTATCAAATCATATCGGAACAATAAATAGTTATTTTTTATTAACGAGTTACGGTTTTTTTATTAGTTTGACTATCCTAACATGAGGATGAATACCATATGCCCACAGGGAAGGACTTCATAAAATTTTTATTAAATCAAAAGTCTGAGTGGACCGAAAGACTTGACGTAGAGAATATAACTGCAGAATTGTTAAGTTATGCTGGACTAGATATTAATCATGATCTGGATAATCTAGATTCGCGTATAGTTGAAAGAATTTTAAGAAAAGTGGTAGAGAATTATAAGGATAAGGAAGAACTTTCATTGCGTGTAAAATTTTTTAAAGTAATGTTAGATTTTGCCGGTAGCCCTGCAGCGGTGAAACTTAGCCACAGAATTCCAATACGCAGGAAGGCACCAGAAATTAGGAAGAAGTCCTTTCAAACAGTTATTAATGGCTACAGTGTGGACGAAGCGATAAGGGAGGCATCAAGATGCTTTACTTGCAAGGAAGCAACGTGTATCTCAGGATGCCCAGCCAAGACGAGTATCCCTGCATTTATGCAAGCTGTTGCTAGTGGTAAATTAGACGTGGCAAGAAGAATAATTTTAAACGTAAGCCCTTTCATCGGAGTAACTGGCTACGCATGCTTCCATCCATGCGAATCTAAATGCTTACATTCCTTAGTCGGTGGCGAGGGACCATCTATCTCGCTTATTAAACGAGTTGTTTATGAAAATAGTTCTAAAATAGTTCCTAGCATAAAGACGTCGACTGGTCATAAGGTGGCTATTATAGGGTCTGGTCCTGCTGGAATAACGGCAGCCTACCACCTAAGAATGGAAGGACACGATGTTACAATTTTCGATGAGTCGCCGGTTATTGGCGGTATGTTGATGCTTGGAATACCGCCCTATAGACTGCCCCGACATGTAGTAAATGATGAGATAAGCACATTAAAAGAAATGGGAGTAACTTTTGTCGTCGGTAAAAGTTTAGGAAATGATATTTCAATAAGCGAATTATTTAGACAGGGCTTTCAGGCAATCTTCTTAGCGATTGGTGCAATGAAGCCGCAGAGAATAGGTATACCTGGAGAAGACCTTGATGGGGTTGTTGCTGCACTTGATTTTTTGAAGAATGTAAACATGGGACATGAAGTAAAAGTGTCGAGAAATGTAGTCGTTATTGGAGGTGGTGATGTAGCTATTGATGCAGCAAGAACTGCATTGAGGCTCGGTGCAGAAAGCGTCAGAATCCTCTATAGACGTTCAGAGGCTGAGATGCCAGCAAAGAGAGAACATGTAGAAGAAGCAATAGAGGAAGGAGTTATAATCATGTACTTAACCGCTCCGAAAAAATTCATAGGAGTAGATGGAAAATTAAGCGGAGTCGAGTGCATAAAGATGAAGCTAGGGCCTCCAGATAGTTCTGGTAGACGTCGGCCAATTCCTATTGAGGGGAGCGAGTTTATTGTGGAGTCGGAGATGGCCATAATTGCCATAGGGCAGACCCCTAATACTGAGCTTCTAAAGAAGGAAGGGCTTCAGACTACAGATGATGGATGCATTTTAGTAAATGAAAAATTAGAGACATCAATTAGAGGAGTATTCGCGGGAGGTGATTTAGTTAGAGGTCCGTCGACGCTAGTAGATGCAATTGCAGATGGAAGAACTGCGGCTAAACATATTAATGAATATCTGAGGGAAATGTCTCTCAATAGGATTAAAGGACAATAAAAATTATATTAAAATAGACGGTTAGCCCTACTGCTGTTAGCATGGTGGATAGCAACTATGTATGGACATGATAAGCTTTCGAATCAAGCAAAGCCATCTACAATCAGAATGAGAATTATAGAAATAATCGAGGAAATAGATGGAATTGCTAAAACTTATAGGTTCATAAATACTGATGGAAAAAAATTATTTAATTATATGCCTGGACAGAGTGCAAAGTTATATTTTGACACACCATTAAAGAAAAATGACTTTAGATTATATTCGATTGCTTCTCCACCATCTAGAACAGAATATTTCGAGTTGATGATAAAAAGTGAAGGAGGAAATTTTGCTCCTTATTTTTTGGCCGAAGCAAAAGAAGGAGACACATACTTTATCGAGGGTCCATACGGTCGTTTTTTATCTAAGCACTTATACATGACAAAAAATAAACTTATTGATAACTTAGTATTTCTTGCTTCGTCAAGTGGTATTGTGCCTTTTAAATGTTTTATTGAATATGCTATTGACTCCTCATTAGATGTTAGTATCTATTTATTTTATGTTAATAGGACGAGGAATGACATCATATATAAGCGCCTATTTCCAGAACTATTGTCAAGTTATAAAGGATTAAACATAATGTTTAACTTTACTAGGGAGCATCAAATTACAGAAAGAGAAATAGCTGATCAGGTTATTATTAATTATGACGACTATAAAGATAGAGTTTCATTCTTATTTGGCAGAAGATTAGAATTTGAGGACATTAAAACTAGAGTCGAGAAATGGAAAGAGGCTTACTATGCCATATGTGGTGGCGCGAAATTCATTTCGGGTGATAGTAATATAGGTGAACTTGGCATGACGCAAAAACTTGAGAAAAACGGCATTGAAAGAGAGAGAATAGAGATAGATTCTTATGGTACAAAATAGATAGTTACAGAGTATTCCCTTTAGATAAGGGAGCAGCGATATCAGCTATATCAACCTGTGCATTACTAATTTCTTCTAGATAAAAACACATTTTTAATGTCACGGCCAAGTAATCTCTTGAGCCTTCTGAGATTAATGGTATGGAAGCAATAAGTTTACTGACCTCATTCTTTTTATTCAAGACATTAGATGCAAGCTCAGGGTTGCAGTTCAAGAATGCTTTAAATGCTTCTGTTTGATTTTCAGATAAGTATACGCCTATCTTCTGTATCTTATTAATTATCTGTGGGTTAGGAATATATTCTCTATTGGTTTTCACTATTGATGCTAAAGAGGCGGCCTTGTCCCCGATCTCTTCTAAGAGCTTTGCTACTAGACGAATATCCATTAATCTTAGAGGTGATAAATTTAGTCTCCTAGATATGCTTAAGTCTCTGATCGCTGTTCTTACAACTCTAACAAGTGTAAAATAATGTCTATCAACTTCTTCATCTCTATTTTCAGTTCTCTCCGCCCTATCAAGGTCCCAACTAATGAATGTTTGTATCGCATCATTGATCATGCTTGTCACAAGGGCATTCTGTCTGCTCAGAACTTTTGTAGGCTCAACAGCCTCCGGGTCAAGTAGTATTTGAATCTCAATTTTGTTCGGGTCCTCATCTATTATTTCTGCACCGACGAGCCCTCTAATCGTTCTCTTTGCCTCTGCTATGGATTTAGAAGAAAATCCCTTCTCAGAGGTAACTATGATGTGATCATATCCCAGAAGATAGCCCCATATCAAGTCTCTTACCAATCTATGACTCTCCTTTATTATTAGCGGTGGTGAGACAATTTTTCGATCGACTCTCTTTTCCGGCTCGATTATTAAACTTCCATCATCTTTTATTTGAAGAACAACATGGTCGCCTGACGCAAGATTATTATCTATTACCCACCCCTTCGGCAATGTAATTGCGAATGATCTTCTTCCAGCGAGTTGAATTCTCCTTCGATACGTGTTATGCATACATAATTAATTAATAATTTGATACTCATAAGTCTTATTTGTTGAAGTATCAAATTAAGTCATGTAGGGATGAACTCCGAATAATCTGCCTAATGCTTCACCGAATAGGAATGCAGCAAATGCTGTACCTATTGTGAGTGATAATCCAGTTATAAATTCTCTTGATGTTGAAGCCTCTCTTAAGACGGCGCCATAGCTTGTAAAAACTCCAATCAATAATATGGCAAGGCTCAATGAGATGCAAAAGGCGGTAAGCATGTTCGGAATTAAAAAATATGGTAAAGCAAGAAAGCTCACGGCTCCGATGTAGGACATGCCTGTAATGATAGCAGAACTGGCTGGATTCCCGCTAAAACCTTGTTTTGCTTGAAGATAAGCCGCAGAGGCCATAGAGATGGCAGCTGCAAATCCGACAACTAGCCCCGCAATACCTGCTATTAGGGTAGAACTGGTGACGCCTAAAAAACCCGCATGAACTCCATTAATTTCAATTATTGCATCAGCTAGTCCAAGCATGACAAAACTCATATATTTAACAATCGCCTCGTTTATTTGAGATATCAAGTAGCTTTCATGTTCTTTTTCTTCTTTAAGTATTTGAATCAAATTTCTTTTTTTATCCTCTTGAAGTCTTTCAATTACGTTTTCATACTTCTTTATTGTTTCTTTTTCGTGCCGCTCTAATAGCTTAAGTGTGAATGTTAAACCAAAGACGATTCTTAGAATTTTAGTTAGGAAGATCTTAAAGGGGCCTATCCCTTGAATCTTTTTTCCTGGTATTAAAGAAATCCAAAATTTATAATGTTCATACTCCATCTCTGAGAGTCTTTCTAATGCAAGTCTGTGTTCTTCTTTTTTCTCAATCTTAGATAGTTCTTTATATATTGCATAATCATTAAATTCATCTAATGCAAACCTTGCAAAGAGTTTCTCTTCTAGGTTTTCGACTGACATTGTTACTACTTTATTAATTGTTGAATATATACTCGTTTTTATTTTTTAGTTTTTGAGTATTGGAGAGTTTATATTGTTCTGATTTGCATGAATTGTAGGTATTCAAAGTTGCCGCATTGGAGATACTCAGTGCAAGAAGTGGAGCCTGCAAAATCAGTAAGAGCAAGTCTAAGAGAGGTAGATGTCTCTCCTAAATGGAGTAGAGAATTATGTCAAGCAATTAAGGGAATGAAGATTGACAAAGCAAAAAAATTATTGGAAGATGTCATAGCAAGGAAGAAAATGATTCCATATAGACGATACAGAAAACTTAGAGCGCATCACTCGGAAACAAAGGGTCCAGGCGGCTACCCCATAAAAGTTGCAAAACATGTACTCAAGCTGCTTGAGTCGCTTGAGGCTAATGCAGAATTTAAAGGACTCGATACTGAAAAACTATTCATAACACATGCCGCTGCGCATAAGGGGCGCACTATTAAGAAATTCTTTCCAAGGGCCTTTGGGAGGGCTTCTCCACACAACAAAACCCTCGTCCATATAGAGATTATTGCTTCCGAGATAGGGTAGAAATTCATATTTATATAGAGTTAAAAAGAAAATTAACACTAAGAGTTGCCCACTACGATAACTAAAATCTTGACAAAAAACATCAAAAGAATGGAGATTGAAGAATACATTAGGGAGAGGCTTAAAGATGCGTTTTTTGGAGGAATAAGCATAACCTCTTCTCCAATAGGTACTAACATAACTATTTATTCTATGAGGCCAGGCCTAGTCATAGGCACTAGGGGGAAGGTAATTAAAGCATTACAAAAAGAACTCGAAGAAAAATTTGGACTAGAAAACCTTCAGATTTCTGTATCTGAGATCGAGATACCTGAACTCAATCCGTATGTGATGGCTCAGAGGATAGCACAGGCAATCTCAAGTGGTGTGAGGTGGAGACGCGTCGCATTTTGGGCACTTAGGAGAATAATGGATGCTGGAGCTAGGGGTGCGGAAATTACCATTAGTGGAAAATTAACTTCTGCTAGGGCGAGGTCTGAAAAATTTTTTGCTGGAGTAATGCCCAAATCAGGTGAGTTCGCAAAACTATATGTCAAAACTGGTGTTGCACATGTACAGCTCGCAACTGGCATTTATGGTGTAAAAGTTAAGATTTATCCACCGGACGCGCCATTGGCAGAAGAGATTAGGATCGAAGATTTAAAAGAAGGGTTAAAGGTGGTAAGTAATGAAGACACTGAAGGAGCTAAGAAGTAAGTCAGACCAAGAATTATTAGAAGAGCTACAGGAGCTAAGGACAGAGTTAAGAAATTTAAGAACAAAAATCATGTCTGGAGGTGCGGTTGAAAATTCAGGACAAGTCAGAAATTTAAAAAGAAGAATTGCTAGAATGCTTACCATACTCAACGAGAGAAAAAGGGGTATAAATACAAAAATTGGAGAAAAAGCGTCCTAAATACAGAATAGTGTCACTAATTGGTTACCAAGCAAAGATAAAATTAGTTCCAAGCAACCTCATTTATAACGGGTTAATCATTGATGAGACAAAAAACACTCTTCTAGTAAGAACTTCGGAAGGAGTTGTAAAAAGATTTCCCAAAAAATCTATAATGTTAACGATTCTAGGAGCTGATGACCATGAATACACAGTCAACGGAAAAAACATATTAGGAGTTCTGAAAGAAAGGACTAAGCGTCCACGACATAAATGGTCCAAGACCTCGATTAAATAAACATTGATTTCAAAACCCCTATATGGACTTGACTTAAGGGTTGCATGAAAGACTAAAAGATATCAAAAAATCAGATAGAGTCCGACATTTTGAATTGCTTAGTTAATATTTTATGTAATTTTTATGGATACTTCAGGCGAGTCCTATATGTCAGAGAAGAGCATTGCGAGAAAATATGGGGTCTGGGTATATGCCGTAAAAACTTATTATGCGCGAGTTAGCTTAGAATAAACGTTAATACCTACACTCTTTATTTTTCATTAGATTTGCGGTAGAGTGACTAATGATGAGGCCGACTAAAAACATCGGACTGGACGTGACACCACCTACTAGAACGTGTGAAGACGATAAGTGTCCATATCATGGGTCTGTACCAGTTAGAGGAATATTCCTTACGGGCAAAATAATTAAGAAATATATGAGGAATGCCGTTGTTGTTGAGAGGAACACCGTGTATTATGTGAAGAAATATAAAAGATATGAGAGGAGGCGTAAAAGAATCTCAGTGCATTTACCCCCGTGTATTGATGCAGATGTTGGAGACGTGGTTAGGATTGCAGAATGTAGACCACTATCTAAAACTATAAGTTTTGTAGTCATTGAGAACATCTCAAGAAAAGGTGGTTAGAGATGGCTAAAAGATCAAGGGCAGTCTCTGAAGTTGGTATACTTCTCAGAAGACCTAATATCCCTAGGACCATTAATCAGGGAGCGTTAATCAATTGCGCTGATAATTCAGGTGCACAGATACTTAAGGTGGTACAAGTAGTAGGATTGAAGGGACGTTTGAGAAGACAGCCTGCAGCATGTGTAGGAGACCTCGTTACAGTTACTGTTAAGAAGGGAAACATAGAGTTGAGGAAAAAAATTATGCACGCTATTATTATTAGGCAAAAAAAGCCTTACAGAAGGCCAGATGGTACTTGGATAGCCTTTGAAGACACTGCCGGCGTCCTAGTCACGCCTGAGGGCGATCTAAAAGGCACAGAGATAAAAGGACCGGTCGCCAAAGAAGCTGCTGAGCGATGGGCAAAGATTGCTAATGCTGCTTCAATAATTGTTTGAGGAGATGACGTAATGACAGAGTCTAAAGATCCAAGTAAGCAGCGCAAGAAGTTTATGAGTGCCCCTCTCCATCGATTAACAAAGTTGATGAGTGTGCATTTGTCAAAGGAGCTCAGAGAGAAATATAATAAAAGAGCAGTCCCTGTGAGGAAAGGCGATACTGTCAAGGTGTTGCGAGGAGAATTTAGAGGAATTCAGGGAAAAGTCATAAATGTCGACCGCAAAAGAAAAAGAATATTTATTGAAAATGTAACTAGGAAGAAAGTTGATGGCTCTACCGTAAATGTCCCTATTCATGTGAGCAACGTTATGATAACTCAATTAAACTTAGATGATAAGTACAGAAAGACACTGCTGGAAGGAGGACGTAAAGCATTAATTGAATGGAAGGTGAGGGGATAAAAACATGCGATTAAAAAGGTTAGCAGCACCAGTAACATTTATGATTCCTAGAAAAGGAAAGAGGTTTGTTCCCAATCCTATACCTGGTCCTCACCCTAAGTTTTCCTCAATACCGCTTCTTATAATCATTAGAGATTACTTGAGTTACGCATCAACAGCTCTTGAAGCTGAACGAATTATAAAAATGAAGAAAATATTTGTTGATGGCAGAGCTGTAACTGAACCTAGATATCCTGTAGGATTAATGGATACTATTTCTTTAATGGACATTGATGAACACTACAGAGTATTGCCACTTTACAAAAAGGGTCTATCATTAATCAGGATTCCTAAAGAAGAATCGAGCTTTAAACTATGTAAGATAATTAGAAAAACGATGGTTAAGAATGGTGCTATTCAATTCACGTTGCATGATGGCCGAAACCTACTATTCAAAAATCCGACAACAGATTTAAAGATGATTCCTGTAGGAGATACATTTAAAATAAATTTGCCTAAACAGGAGATGGTAACACATCTTGAATTAAAGGAGGGTAATTATGGCATGGTGATTGCTGGTTCTCGTTCAGGTATCCATGGAAAAATAGTCGTTATCGATAAAACTCCTAAGTATCCTGCTAAACCACTCGCTCAATTAGAGTCGAGTATAGGGAAGGTCTCAACAATTCTTAAATACATCATGGTAATAGGAGATGAAACGCCATGGCTGAAACTAGAGTAGAAAATGTTAACAAAAAATTAAGGATTTCAAAAGTTGTTGTAAATTCAAGTATAGGTGAAGCCGCAGCTAGACTTGAAAAAGCCGGAAAAATATTAGAGGAACTTACTGGACAAAAACCGTCTTTTAGAAAGGCCAAAAAAACAATACGCGGCTTCGGAATACATAAAGGAGAACCCATCTCAGTCATGGTGACTTTAAGGGGAAAGAAAGCCGTCCAGTTTTTAAGAGATGCTTTGGCCGCGATTGGCAATAAACTAAAAGAAGGTAATTTTGACGAGTATGGTAATTTTGCTTTTGGCATCAAGGAACACCTAGATATTCCAGGGACTAAGTATAATCCAGAACTTGGAATCATAGGAATGGATGTAATCGTCAACGTAGATAGACCTGGCCGAAGAGTAGAACTAAGGAGAATAAATAAGAGTAAAGTAGGCAAGAAGCATAGAGTATCTAAAGAAGAATCCATAGAATTTATCCAAAAAGAGTTCGGTGTCGAGATAATTAGAGAGTAAGAAATTTTCTAAAATTTTCCTATTATAGGGTCTAGAATGGTATGGGCGGCTTTCTTAAGCATCTCAATATACCTCTCAGAATTATAATTAAGCGTTGCTAATGCTTCGATAGGTATAGCCTTTAGACCCATTAAACCTCGACAAAGTACGTAATTTAGCATGGTTCCTGGGCCGATACTCGCACCAGCGGCTTGAAGGACTTTTGCCGCGCTCACTGTATATGTATTGACAGAATAGTTACCAATCGACTTATACATTGTCCTATTAATAATTAATTCCTCTAGAGATACATCGCCTATGATGAGGCGTTTAATGTATTGATTTAATAATTGTTTACACGTCTTAGCTTCTTTAACTAATTGCTCATGCGTGTTTGCTCTGCTTAGAATGTTAAGCATCTCAATCTGCATGTTCTTAACTATTAGTGGTGTGTCACGTCTGCGTGCCTCTATCCCTCTATACTTCAGTGTACCATTCGTAAAAACTCCAAAATATCTATTATTGACTGGTCTTGAGGGGTGATTTTTAGAATTTAAAAAGATTATCCATTTATATCTACCTTCATAGCTTGCTGGCAATCCAGTTTTATTCTCTATCTCTTCTTTCAATGCTAAGTATTCATTATCGTCAGCCTCTTCTTTCCATACCCAGAGTGAGTCGACTATACCGTGAATTACTTTGAAGCCCTTCCGCTCAGCGATTTTTATCGACTTTAAAAGGACATTCCTAGCATAACTACATACTGCCATATGTGCTTCTCTTTTACCGAATTTTGCCTTTCTAAAGCCTAGATAGCCAAACGAGGTTACTAAAATCCATTTAAGAGCATCTGACCTAGCTTTGTAAATCTCTCTCAATGTTTGGTCTTTCTCAGACCTATAGAGTGTCTTGTAGAGAAGCCTCCTCCTAATTATGCTCTCTATTGCTTGCGGAACAATTCCACGCCATCTCTTACATATATGGTATCCTAGCTCCGGGACTTTCTCACCTTTATCAACGCAACATTCACAATTTATAGTCTCACCGCTTATATTATGCTTCACTATCAATTGCGGATAAAGATTTTGAAAGTCTATCTCGCCGACATTCCAATGAACTCCCGTAACCGCATCGAGTATTAGTCCCCCACGATCGGCCCTTCTAAGACTATGTGCGTCGATGTAAGATGTTGTGGTTGGGCTCCAGGGAATCAATACGCCAAGCCTGTATGCTTGATAATATTGGAGAGAACTCATACACATGCCTATTGTGTAGCGAGCTGCGAGCTGGATGGGTATCCGTGCGATTCTAGAAACTTCTACTAGTCCAACTATTCCTGTAGAAGAAGCAAGCATCGAGTTATCCAAATCTATGTGAAGTCTACCCTTCAGGGTCTTAGGAGCATATCTCCTATAATTTTTACCATAACTCATAAATGCATAAGAGCTGATATGGGACAGCTTTGAGTCGCTGTACCTATTTAGATTAAGCTTTACTCCGTTTAATAAGGCCCTATACTGTAGATGTGGAATTTGAAATGAATCCCCTCCCCTCGTAAGTATTACATCTATATCAAACCCTTCAAGTATATGTCCTAACTCTTTGATTATTTCATCTTCAGCACCATCAAGCTCGATTTCTTCATCATTAACATCAATTATTATTTTTTCTATTTCATTATTGAACTGAGGAATAATCCCGTCCTTTCTCGGAACTATTGTCAGTCTAGCAATTTGCATCCAATCTATATCA
Organism: uncultured archaeon; assembly: GCA_938017985.1. Lineage (GTDB taxonomy): Archaea > Thermoproteota > Nitrososphaeria_A > Caldarchaeales > Calditenuaceae > CALIKS01. The sequence continues at coordinate 166,428 of CALIKS010000001.1, read as the reverse complement.
TAGCTAATTTCTAATTGTGAATCATGCCTAATTATTTGTCTATTCTCTAATGTAACAAAACTTGTTGGATATAAATCATGTTCATAGAGAAAACTCTGCATAGCTGGTAAATCAGCGTTAAAGATCTTAAAGAGGGAGTAATTCCCAATTGATAAGAGTTTTTTCGCCAGTTCCTTTTTAAGACTGATTGGTACCGATATCTCGAGTACTTTTCTAAGCCTTCCTCCCGGCTCGATAAATTTTTCAACAAATCTAGCCTCATAATTATTGCTTATATGACGGTAAAGCTCTGTTAATTCGGTTAATGGACCTGCTAAGTAGATCTTGGGATGCCACTTCATAACGTGCATGCTGACCTTCCTTGGCCCATTTTTAATCCAGAGGGCGACAGAATCTTTGCCTATTGGATGCAGGTCTAAGAGCCAGCCCTTAATCATGATCTCCATTAAGCTTCGTGTTATTCTTCATTTTCTTCTCGAGAAGCATCAATCTATGTTCATGATTCATAAGTGCAGATATTATAAAGATTTTAAATGCTTCTTGCTCAGGACACATAGTGCCTGCATGGACATACCTAAATGTACCGTCAACTAGCCTATCAAATATTTCGCGTTCGTCTTTTAGCAATGCTCTTCTAAAGCTAGCCCACTTAGCAACCTCAGCCTCAAGACGCTGATGATACGTAAGTGATGAGCGCCCCATTTCTGAAAATTTCTTTTAGCATTTATTGATAAGCTGAGAGAGTGAGCTGAAAGTGCCTAATATTAAGGAGAGATAGGGAAAAATGATGCAGGGTTATGAAAATGAAGCACGATTGGCCATTTTACTACAATGGTTAGCGGAGCTTTGTATAGTTAATGAATGCAAATATTTTTTAGATGGAATATCTTAAAATCCTTAGTATGGCAAAGATAAAACAACCTAAAGAAAGAAAATTCGGTAAAGGAGTAGCACGATGCAAAAGATGTGGTACAAGCGTCGGAGTTATAAGGAAATATAAGCTTTATCTCTGTAGAAGATGTATAAATGAGGTAGCTCCGCTCATGGGTTTTAAAGTTTATAATTAATCAAAAAAGATTTTCGAGGGGTGGCTTTAAAGCTTCATTAACAAAAAAGGCCGGTAGCTCTTCTAATTTTCCTTTAATTGCGTATTCATATAACGTTATACATACTTCTAGCATGCTTAGAAAGTTAAGGTATTGCCTTAAAACTGATTCATCTTCTATTCCTTCTAAATAGGTTGATGCTAACCTGTAAGCAATGTACGCCGAGCTCATCAAATAGTCGCCCACCCATGGCGGAGCTGCATGTCCAGCATAACCACCAAATCGCATCGCTGAGCCTTTATTCATGTCTATTTTTTGTCCCCAAGAAAACTCAATAAAAGATATGTGGCTATCAATCGGATCTTTAATCGATGTTACGACCCCAGTCACTAGTTTGCCATGTCTCAAGTAGAGATTGATGCCTGATTGATCTATTATTAATGAGTCATAAAAGTCTGTTTGCTCTGTGTGTCCAGTCGATACATTAAACTTAAATTTTCCAGAAATAGGAGTACTTTGAAGCAATAATCGACTCTTTAGCGTCCATTCACCTGACCGATTCTTAATAGTTGCTTGAACCTCGTCTTTTATTATTTTAGAAATTATAGATCTTGTCCAGAGAAAGAATAGAGTTTCCATATCCTTGGCTAAGACGTCGCAGAAACTGCCTACATCCATAACACTTATCTTGAATGGGAGAAAGGAATGTACTTGCTTTTTTCCAAACAATAAATATAATGTCAGCTTTTCTGTCGTTCCTTTAATTATCGTTGATTTTTTTGATTCTATGTTTAGAATATGCAACCATTTACTCGATACGGGTAGATAGCAAAGATTTCCCCCTAGTCTTCTTGCATAGTCAATTAATGCTACTTTATAGCCTTTTTTTGATAACAAATTTGCTGCGACTATTGAACATATATCCGAGCCAATGACCATAACGTCAACATTAATAGTCATATCTACTCTAATAGTTTTTCAAGTCTTTAATAATAGTTTTAGGTAATTTCTCTTTCCATTTCTCAAGAAAGGCTGTCTCTCGTTTAAGGTCTCTTAGACCATCTGGCAGCATAATTGGTATATCATCTATTATTGGATACCATCTGTTGCATTTATTACATATGAGTAATCCATCAGTAATCTCGAATGAGTAACATTCTTCACATTTTGTTAGTGGCAAATTTTTGATATTCTCATCATGATATCCACAATAGATTTCGCATTTTATTGTATCTTTTACGTTATATCTCTTATCGACTTGAAATACCTTTAAAATCAATGGAAAATTCTTACACATGGGACAAGCCAAAATATCCATTAATCTATACTTCAACTCTGACCTTATTCTTAATAGATACCTACTTATTAATCTCTTCTAAAATATTTCATAAAAAGATAAACTTAACAATCAGTAAATAATAACATGTTACGTTGCAGAAAAAAGCTGTAAGCACTATGGGAGTTTTAACACTGGCTGTTTGGACATTCATTCTCCTAATGTCCTTCATAAATATACAGTTGCCACCTACGCCACCTTTGGTGGTTATAAATGAGCCCCCCTCCGGAGCAGAAAATAGTCCTTCACCATACGTAAACACGTTTACTGTATTACTACTAATTACAGTTGGAGGAGTAATATTCATAACAATACTGATTTATGTGCCTAAGATTGCTGCTTACATTTCAATAATAATATTTTGGTTGATTACGTTTCTTTCATTAACTCTCTACGGATTATTAGTTTCCTATAGGATTGGGCTTGAGATAGGGACAGAGATAGTGATTACTTCTTTGTTTATAGCAATCCTCTTAACATGGTTGATCAGAAAAGGAAGAGGAATTCTTCCTCTTATATCCGCCTCCATTACTTCGGCGGCTGGTGGCGTGTTAATAGGAAGCATGCTACCCCCAGTCACCGCGTTGATACTTCTCATAAGCATCTCATTGTTCGATTTATTAATGGTAAAGAAAGGATACCTATCAATTTTTGGTAAGGAAGAGTTAAAAGATAAGATAATGTTAATTAAAGGAATGATAGTAAACTATGACCAGTTGACTTTAGGTCTAGGAGACCTCGTGTTTTACTCAATCCTAATTTCCAACATGTATTTTCAGTATGGTTTCTTATTGGCCCTACTCTCAAACATTGGGATAACAATTGGATTTGCTCTAACGCTCATACTTTTAAAACGTTCAGGCATAGCACCCGGACTCACAATTCCATTATTCTTAGGCTTATGTCTGGCACTAATTGGACGAATATTTACTTAACGTCATCGATAATTCATTAAATGCTTTGCGACAACTTCTGAAAAATCATCAAAGGTAAATGCTTGTTTTAACTCTCTCAGTGATTTCCTTACAAGGAAAGTTGCTCCAGCTAATGAATAAATAATATCAGCTCCAGAACTAATGAATAGCGCAGAAATTAGTAAAGACGCACCAAAATATTGCTCGTTTGGTATAGGCGGCTCTATCCAATTCATCTTTAATCGTCTACCATCAGTTATGTAGTCTGGTCCACCACACTCATAGATAGGCCATCCTATCTCACTCGATATTCTTTTTAATTTCTCAGCATAATCAATATCTATCTCATTTTTTTTCATACCGGCATAATAAGCATATATCGATCTGTCCTTAGCCTTTGCTTTATCAAAGATGTTTGTAAACATAGTTTCATCTGCTATTAATTCATATTCATGTTTCTCAATCTCGTTCTCAATCACTCTTAAATTTAGCTTCGCTGCCAAGTGTTTCATTCCGTTCCTTAACTCTTTGGTTCCGCCAATTATATGAACTTCTTTTATTTTTGATGGATACCTTAGTACTTCTTTTAGATCTCCTGGTCCGGCTATAATTTCACTTTCTACAGGTGCGCCTATTGGTCTAACAATGACTTTTCCGGTAATCTCGGGATGCTGCATAGCCATGAAGGGCTTTTTTGAGTGTAGAGTAACTGTAAACACGGGCTTAACGTAAAGTTTTCCCTGACCAGTGTCAGGATCCATGCCAGATGGGACGTCAATAGAATAGATAGTCGCTCCAGAATTATTTATCCATTCTATAACAGACCTGATTGGCTCTTTAATCTCTCCCTTTATACCGGTTCCAAAAATACCGTCAATTATCAAATCAGGACGTGGTAACGAATTTACTGACTCGCTAGGACTTATATGCTTATTTATGAGACGGCAATCAATTGTGAGCTTCATGTTTTTTATAATATCCCAATTCGCTCTCGCCTCAGTAGTTTTTATTTTTTCCTCATCACTAAGTAAAACAACAATTATTTTTTTTGCATAAGGTGCTAAATGCCTAGCTACTACGAAGGCGTCGCCGCCATTATTTCCCGGTCCAGCGAAAACGATAACTAATTTAGAGCTTAAATCTCTTTCGTTCTGCATGATGAACCGAGCAACTTCAGCCCCTGCATTCTCCATCAATATTTTTCGTTCAACACCAAGATATGATGAATTCTCATCTACTATTGCTATTTCTGAAGACGTAAGTATTCTACTCATTTCATTCCATCATTAAGAAAGATTTCCCTAATATAGAATTTATTTTTATGCCTTCCTGTTTCTGTTCAGTGAAAATATTATGTGAAGACTAATCAATATGCCTTTAATCCCTGATTCTTTATAAGTCTTCAATGCGTACTCCCAATCTATTCTGAGCATTAATATAGTTACAACTATGAGTATGAAGATGGCTGGGATTGTTCCTAATATTGAGTCACCTACGAAATAGCTGAATAACCATAGATATGATCTACCTATATAAGCTGTAATTATTCCTAACACTATTTTTCCGGCACTGCTTGCTATCAAAAATCTCCAGAAATTTAGTCGAGCCATACCAATTGGAACATAATAAACATCGTCTGGGAGGGGTGTTAGAGCGAAAATAAATACTCCAATATACCCATATTTTCCTATTATCTTTCTCATTACATCCATCTGTCTCTTTGTGTTTTGACTAAGTATTTTATATCCTGCTCTACCAATAGCATAAGAAGTAATCTTACCAATAGCACCTCCTAACCCAGCAAGCGTGCCGAGAAGCAATGGATTTAGAGTCCTGCTTAAAATGACTACGATGAATAAGTAGGGGAAGGGTACGAAGGGAATTATGCTTCCGAGTATTGAGATTAAAAATACACCTAGATACCCATAACTAAAAGCTAGTTCGTATATCAGTTTATTTAGCTCATGCGTCCACATTTTCTTCCCCCTACTTTTCTGATCTGACCGTTCTGCCTTATTATTATTCCCTCAATAAATCAGTAACGGACTGCTTAATTAATGAATCTGCCAATCTAAGAAATTCCTGTAAAGTAGAACTGTCCTTAGCTTCAACCGTATACTTTATCTGAGGCATCGTATTAGAAGGACGTATTAATATCCAGCCATCACTGAAATATGCCTTAACTCCATCAATTTCTATCACATTTTCTGATAATCCCTTCATTCTGGTTGATATCTTTTCCATAACTTTATTCTTAAGGTGTTCGGGAACATCTACAGATATTATAGGTGATGAATAGTACTTAGGTAAATTATCTAAAAAGTATGAAAGTGGCTTGTTAGACATTGATATTAATTCAGCAAATTTCGCTACTGCAAATAATCCATCATCAAAACCATAGAGTTCAGAGAAATAAAAATGATTGCTTTTCTCTGCCCCTATAACAGCGTTAACTTCGCGGACCTTTCTGAGCATAAATGCTCTTCCAACTCTTGATAATACAGGTTCGCATCCTTTTTCACCTATTATTCTCTCTAGACATGAACTGCTGCTCACGTCATATACCACTTTCCCCCTAATCCCTGACATCGATATCAAAACTGCAAGTGCTATATCACCATCAAGAATTCTTCCTTTATCGTCAACTATTACGGCCCTGTCTCCATCGCCATCTAATCCTGCTCCAAATTCAAAATTATTAGTAGACACTAGCTTTGAGAGATCTTTTAACGTCTCTGAATTTGGCTCCGGTAAGTGTCCAGGAAAGGTTCCATCAGGTTTATCATTAATACTCACAATCTCGCATCCAATTTCTTCAAGCAACTTTTTTCCTACATTGCAAGTTGCTCCATTTGAGAAATCTATAGCTACTCTGACTCTGCGTTTCAAATGGATCATTTGTTTTATTTTATTTATGTAGGGAGTAATGACGTCGATCTTCTTTACAGTCCTAGTAGCGCTAGTTTTTTTCTTTATTTTTCCGCTCTTCACAATTTCTTTAAGCAATTCCATACCCGCTCCTGAAGAAACAGTCTCGCCATTAGCCAACACTAGTTTGAAACCATTCCACTCTGGTGGGTTGTGACTAGCAGTTACTTGTATGCCTCCATCGAAGCCATTTTCTACTACTCCAAGATATAATACTGGGGTAGGAACCACACCGGCATCAAAAACTTCTGCTCCAGCATCAGATAGGCCTTGAGCTATGCTGTTTGCCAATGATGGGCCGCTTATTCTTACATCGCGTCCTAATAGTATTCGTCCACCGCTAGTCAGTTCAGTAAAGGCCTGCGCGATCATATATGCTATCGTCTCATTAATCTCATCTGGATAGACTCCCCGGATGTCGTAAGCCTTAAAGATGTATTCAGGTATACTCATCACTTATCAATTTGGCTTACTTCTCGATATATGTTATCCTTATACCGGCCATCTTTGAGGAATATTCCTTATTTAGAAAAATCAATAAAGGTGTTAATCTCTCTGTTATTCGTGAATTTTCAAGCCCACCACCATATAATCCTCTGAGATTAGGAATGTGCTCAATGATTTCAATGATCGTATATGCAGGCTTTTTCTCACCACACACGATTATGTCACAATCTACTGGTTTCTCAATATCTAATAATGCATTTGCGGGCACGTAGGTGAAGGCTGAGACTACTTTTTTGTCCATACCAAGGGCTTCTTTTAATGCCTCGGCAGCAGATCCTGCTGCCGGCTCAATAAATCTCCACCTACCACCTAAATCAGCTTCTAGTGGAACAATCGTAGACACAATAATTGCATCCTCCTTAATTTTATCTCTTAGAATTTTGGCTGTGGTGTAAAGGCCGTTAAAAGGGATAGTGAAGAATATAATATCAGAATTTTCGCAGACTTCTTCGTTTAACATGCCATTTATCTTTTTAGAACCCGTGATTCTCATTGCTTCGCCAGCTGTTGCCTTTGCTTTTTCATTATCCCTAGATCCTATTAGTACTTCATACCCAGCTATGGATAACCTCAATGCGAGAGAGAAACCAAGTCCCGCAGTCCCACCAACAATTCCAATTATCATGTTTATTCTTTCACTTATCAAATATTGATAAACCAATCTAAAATATTAAGTATAATAATCGAATTCCAGTAAAATGAGAAATATCAGGATATGTATGCGATGGATTTCTTAAAGTCTTTAAGTATTCTCTCATACTCAATTTTGAGGTCTTCTGTAATGCTTGGCTTGACCTTTTCTAGAGCTGCTTTAAAGTGTTTCATTGTAACGTTTGAGGCTTGAATATTTTCTCTTGCAGCTGTCAAGGCTGCTTCTCTGCAGACTGACTCTAAGTCTGCTCCTGTATAACCATCTGTAATTCTGGCCAATTCATCAAGATTTACATCAGGTGCAAGTGGCATGTCCTTAGTATGGATCTTCAAGATCTGAAGTCTAGCTTGAAAGTCAGGAGGAGGAACAAATATGACTCGGTCAAATCTTCCAGGCCTCAACAACGCTGGATCGAGGATATCCGGTCTATTAGTAGCTCCTATGACTACTACACCCTTAAGTGACTGCATTCCATCCATTTCCGTGAGCAATTGATTGACTATTCTGTCAGTAACTCCTGCATCAGTGTGAATACCTCTTCTAGGTGCTATCGAGTCTAATTCGTCAAAGAAAATTATGCAGGGGGCTGTCTCCCTTGCCTTTCTGAATATCTCCCTGACTGCTTTCTCAGACTCACCGACCCATTTGCTAAGCACTTCAGGACCTTTTACACTGATGAAGTTGGCCTCACTTTCTGTTGCTACAGCCTTGGCTAGTAAAGTTTTACCTACGCCGGGTGGCCCGTAAAGGAGTATCCCTCTAGGTGGCCTTATGCCAAGTCTCTTAAAAACATCAGGATACTTAAGAGGCCATTCTACTGCTTCTTTAAGTTGCTGTTTAACGTCTTCTAGGCCACCAATCATGTCCCAAGTGACGTTAGGAATCTCTAAGATGACCTCTCTCAAAGCTGAAGGCTGAATTGTTTTGAGTGCTTCTGCAAAATCTCCTCTGCTCACTTTAAGTTCCTCTAATACTTCTGCAGGTATTACATCCTTCTCCAAATCAATTTTAGGTAAGAATCTCCTAAGTGCATTCATCGCTGCTTCTCTACATAATGCTGCAATGTCGGCACCTGTAAAACCATGTGTGACCTCAGCAAGTTCATCAAGATTTACATCTGGTGCAAGTGGCATCCTTCTTGTATGTATCTGCAGTATTTCTTTCCTTCCATTTCGGTCTGGTACTCCGATTTTAATTTCCCTGTCAAATCTACCCGGCCGTCGAAGCGCTGGATCAACCGCATCAATCCTGTTAGTAGCTCCTATAACCACTACTTGGCCTCTACTTTTCAAACCATCCATAAGTGTAAGAAGCTGAGAAACAACTCTTCGCTCAACTTCACCAGTAACCTCGCCTCTTCTAGGCGCAATAGCATCTAGTTCATCGATAAAGATGATGCTGGGAGCTCTTTGCTCGGCTTCTTGGAAGACTTCTCTTAGTCTTGCTTCACTCTCGCCGTAAAACTTACTCATTATTTCAGGCCCATTAATTGTTAGAAATGACGCGCCTGTCTCATTTGCAAGTGCTTTTGCTATAAGCGTCTTTCCAGTCCCAGGTGGGCCGTACAGTATCACGCCTTTAGGTGGCTCAATTCCTAAATGTCTAAAAAGTTCAGGATGTTTCATTGGAAGTTCAACCATTTCTCTTATTTTCTGTAATTCCTCAGATAGGCCACCAATATCTTCATATGTTATTCCTGAAATTTCTTCAACTCTTTTGACTGGTGTCGAGCTAACTTCAACTACTGTTTCTTCACTCATATAGACAATAGGGGCAGGGGCAGTCGAGACAACTTTCAGCTCTATGCCCATGCCTAGAACTGGCACAACTACGACATCCCCTTTCGCTAATGGTGTATTCATCAACTGTCCTTTAACAATTCTCGAAAAATCTCCGACAAATGGTAAATTTTCGAATGGTGCAAAAACAATCTTTGATGCCGGTCTGATGTTCGCTTTTGCAACCTTAACATATTCACCTACGCTTACGCCCGCGTTTCTTCTAACCTCGCTGTCTATCCTAATTATCATTTGTCCATCGTCCTCCCTGTATGGTGGCCAAACTATAGCAACAGTAGATCTTTTACCAATCAGCTCTATCACATCTCCTGAATTAAGTTCCAGCTCTCTCCAAGCCACACTATCGATCCTGGCAATTCTCCTTCCTACATCTCTTTGCTTAGCCTCGGCAACTCTTAGTTGGATTATTTTTCTTGAAGGTTCTGAGTCCAATTAAAATTCACCATTCTAATAATTAACAGTGTGCAACAAGTATATATCCATTAACAAACTTCGTGATTTATGGTTAAATCATATTATTCGAAAATAAATTAAGGTTTAACTACTAGCTATACTAAAAAAATTATGCTAGAAATGGGGGTTGGGAATCACGTTCGCACTACTTCATCACGGTTTGAAGGTCTTGGCAGACACTTAGTGGCAGATTTTTATGGCTGCCCCCCAGAAAAATTAATGAGAACGTCTGTATTGATGAAAATTTTAAAAGAAGCGGCAAAGGCAGCAAAAGTCGAAGTGATAGGCGAATACAGCAAAAAATTCGATCCGCCGGGGGGAGTAAGCGCTATCTTAATTATTAAGGAAAGTCATTTATCAATACATTCATGGCCTGAATACGGATACGCAGCAGTTGACATCTATACTTGTGGCAAATTGATTGATCCTTGGAGGGCATTAGAAGTAGTTCAAAACATGCTACAGCCTAACACAGTTACAGTAATGGAGGTCAAAAGAGGAGTTATGATACATCAAAAAACATGTTTGGACAAGCAAATAACAATCAGCGAGAAATGAACAGTAAAAATATTGATGAAGAAGATGCTGGATTGTGGCAATCTGAGTGGATAAGTTCTGATATCCTAGAATTTTATAAAATCTCAAACATAATTTACAATGGCAAGACAAAATACCAAAAAGTCACGATTCTAGAAACTTTGCCATATGGGAAATGTCTTTTACTTGATAATAAAATTCAGTCATCTTTGAAAGATGAATATATCTATCACGAGACACTAGTCCATCCATCAATTGTTATGCACGGTGATCCTAAAAGAGTTGTTGTTATTGGCGGTGGAGAAGGGGCTACAGTCCGTGAAGTTACAAGATGGAGAAATATAGAGGAAATAATGATGATAGAAATAGACAAGGAAGTTATAGATATATGTTCAATCTACATGAGCGAGTTAAATAAAGATGCTTACAAAGACAAGAGATTACGGATAATAATTGAAGATGGCAGAAAATGGTTATCAAGTCAGCCCAATAATACTATAGATGTATTAATTATTGACGTGACAGATCCATTAGAGGGAGGGCCATCATATTTACTTTACACAAAAGAATTTTATGAACTTGCCATGAAAAAATTAACTCCTAATGGCATTCTTGCGACTCAAGCAACTTCTCCTATTCATAACGAATTCGTATACAGCTCAATTAAGAAAACATTGTCAACTGTTTTTAAATACGTAGTTGCCCTCCACGCATATGTAAAATCTTACTCGAGCTTATGGGGATTCTTGTTTGCGTCTAATAAAAATATCAAAGACATTTCGTCGGAGGATATTAATAGCCAAATAAAAAATAAGGCAGTTACAGGTTTAAAATTTTACTCAGGCGATTTACATTACGTCATGAGATGTATGGCTGAGAAATATGAACAACTATTAGGTATTGAAGGAAGGATAATAGCTGATGACTCACCCATTTTTATTAAGTAAACATGAAAAATGAGATTGAAGAAATTTAATTGTTGATTCTGTGAGATCATAGTTATGTATTTCTGACATATCAATCCACTTCGCGTCTAAGGCATCCGAAGAGGCTTTTAATTCCCCTCCAATTATCTTTCCTTCATAATCTACTATGATGAAGTGTTCCTTTATGTCACCATCGGATTTTTTAGTAAATATTTCCACTACGTCTATTAATTTTGTTATCTCTATTTTTAATCCCGTTTCTTCCTCAATCTCTCTAATAGCTGCGTCTCTGAGTTTTTCACCAAATCTTACGCGTCCTCCGGGTATGGCCCACTTACCCCTTCCAGGTTCCCTAGACCGTCTAATTAACAGGATTTTGTCGTCTTTCGTAATTACTACACCAACACCGACAACTATTCTATTATGGCGCATTCTCAATAAGAAATATTGATGAAATAATGATTTTTAACTTTTAATATAAGTTTAGGTTACTGAGACTTTGAAACACTATCACTCTCCATAGACTTTATCGCTTCAGGAATCTCGGGGAATGTCGATTTCATTCTTTGTGCAGCTATCTCAGATGCTTCTTGGAGTATTTTCTGCGCCTCGCTATCGGACACTGAAACGTTTACTACTGCTCCAGACACTGTGCCTGCCTCTATTATCAGTCCTTCAAGAATTTCGTCAACATGTTTGAGGTTCTGAGCTACTTCTGGAACTATTCCTGAAAGGTCTGATTGTACCTGTTTAATTATAGTTGTAGCAGGTCCTAAAACATGCATAACATCTCCAAATTCCTTTACTGTCTCTAGTCTAAGTATAACTTTTTCAAGTGAGAGTTGACTCCTGACGACTATTCTAGACATTTTCCGTAGCTGTGCTATTTCGTTTGCATATATTGTAGCTCTTCCTACGTCACCTTCTTGCTGGGCTCTTACACATTGTTCGAAGAGTTCTTTTCCACGTCCAATCAATCTTTGACTCGTCCTGTTGAGTTTCTCGGACTGAATTTTAAGAGCAGTTATTATTTCTAGATATCTTCCATTAGAGGAGAACGTAGTCCCTCCAGTTCCGCTTTTACTGAAAGGATTCTTCAATTTTATCACTTTCATTTCCAGTTTCGATAACCGGCGTATTTAATTTTTATCATGATTACGCAGAAAGAATTTTCCCGTAAATACCAAGAGCTTCTTTGAAGCTATGGGGGAATACTTAAAATTACTGGTGAATAGAATTTTACATTTATTAATGATATTGAATTTTTCATAATGGAAAGAGTGTAGTCTTATGGCGAAGCTGGCCCTAATATTGACTGATTTTAAAGAGATAGCGGGTAGAGAACGAGGCCTCTTCCCAATCAATAATAGGCCGCTCCTCGAATATGTAATTGAATCAATCCCAGACGAAGTCGAAGAAATCATGATTTCTGTTCGTGGAGAAAAGGAAGCAGAGGCATATGGACCATTGGCGGAAAAATTCTTAGCAAGTATATATCAGGCCGGAAATGCTATGATTAGTTTACAGCTTGCAAACATCATGAAAGAATTACAGAGTGACGACACTTATTTAGTATTGCCATGTGATGCGCCTTTGCTTAAAACTGAATATAATAGTTTTCTCTTCGATGTATGTAGAAAATTTTCTGCTGCAATACCTAGGACAATAGATGATAAAAGATACTATTTATTCTCAGCTTATAGGTCGAATGAGTTCTTAAATGCATACGATAAGACAAATAGCAAGGAGATGGACGACATTGTCTCAAAAATGCGGAACGTATTATTTATAAATGTAAATGCCCTGAAAATATTCGACGAAAAACTGAACATTTTACTGAGAGTCACAAGCATTGAAGAAGCGAGAAGGGCCGAACGAATATTAAGGTCGAAAGAAGAATAAAATAGCGTACCGAGATGGGATTAGCTGAAGACTGGGTCCCCGTCGTTACGAGCATATCAAAACTGGATAAGAAGTATAGGCTAATTAATAGAATAATATCGCTGGGACTTGACATTAAGGTTAGGAGAAAGGGAGTGACATTTAGTGGAGCGCCTATAGGAAGGGTCCTTGACGCTGGGGCTGGTGATGGATCATTAAGCATAGAGTTGCTAAGAATCTCAGATTCTAAATTAAATCTAATTTTGTTAGACCCGCTTGTAAATATGCTAAAAATTGCAAGGCAATCTACAAATGATTTTAGAACGCATTATGTGTTAGGGTTGTTAGAAAATCCACCATTTAGAAATAACTCGTTTGATAAAGTATACATGGCATTTTCTCTACGTGATATGTTTAACTTGGATGTAGCATTGAGAAACTTATCTATAATGATGAAGAAGAATGCAACTTTTACGATAATTGATATAGGCAAGCCCGACTATAAACCACTCCAATTTGTCTTTTCCATTTATTGGATGATAATTGCTCCCTTACTAACTTTAGTTGCTGCCCCCCTTGCTTGGAGACTGATCCATATGATTTATCCAACCTATAAACGATTATTCAATAATTCCAAACTGATAAATGAGCTTAAAAAATATTTCAAGGTTCAGGCATTTAAATCAATGTACTACGGAGGTATAATAATAATTCTTACGGAGAAGACTGCTTGATTGATGTAGTTATACTTAATTATAACTAAAAGAATAATTATTCTTAAATGTAAAATATGATAGATACAGGTAGACTTCTTGATAAGTTGGGTTATGAGTACTACCAGCTTAGTGAAGAAAAGGTAGTGCCAGACAAGATAGAAATTACTTTTTCCGAAATTATCCCAGAGTTTAAGGACAAAGGAATAGATATAGCATCCTGTAAATTATTCAACCATCAATTAAAGTCTTATAATGTCCTTTATTCTGGGAAGAATCTTATCTTAAAGTCCGGTACTGGTTCAGGAAAGACCGAGGCTTGGTTTATTTATTCTGCAAAACAAAAGTGCAAGACATTAGTTTTGTATCCTACTTTAGCATTGTCGAACGACCAAGTTGTTAGGCTAAGAAGATATAGCGCAACGCTCGGATTAAGAGTAGTGATAATCGATGCACCAACAAGGACAAGAATTGCGGCTGAGAAAGGTTACAAAAGTGTAAGACAAGAAATAAGAAGTGCTGACATAATATTGACGAACCCTGCATTTCTACTAAGCGACTTAAAAAAGCTTGGAACTACTAGACCGCCACTTTTAAAGGAATTTCTAGAGAGTATTTCATTACTTGTGATTGATGATTTTGATTTTTATTCTCCAAGAAGCATAGCCATATTATTAGGAATGCTTAAAATAATCAGTCTCTCAATTTCGCAAAATTTATTGATTGCTGTTCTCACGGCTATGCTTGAAAATCCCGTTGAGGTGGGAGAGGCCCTTAAGCTGATAAATGGTCGCGACTATGAAATAGTAGAAGGACAGGCATTTCATCCAGAAAATAAGACATATGTCGTATTAGGTAAAAATCTGAAAAAAGTTTGGGAAGCGATCCGTAAAGAGAATGAAAAACTAGAGAAGCTAGATATTGGCAAAGACATTGTTGACTCAATGAATAATTATGAATTATTCAAGAAGAATTTTTACAAGATAATAGAATTAGCACATATAGCTGGAATAAAGGTCCAAGACGAGGATATTTTACCGGATTACATAGATATATTGTCTGAATATGTCAATGATTCTGGAGTCACGATTGTATTTACTAAAAGTATTGCTAAGTCTGAGGAAATAGCTAGACTCCTCTCTGAACGTTTAGGCCCCGGTAAAGTATTCGCTCATCACCATTTAATCGATAAAGCTGTTCGGGAAAGTATCGAAGAAAAGGCTAGGAATGGTGAGGCAAAGATTCTTGTCTCGCCTAGGACTCTTTCACAAGGAATTGATATCGGCCAAGTAATAAGGATAGTCCATATTGGACTACCTGAAAGCCTAAGGGAATTCCTGCAGAAAGAGGGTAGAAAAGGAAGAAGAGAGACAATCGACAGAACTGAAAGCGTTATTATTCCACAATACTCATGGGATTACAATTTGCTTAGAAGAGGCGTCCCTGCACTTATAAAGTGGCTTACTTTGCCTAGGGAAAAAATCATATTGAACACGAGTAACAATTATATCCACTTATTTACCGGATTATTTAAGCTAACGAGAGCTTCCCTCCTCACAGGATTAAATGATGAAGAACTCAAATTGCTTGGAATTCTTGGTCTTAGAAAAGAATTACAATTAACTCAAGCGGGAAAAAGAGCATGGTTAAGAATGAATTTTTACGAAT
This sequence comes from uncultured archaeon, assembly GCA_938017985.1. Lineage (GTDB taxonomy): Archaea > Thermoproteota > Nitrososphaeria_A > Caldarchaeales > Calditenuaceae > CALIKS01. The sequence goes on along the minus strand of CALIKS010000001.1, from coordinate 151,068 downwards.
TCTCTCCTCCACTCGGCATAAAAAGATTAAAGATAAAGAATGAACATGTTGAACAGCTTGAGGACATATCTCATGTGGATTTAGTCGAAAAATTCCAAGTAGGATGTATAGATTACACGTCTGACGGTGTAGTAACGAAGCATGTTAGATCGCAAGAAAGTAGTAGGGCCGTGACCGCCGTCATCATAGAGGACTTAAATGAAGGCACCCTAATGAAATATGAGGAATTATCTTACCCACTAGAAGAATACTACGCTACTAAGAGAAGATGGGGAGAGTCGCCGTCTATAAGATCAGACTATTATTCGGGTAGATTACATTCAGTTGTTCAATGCGTGGTAAAAGCACCTGAAGGATTTAATAAGTATGTAAAGATTCCAAATCATGTAGAGTGGAGACTCAGAAGTAAACACTATAGATACTATGTAGTGGGAAACAATACTGTAATTAGTCATGATGTTAAGAGTATTGTTGTTCCAGCAATCACGAATGGCATCTATACGGATTATACTTATGGAATGATGCTAGAAGTGGACCCTTTGGATGATCCAAACCTATTAAGACTTGGTTTGGCATTCATAGAGTTATCGATGAGAAGGATATTTTCCATTCCATTTGATACTATTGAATACGATGTTGTGATGGTTGGAGATAGAAAATTCATAACGATTCATGAAACCGAGTCAGCGGGTGTTTTAGAAATATTGGACTGGATGGCACTAAAAAGGAAGATTGAGGAATATCAACCAGACGAGCTGGACGAGGTTTTACTGGAAGAAATTAATGAAATAGCATACTCAACGTGGATTTCACGAGGTATGGATTGGAGTGTTGCTAAGTATTATTCACTAAAGATAATTGACCAAATACTCCTTAGGAAGACTATGAAATTATCATTAGGAGAAAAGGAGATAATGATACCATTACCTAATAAATCTCATAAAAGATTAGTGATTACGGCAAATACTTACGCACTTGACAAGAATGGTTTATTCTTAATATATTGCATTGGAGTCTATGATGGTGAGAAGTTTTATGTGCCAATAGGTTTTAAGACACCAGAGGGTACAGACGACTCATATTTAGAAGTTTCAGCCATAATTTCTAAAAGAATTGACGAAAACTTTAACGTGTATGTTTACGATACAAAATTATTAAAGTCAGTTTTTACAGGCTTAAAGTTGAAGTCGCTCGAGACCAAATTATTAGGAATAGAAATGACGGGCTCATTGGTTGAACTCAAGAATAAGGTCTCAGAAAAGCTTCTTAAAGATCTGCCGCTAAACGAAGTAGAGAAGTTAATTGGGCTTAGAAGAGACTTTGATCCGATCGATATAGCAGTAGAGGCATCTAGAATCTCAATTGACCTTTCCAATCCTAATTGGCGTAAAGTAATTACTGATAGACTTGGCTCAATTATCGAGAGAGTGACTGTAGAAGACCTTAAAAACACATATTTACTGAGCTTTATACTGGAGACTGACTATTTAGAATAAAATTTAGCCTTTCACTACGCCTAGTGGCACTAGTCGGGCTACTTTTCTGCTTAGTCCTACTTGATGCGCTACCTCTACGACTTCGTCTGGGTCTTTATATGCGTCTGGGACTTCTTCAACTATTGTATCCATGGTGTCTCCCTTCACGTATATTCCCTTGCTCTCAAGTAATCGGACTACACTGTCACCTCTGTATTGTCGTTTTGCGCTTGCTCTACTCATTTGGCGACCGGCTCCATGCGCCGTACTTCCAAAGCTTAATTGTAATGAGTTAGGATCACCAATCAATACCCAGCTTGCTGTACCCATGCTTCCTGGTAAAAATACTGGTTGACCATAATCTCGATACGATATAGGTATCATGTCGCTATAGTACTCAACTTTTCCGGGAAAACTCCTTGTTGCTCCTTTTCTATGAACAAAGACTGATCTCATTTCGCCATCTACTTTATGTTTTTCAAGCTTTACGATATTATGAGCAACATCATAAACAATCTTCATTGATAGGGAGTCTGATGATTGTTTAAAGACGTGTTCGAAACTCTGCCTAACCCAATGGCTAATAGCCTGTCTATTAGCAAAGGCAAAGTTTACCGCGCATCCAAACGCCTTTAGATATTGAGCTGCCTCAGGGCTGCTCGCTGGAGCACATGCAAGCTCCCTGTCTGGCAGCCTTATATCATACTTACTTACTGCACGCTCCATGACTCTGAGAAAATCACTGCATATTTGATGCCCATAACCTCTGCTTCCCGTGTGTATTAGTACAGTAATTTGCCCCTCTTCATAAATTCCCATTACTTTTGCAACGCTGGGGTCAAATATTTTTTCGACTTTCTGTATCTCTAAGAAGTGATTACCGCTGCCAAGAGTCCCAATCTGTGCTTCTCCTCTGCTTTTTGCTTCTCTGGAAACGATAGAGGGGTCAGGGTCAGGTATATCTCCTGACTTATGCCTAGGATACGCTCCTTCCTCTTCTATATATTTATAATCGTCACTCCATCCTAGTCCATACTTATCAATAATGTATCTAGCACCTTCCAAAACAATTTTGTCAAGATCGCTATGAGTAACTCTGAAATCGCTCCGACGAGAACCAAGACCAGCAGGAACGTTTAGAAATATAGTATTGATTAGTTCTCTTATCTTTGGCAGTACATCCTTTACATGAAGATTTGTGACCATTAACCTAACACCGCAATTAATATCGTATCCTACGCCGCCTGGTGAGACAACACCTTCTGTCGCATCCATAGCTGCAACCCCGCCTATTGGAAAGCCATACCCTTCATGTGCATCTGGCAATACTGCTACATGTTTCATAACTCCAGGAAGAGTAGATACATTTACTGCCTGTACCAATGTCCTGTCCCCAAGCATTTTCTGTAGTAATTTCTCAGACGCATATACGTATACCGGAGCCTTCATATCGCTCCTAAAATCCTGTGGAATTAGCCAAACATTACTCGCTACTCTCTGTAATGGTATTCTGGCACTCATACTGTTAATTATAGAGCATTGGCATTATTTAAAAATACGTGATTTACTACTTGATTAATCGCCTTGCGATAGCTATAATGTAATAATAGCCAGTGATGGATATTTTTTAATGAATTCTAAGACAAGTGACTTATAGGTATATGGTTGTCCATTAGGCATCTTATTTACTGACGATATTCCTACGAGTCTCCTGAAGACCTCATCTACCCACTCGCCTCTGAGGATATAAAAATCACAACACTCACTTCTTTTTGAAACAAAAATAATAGGAAAAACTTCAGCACTTAGAAATTTTTCACCCAATACTTCTGCAGCTTTTTCTAAATCCTTTTTATTGAAGAAGTGTTTATTGCCGTCCATTAAAGGGACGAAGGGGACGTCCATTGATAATAGCTCCCTGAGCGATAATCTTTTAGTTGGAATTTTGACTCCGATGTCCTTAATCCGTTCAGTCAGCCAGACATCTATTATATATTCGTCAGTCCTAAAGCTATTACTCATTTCCTCCTAATAATTAATGTCTTGAAAATGCATATATAAACTAGATATTCATAATTACTCTCGAGACCATTGGTCAAGGCAGCGCAAATATTCGTAGGTGCAAGAAAAGAATCACGAGCGAGGCTTAGAGTCGTGCCTGGCGAGGGAAGAGTCTACATTAATGGTATACCAGCAGAGCTTTATGGTAATGAAATTGTGCGTGAAAAAGTTCTGCTGCCTCTTAGATTCGATGATAAATTCGTGAAGACGCACGACTTTGTAATTGACGTAAAGGGAGGAGGAATAATCGGTCAGGCAGATGCTTGTGCGATGGCGATTGCAAGGGCATTGGCGACCCATTCGGAGGCTCTTAAATCCAAGATTCTTCAGTTTGATAGGCATTTATTAGCAGGAGACCCCAGAAGGACTGAACCAAAGAAGCCTAATAGAAGGTCAGCGAGAAGATTTAAACAGAAAAGCTATAGATAAGCCTGAAGAATTTTGGGCAGTTTTTATGAATAATCTTTGAAAGAAAGGGTATTTAAATTTCTATTCGCCTATGTTGTCAGGCATGATGTTTCCAATCAGATGCTTTTCATGCGGTGCTCCGATTGCAGATAAGTGGGAGAGATTCGTAGAAGGGATCGAGGCAGGTGAAGATCCTGGCAAAGTCTTAGACCGTCTTGGAATAACGAGGTATTGTTGTAGAAGAATGTTTTTGTCCCATGTTGAATATTTTGAAGAGATTGTTCAATTCGATTCTTGGTTTGGAAAGAGTAGATGAGAAATGGCGCATAAAATTAAAGAAATTAAGGGAAGATTAATCTACGATAGTAGAGGAGATAAGACTATTGAAATTATTGTAGACGTTGATGGTTATGTTGGTCAAGCAGCGGCCCCCTCAGGAAAAAGTAGAGGCGCGAGAGAAGCTGAGCCTTTTCCCAACAGTAGTCCAGAAACAGCTCTAATACTGCTCCAGAAAGAAATAATACCAAAAATGAAGGGAATTGACATCGATAGTTATGAAACAGTCGATAACCTGCTTATCGATTTAGATGGAACTTGGAACTTCTCTCAGATAGGTGGAAATACTGCTCTTGCGATTTCTGTTGCAACGTCAATTGCAATTTCAAAGGCCGAAGGAAGACCCTTATATGATTATTTAGCCTCTATGACCCACACTCAACCTATCCTGCCCTTACCTCTGGGAAACGTGATAGGTGGGGGTAAACACGCAGGTCCCGGAGCTCCTGAGATTCAAGAAATTCTCGTCATTCCTAAAAATCCAAAAACAATTTCGGACGCAATCGCAGCAAACATAAAGGTTCATAAATTGGTCGGCAAATTTTTAGAAGAAAAAATTACTAACTATCCATTGGGCAGAGGTGATGAAGGAGCATATGCACCACCAATCAATGTTGAGGCGGCTCTAGAAATTGTTTACAAGGCTGCAAAGATGGTTGAAGATGAGTTGGGCGTCAAAATGGGTGTGGGTATAGATGTTGCTGGAACCAATATTTACAATACACGCAGTGAGAGGTATGAATTGGCTAGTGTCGGACTATATCTCGACACAGAAGAATATCTTCAATATTTAGAAGAACTAGCCAATAAATATGAGATAATCTACATAGAAGACCCGTTCAAAGAAGATGATTACGAATCGTTTAGAAAACTTTCAAAAGCACTACCGAAGACCTATATATGTGGTGATGATTTAGTAGTGACTAGATCTGAACTAATAGCCAAGGCTGCATCGATGGAGGCAATAAAGGCAGCGATAATAAAGCCAAACCAAGTAGGTACATTAACACTCACATGGGAAGCTGTAAAAACTGGTAAAAAATATAATCTATTATTAATTGCTTCACACAGGTCTGGCGAGACAACGGATCATTATTTACCTCATATAGCGGTGGGCTTCGGATGTAAAGTTATTAAGGCAGGAATAATAGGAGGAGAAAGGATATCAAAAGCCAATGAATTGATAAGAATGAATGAGGAGGTAAGAGAAATTCAGAGGTTGAATGCTGGTTGAGCGACAGTACCTATATTAGTCCTGAGGTGGAGCTACAAGAACTTTTGGTAAAGTGTGGTGTTCATCTTGGGGCTAAAATAAAAGTAAAACACATGGAGAGGTTTATTTATAAGTTAAGAGCAGATGGTGTATATCTCATCGACGTAAAGAAAATTCTTGACAGACTTAACTTAGCCGCAAGAATGATTGCTATGAATGATTTGAATAAAGTAGTTGTCGTCTCGACACATATCTATGGAATCAAAGCGGTTCAAAAATTCTGCGAGGTCACTGGCACAATTCCAATAGCGGGAAAAATTCCTGCAGGAATATTCACAAATAGAACATTAAAGTATTACCTCGAACCCGATTTAATAGTAGTTTCAGACCCAAGGTACGACATACAAGCCGTTACTGAGGCGAGCATAGCTAGAAAACCAGTAATAGCAATGTGCAGTACAGATAATGTATGCAGCAACATAGACCTAATAATTCCCATGAACAATAGAGGAAGAACCTCGCTTCCTTTTGCATTCTGGTATCTCGCTAGGAGAGTATTAATCGAAAAGGGATTAGCTACACCAGAATTACTCGAAAAAATAACCATAGATCAATTTACCACACAGGCTGTAGCAGAAGAAGAGGAATAAAATTGTCTATCACTATTTAATGATAGTCGTTATAAATATATTTAATACCATCTAATACTAAATAACGTAGGCTCCGAAATGCTTAAGATAAAGAATTTATCTGTTAAAGTAGATGAAAAGTTTATTCTGAAAAAAGTTAATATGAACATTAAGGATGGTGAGATACATGCTTTATTGGGACCGAATGCTTCTGGCAAATCGACATTGGCATATACGATAATGGGGTTCCAAAAATACAAAGTTTCAGAAGGAGAAATATGGTTCAGAGACATTAATATTACTAATCTGTCAATAGAGGAAAGAGTGAAGTTAGGTATAGCAATGGCCTTTCAATCTCCTCCAGCAATAAAAAACGTTAAGCTTTCTCTTTTATTAAAAAGAATTGCAAAAGAAAAATCAATTTTTAATATGAAAGAATTTTCACTAATTTCTAATCTGTTAGAAAGGGAAATTAACGTTGGATTTTCGGGCGGTGAGAAAAAACTATCAGAGATAATTCAAATTATATCACTAAAACCAACATTTGTTATTCTTGACGAAATAGATTCTGGATTAGACGTTATAAATCTAACTAAAATAGTAAAGATTATTCAAGATAAATTAATCAATAATGGAGTATCTATCCTAGCAATTACACATCGCGGAGACATACTTCAATTTCTTGACCCAGACGTAGCACACGTAATGCTAGAGGGAGAAATTATTTGTTCTTCAAAAGATTGGAGAAAACCTTGGGAAACAATTCTGAGGTGTGGTTATGAAAAGTGTAAGGAATGCGAAGAGCGCGAATTACTTACAAATTAATCACGTAATTAAAAAATTACTTTCAGAAGAGGGCGTTATCCTTAGGCCTAGTGCTGAGGCCTATGAAGAGTTTGAAGAGGCAAAAAAATATCTTGACAAAAGACCGAGTGAAGGATACTTTATATGGGTAAGACAACAAATAAGTCACCCATTAAGTACATGTATAACTATCTCCTCACCAAATATTCATCAAAATATTAATAATCTCATAATTGTTGATCCCGGCATTAACGTCGAAATTTATAGCATATGTAATGCAGCGAAACCAGTTTTATGCGGTGTACATGAAGGTTATACAAAGATCATTCTTAAAGAAAATTCTTCACTTAAACTTAGACACTTCCATAAGTGGGGCGTCTCAGATGAGGTAAAGACTGTCACAGAAGTAATGTTAGAAAAGGGAGCATCCATGCTCAGCTTCTACAAGTGTATCAGTCCCCTTAAAAAATTAAGTGTCAGCAGCACCGCTTTTCTAGAAAAAAATTCTTCTGCAAATTTTGAGGTATCAATATTAGCTAAGGATGAGGAGGCAGAATTATATGAATCATTATTCCTAAACGGTGATAATTCAAACGGAATTATAAAATTAAGAATGATTTCAGATAGAAATGCCAAGATAACTTCTCATAGTAAAATAGTTGCAAATGGTGCGGGTATAGGCCATATTGAATGCATGGGACTACTATTATCAAATAATTCAATCATAAGTTCAATACCAGAAATCTTTACTAAGAATAAAGAAGCAACACTCACACATGAAGCCTCAATTGGAAAAATATCGGAAGATGAAATAAACTATCTGAGAAGTAGGGGTCTTACAGAAGAAGAGGCAATAAGTCTTATAGTCACTGGTTTTTTAGGAGAAACACTATTACATTAAGAATAGAAAAGGATATTCGCAATTTTAATGTTATGTATTCATACATCAAAGTAGAGATAAAATTCATAGGGATGTGGCATACTACACAATTCATAATACATATTTTTCTCAATAGAAATAATGGATTCTATTAAGTCGGCAGTAAAAACTGGCCTTAAGAACTCATTATCACATTCTAATTCTTGAACAGCCTCAAGTAAATTGTTGGGTAACTGTTTTATCCCATATTTACGTTTATCTTCTGTAGTTAAGTGATAGATGTTCATATCGATCGGTTCGCCTGGATCAATTTTCTTTTTCATTCCATCTAACCCAGCCATAAGTATCGCTGCAAATGCTAAGTAAGGATTACATGAAGGATCCGGTGTTCTGAACTCTACACGTTTTGAACGAGGATTACCGATTTGATATACAGGTATTCTTATATTTGCAGACCTATTGGATTTGCTCCATGCGATATAAACAGGCGCCTCATAGCCAGGAGTAAGTCTTTTGTAAGAATTAGTTGTAGGACATACGATTGCAGCTAATGCTCGACTATGTTCGATCAATCCACCGACAAAATATCTGCCTATTTGACTTAACTCAGCATACTTATCCTCAGGATCGTAAAATAAGTTTTCGCCACCCGACCATAGACTTGAATGGACATGCATGCCTGAGGCATTATCCTTATAGATTGGCTTCGGCATAAATGTAGCCGTCAATCCATGCTTTCTAGCAACATTCTTAACAACGTATTTGCATGTCTGAACATTATCCGCCATTTTGGTAAGAGTGTCATATTCCATGTCTATTTCACATTGCCCAGCAGTGGCTACTTCGTGATGATGTGCGTCAATATCGATTCTAAAACTTTCCTTAAGTATTAATGAACATTCATTTCTAAAATCCATTAATGTATCTTGCGGCATGGCCGGATAATAGCCCTCCTTGAATCTTATTGGATATGAGCCTGAGTTCCAAGCCGCTTCGTTTGAGTCAATCTCGTAGGACATGCCCCTGTAAGGTACAGAGACGTCCCATCTGGCCTTATTGAAGACGAAAAATTCGAGTTCTGGACCCCAATATGAAATGTCAATACCTAATTCTTCAAGATGTTTTTCTGCTTTTTGAGCTATCCATCTAGGGTCTTTTGAGAAACGTCCTTTACCATAACCCATATATACGTCACATAAAACACGAATTGTCTTTGTCTCGCTAAACGGGTCAAGAGCAATTGTAGTATAGTCAGGCATTAGAACCATGTCAGACTCATGGATCTCTACAAATCCTCTAATAGATGAGCCGTCTAGCTTAGGAAAACCTGACTCTAAGAAACTTTCATCTAACTTATTCAACATTATTGTTACGTGTTGGAGTTTTCCAAGAAGATCAGTAAACTGCAAATCTAGAAATTTTGCGTCATATGACTTGATGATTTGTATGATTTTTTCAGTCTCGGCTTTCATTTTGTATTTGACCTAGACTCCAGTACTACGGGGTCTATATAAATATATTATTATTTGTTTGAACAAATTTATAAAAATAAAAATAATTTTTAGAAAAAAATACAAGATAGACTAAAAATTTCCAGTATCTCTCTCTTATAAAAGAGATTTATCTGGTTATTTTGTTAATAATACGTTTCAGGGGAAAACTATTGAAATAATTAAATTGGTCAATAGTATTTTCTCTTATATTTGATGATTCTTACTTTATTCATGTTTTGAGGAGGCGGTTATTGTCGAAAAACATAAAATTCTATTTTTTGTAATGTTCTAGAGCAGCGTGACACATTGATAACAAAACATTATATGGGTCATTCGCCTTAACAAATGCAGTGGTAAGTAATACTCCATCTACCCCTAATTTAATCGCTTTACTAACATCTGTCTCGTCAGTAATTCCAGCGCCGCATAAAACCGGAACATTGACTGACAATTTCCTTATTAACTCTATAGTTTTAGTTATTATTTCTGGCTTAGCCTTTGATACACTAATTCCAGTACCTATTAATTCTGGTGCCTCCACTGCTAAAAAATCCGGCTTAAAAATTGCCCCGGAAATAGACGTCGACGGAGTATCTGTGCATAGAACAGATAGCATGCCCTCTGCCTTAAGCATACTTATGATTTTCGAAATATCATTGAGGAGTAACTTTTTTTCAGAATGGTTTAATAGTGTACCAACGCCTCCTGCTTCTTTTATCGCATGAACCGTTATATGCCCAGTGTGATTGCCGGGTTCCTCTGCATCGACGTGCTGTGCCAAAATCGGTATTTTTACTTTATTTGATAATCTAAAAATATCTGTCGGCTGAGCAGCTATTGCCACTGTAACTCCAGTGTCTTTACTGACGTCTTCAGCAATCATTGCCAACCTTTCAGCTTGTTGTCCTGTCGATTCTTTATGGGTTTTAAAGTTTAGGATTATTATTGGAGGTTTGAGTCTCATCTATTAATCTCGCGGTAACTAATGACATTCTACAAAATAACTTCTTCGTCTAATTTATTGTTAGTATAATCGAAATACTTTAATAAGATGAAAAACAATATGTTGAGTTGGAAAATGAGCAAATCCATAAAACATAATCCGTTTATTCCGCATACTGACGAAGAAATTGCTGAAATGATGAGATCGATTGGAATCAATTCGATAGACGAGCTCTTTAATGATATTCCAAAGGAATTTATCATTAAAAAAGAACCAGATTTTGAAGGTCCCTTTTCAGAGAAAGAAATGCTTGAACGTATTTCAAATATCGCGGTTAAAAATTTGTATTATCCTAGGGTTCAGCTTCACATTGGCCAAGGCATCTATCTGAGATATGTTCCTGCGGCAGTTAAAGAGATTCTCAGAAGAAGTGAGTACTTGACGTCATATACGCCCTACCAACCTGAGGCCTCACAGGGAATGCTTACAGCACTATTTGAATACCAAAGCTTAATGGCCGAACTTCTCGGACTCGAGATCGTCAACTCATCTATGTATGACTGGTCAACAGCACTTGGTGAGGCTGGAAGAATGGCTATTAGGCTTAGCGGAAGAAAGAAAATTATTATTGGAAAATATGTATTCAAAGAGAGGTTAGAGGTCCTCAACACTTACATTGAACCAATGGGGGGCTTCATAAAAGAGATAGGCTATACGACTGAGGGGGAGCTTAATGTTGAAGAGTTAGAAAGAAACTTACATGATTCTGCGGCACTTTATGTTGAATATCCCAACGCTGTCGGATTCATTATGAAGAATCTTGATGAGTTAGCTGAAATTGTGCATCGAAAGGGAGCATATCTTATTACTGGTGTTGAACCAACAGTCCTAGGTCTCATTAAATCTCCGGGGGAGATTGGAGCAGATATTGCTGTAGGTGAGGGACAGTCACTCGGTCTACCGTTATCATTCGGTGGACCATCGCTTGGAATTTTTGCATGTAAGGATGACCCTAAAATGTTGAGAAACATGCCTGGACGATTAATAGGGATGACAGAGGATGTTAATGGTACTAGCAGATGCTTTGCTATGGTTCTCCAGACAAGGGAACAGCACATTAAGAGAGAGAAAGCTACGTCAAACATTTGTACAAATCAAGCCTTAATGGCAGTAGGAGTAGCGACTTATCTAGCCTTATTAGGCAGGAGTGGATTAAGAGAGCTGGCTGAGTATATATTTACCTTAACAAACAAAGCGATTGAAAAATTCCATAAACTTGATTTTGTAAAAATTCCATTTTATGGACTTCCTCATTATCAAGAATTTGTCTATTCTGTGAAAGAAATGACTGCGGATAAGGTCTTGAAGGGTCTTTTAGAAAAAGGGATAATTGGGGGATTAAACATTGCTAGTGATTATCCGGAGCTCGGTGAAGCTATAGTTACATGTTTTACAGAAGTCCATAGCCTTGCCTCGGTAAATAACTATATTTCTGCTCTTAAAGCAGTGGTAAGACATGAGTGAAGACTATAGGCAGGCAAGATGGCCAGAACCATTATTGTTCGAGATCGCGAGAAGTAATGCTAGCAAATACAAAGCCGTGACATGGCATGACGAGATGAGCTACGATAGAGAGAGTATAATTGAAAGCATACCTAAAAGTCTCTTAAGAGAAAATCTAAATCTCCCCGAAGTGTCAGAAATAGAAGTCATTCGGCATTTTACAAGGTTAAGCCAAATGAACTACAGTGTATCGACTGGTTTTTATCCTTTAGGAAGTTGTACAATGAAGTATAATCCGGTTGGAAACGAAGAGGTTGCAATGATGGATGAATTGATAAATATTCATCCATTACAAGATGTATCAACCGTCCAAGGCTGTCTCGAAATCCTCTACAGATTAGAGAAGCTGCTTTGTACAGTAACAGGTATGGATAGGTTCTCGTTTGCCCCCGCTGCTGGCGCACATGGAGAATTTGCTGGATGCTTGATAATGAGGAAGTATCATTTAGTTAAGGGTGAGAATAGAAAAGTAATAATTGTTCCAGACTCAGCGCACGGTACAAATCCTGCATCAGCATCAATGGCTGGATTTGAAATCGAGGAGGTACAATCTGATAATAAAGGAATGGTAAATGTTGAAAAATTAAAAGAAATGATGGGAGAGGACGTTGCCGGATTAATGTTAACAAACCCAAATACCATAGGACTATTTGAGAACAGAATCAAGGAGATCGTTGAGATTATTCACTCGTACGACGGGCTACTTTACTACGATGGCGCCAATCTAAATGCGATTGCCGGTATAGTTAGACCTGGAGATATGGGTTTTGATATTGTCCATCTAAACCTTCATAAAACGTTCTCAACTCCTCATGGCGGAGGAGGACCTGGATCTGGTCCTATAGGCGTAAAGAAAAGACTGGAAAAGTTCTTGCCCCCGCCATTAATAGCCTTCTCTCCAGAAAGAGGCTACTACTTCGAAGAGCCGGATAAAAAATCAATTGGCCGCATAAAGGCTTTTCATGGGAACTTTCTTGTATGCGTAAAAGCTTACGCATATTTATTAAGACTCGGCTGGCAAGGGTTAAGGGAAGCCTCAGAGATTTCAGTTCTAGCTTCTAATTACCTACTATCAAAATTAAAATCAATGGAAGGAGTTATAGTTCCATTTGATCCAGAGCTTCCTAGAAAGCACGAATTCGTAGTCAGCTTTAAAAAATTGTTAAAGGATACTGGTGTGTCTACAATAGACATTGCAAAAAGACTCTTAGACTATGGATTCCACGCCCCCACGATATATTTCCCATTAATTGTTGAGGAGGCGTTTATGGTTGAGCCGACTGAAACCGAGCCAAAAAGAGAACTTGACAGATATGCAGAGACTTTAAGACAGATAATCAAAGAGGCGTATACAGCTCCTGAAAATATAAAAAAGGCTCCGACAAATATGTCCGTTAATCGAGTGGATGAAGTAAAGGCTAACCATCCCCGCACAATTACACTGAGCTGGAAAATATATACTAAGAGGATTAAAAGTAAAGAAGAAGGAGAGGAGAAGTAATGAGCATTAGAGAACCCATTTTATTCCCACTTCATCAAAAGCAGGCGAAAGAAATTACAGAGTTTGAAGGATGGCGTACACCGCTGGTCTATAAATCATTAAGAGAGGAACACTACGCAGTAAGAAACTCTGTCGGAGTATTTGATGTAAGTCACATGAAGAGAACATTAATTAAGGGCCCAGGAGCAACTAAGTATCTCTCAGAAATTCTTACAGTCGATGTCTCGAGGCTTAAGGTAGGAAAAATGAAGTATTGTTTATTGTTAAACGAGAATGCACGTCTCATTGACGATGGGACTGTATTAAAGATAGATGATGATGGATATGTCTTAACCACAAACGCAGCTACTGATGCTAAGGTACATAAATGGATTAGAAGTTTTGCCCCCTCGACGCTAAGTCTGGACGACATAACAGAGAGTTCTGCATTATTAGCAATACAAGGGCCACACTCATCCTTATTAGTATTAAAGTTGCTTAATCTTGATGTAAGTACCCTTAAGTGGTTTACTGGATATTTTTTAAATTATGAAGGAATTGACATTGTAGTTACAAGGAGTGGTTACACGGGAGAGGATGGATTTGAACTACTCATAAAATCTGATAATCCTGAAAAAGTAGGAAAGATCTGGAATAGAATAATTTCTCTTGGCGCAGTTCCATGCGGCTTGGCGGCGAGAGACATATTAAGACTTGAGGCTGGATACCCTCTATCCCAAGTCGATTTTGACGAAACAATAACGCCAATAGAGGCCCGACTTGAATGGGCAATTCAGTTTGAAGGACATGAATTTATCGGTAAAGATTCATTAGAAGAACTGAAACAATGCACTCCAGAGAGATTTTTAGTCGGGATTGAGCTTGAAGAAACCGGAGTTCCTAGGAGGGGTATGGAAGTATTTGAAGATAATACACAAATAGGTACAGTTACGAGTGGAAATCTTTCACCAACATTAAAGAAAGGAATAGCACTAGGATATGTAGCTAGTAGAGTCGCTGAAAAAGATAGAATAGTCACTATTTGGTTAAAAGAAGATTACAGAAAAGCAAGGATAAAACTTGGACCGTTCATCAACATTAAAATACCAAGGTAGATTCTTGAATTTGAACAGAGAAGAAGAAATATTAAATAAAATTATTAAGAAAGTAGGAGTTGAGAGGAGAGAAGAAATAGAAAATAAAATTAATCAGCTTATTGCTGATAATCATCGCTTAACTAGGCTCGGAGCCCTTTACCTAATCTGTGAAGAACTCGGCGTATTTGAATCGATCGATAAAGATGAATATATAGTGCCAATAGCTAAACTCGTAGGTGGTCTTAACAACGTTAATATTCGTTGCAAAGTACTTGGTATAAGAGGACCCATCAAGACCGCCACGACAGAGTATGCTTTTTTAAGGCTCGGCGATAACTCTGGAGTAGTTTCAGCAATTGCATGGAGTGAGAGTCTGAAAAAAATGTTAGAAATGAACATAGCGGTGGGTGATGATTTGATAATAAAAGATGCCTATACTAGAGATGGCATAGATGGAAGAATCGAGCTTCATATTGGAAAAAATGCATATATCAAAAAAATTGATGTACCAAAAATTCAAACTTTAGAAAACTTTTTTCAGGAAGATATCAAGTCCAATAAACCAGAAAATGAATTAGACATTAAGGCCAGGATTATAGGACTTTCTGACGAGTTTTTTATTGATTATAGAAATGAAAAGGTCGTGCTTCGAGAAGTTTTATTGCTGATCGGTGATAAAATATTAAACATGAATGTATGGAGAGATCAAATCGATCTCATAAAAAATGCTGAGTTAGGCCAGCTTGTGTTAATAGCTGCTGCGAAAATTGAAGGCCAAAAACTAATCGTCACCCCCAAGACTTGCATTACTTTTCTTAATAACTACAATGACAAATATATGCCTCCATTAAATATAACAGTACTTGATAGATTAGAACTGTCTATAGATGAGAATATTTGTCTTGCTACATGTTTTAATCAAATCATATTTGTTAAGCATCCAGACATAGAACCAGCGAATAGTTATGTTGTGAGAAAATATGAATTCGTCTATAAAGATAAAAAATGGATTCTCATACCTTATGAGTTAGGTGAAAAAATAGGGTCGATGATTTCAAACGATATTTTTGTACGATCTTTAAGCGAACTTTCAGAAGAATTAACTTACGTATGTATTGATGGAATAATTGAGATGAAGTCGCCACTAGCTCTTCATAGACTAAAAAATGATAAAGAAATAGAAGTTCTAAATTTGTGGCTTACAGATGGAAAAAGAAATGTATATTGTAGAGCCTTTGGAGCAAACGCAAAGATAATTAATAATATTCCAGAAGGAAATAAAGTGCGACTTAAATGGGTTAAACTAAGAAAAACTAAGTTTGGGGACCTAGAGATAATAATTAATGATACATCAAAAGTGGAGGCTGCTAAGGAAGATTAATGTCTGTTGAATCTTTTACTGATAAATCACCAAAATCTTGTGTCTCTTTTCCAGTCTGCGATGTTTCTGGTGAATATTTAAAGCTACCTAATATTGAGGCTTGAGCACCAAGATTACGTAATTCAAGAACTCTTAAAGGAGGACCGATACTTATGCCTTTATTCCTGACGATTTCAAAAGTGTATATTGTTGAGTCTGCTGGTGACCATCGCATCTTTCTTACATACAATGTCCTGATAAGGCGGCCTCCTACCCTAACTAGGCCTATAACTATTACTCCGGAAGCTAGGTATTCTTCATATCCGAAACGACTAAGTTTATTGGAGCCAGTAGGAATGTCGCATGTAATTATTGTTGTTGCTCCGATTCTTTCTTCTAGGAATAATATTATTTCACGGATATACTCACGTACTGCAAATTCTTCGCCAGCCCCAAAAGCCATGGCAGATATTGGGTCGAGTACGATTCTGGATACTTTTCCACCTCTCGTCATCTTGATGATTGTATCGATATACGCTTTACTGTCCTTTCTGTATTTTCCTAAATCTTCAGAATATATTCTTATCTCGAATGGATAGAAGTGGCCTGCTTTATAGTAGCTCCAGAAATCCCAGCCCAAAGTTAATGCGCCATCAAGAACTGCAGATATTCTTTCATCTAGTGAGACATAGGCCACGTTTTCGCCTTTTTGAAGCCCATCTAATAAGAACTGTAAGCTCATTATGGTCTTGCCAACGCCTGTTTCACCTGTTATGAGGTATGTCTTGCCCCGTATGAATCCTCCCCCAAGTATTCTATCTAGCATTGGAATTCCTGTTGAGACTCTTTCTATCAGCATTACGATAATATATGATCTAAGGGAATATTTAAGTAAGACCCTTTTAGCTATCCAAAGATGCTACCAAAACCTGTTAAGACATTCTCGTCTTCTTCCTTTATTTTTTTCAATACTTCTTCAACTTCTCGAGCGTCAATTTCTTTCGAAGCCTCGCCGATGAGTTCTTTAATACGGTTAAGCTGGTCCTCTGTGCCTATTACCCTGATATAGTAGCCACTTTTACCGGTTAAAAGTTTGGCATCTTTAAAAACTATGTTCGCCTTTGAGGATATCTCATCATTCATTAGAGCTTGCCTCAGCCTCTCTATATCTTCTCCGGATATATAATATACTTGTTGATTCTCCATTATTACCGCCAACTATGAATATTGTAAGCACTATATTAATGCATTCCTCCACTAAAAATTTATCCATAAGCAGCATGATAAATAAGCAAGAGAATAGTTGAGTTTTGACAACAGATCCATTATCTCGGAGAGAATAGCCGAGTTAGGAATTAAGACTGGAATTATCTACGAGACAATAGTAACGTCTTTAGATATTTATGGAAAGCCGCATGCCGCAGCGATGGGTATAGTGTTGATAAAAAATGAGAACACAGTCCATTTTAAGATTAGGGCCTACTCGTCTTCAGAGACTGGACTGAATTTATCAAAAACTAAGCAGGGCGTTGTAAACATTACGAGCCCTGAAAAAATAGTTGAGGCGGCACTGGATCTATGCTCAGATTTTGAGTATACTGAGTCAGTTTCTGTAAACGTGCCGCGACTAAGAGATGCTAAAGCCTGGATTGAATTTGAAGTGATTAGTGATGATAAATCCTCAAATGAATTTATAGAATTTTTATGCACACCACTTCACGTAGGATTTTTTAATGTAAAGCCAGTTCCATACACCAGGGCAGTCTCAGCATTAATCGAGGCGGCTATTCACGCCTCAAGAATAAAACTTTACAGGAAATATGGAATGGATGATAAGCTGTCTGAAATTTCAAAGCTGATCAGTATGTATATAGAAATTGTGAACAGGGTTGCTCCGAATTCAAAGTATGCATTAATCGCTGATAAGATTAGGAAGAGTTTCCTCTAGATTTTAAAATTCCATCCCTTACAAGGAACAAAACATCTAGTAAGATTAACAGTACTATTAGTAAATAACTGATTGGATAGTATCGTTCATCTTTTAAGACAAGCGCAAGGTAGCCTAGCCCGGTCCAGTATGGGATCTTTATTCCTGTCCATTTTCCTAAAATTTGCTCCTTCGTTATCGGCGACCATGGGTCAGAGTCTTTGTTTGCATCTCCCTTAGTTATTATACCATCTTCGGTTTTAGCTATGGCTCGATGAATGATAGGAACGTCGTATCCCCATATTTTATACACTATTACGTCTCCATTTTCTGGAGATGCAATGATCTTCTCGTAATCAACACCTGTTATCACGAGTATATCGCCCACATCGATTGTTGGCCTCATACTTCCTGATGCTACAACGACTAACGGATAAGGAGTCTCCAAAAATATGCCTAAGAGTAGAAATAGCGATAATGCTAGATAAATAGTTATTCCGATCAATAACAGGTTTCTAGCTATTCCTTGATAGATATTTACAGGTTTTTCTTCAATGTTTTTTCTTTTGTCTTCTTCCAACCTTCACTTCGACCTCTTGATACTCTGCCTCTCATAGATGGCTTCGACTTAATGGACTTAACGATTCCCAAGACAGTGATAGCTCCAAGTGAAGCAGAGGCAGCTATTGATATAAACATAGCCATGAGAGGGCTCCTCTGGGTTAGAAGAACTTTGGAACTAGCATCTTTTACAGATACTGAATATGAAAATGAAACTTGGTCCCATTTATAATTAATATTGTATTCTCCCTTTGCGAGAGAGAATGATACTTTTCCTTCGGCATCTGTCTCGCCAGCAGTAATTAAGTTATTTTCTCTTCTAACTTCAACGTTGATGCCTGCTAATGGATTCTCTGCCAGATCGATTATTAGCAGCGCTATTTCATAGACCTCGGTCGTCATTCCTATACGTGTAGGGCCGTTATGAAGCACTAATTTATCAGCAACCTTGGCTCCCTGATACTCTATCCAGACATGATAGTTTGACGCGGGTAATTTGTCATGAAAAGCACCATCCTGTATATTACCTACAAATACTTCTCGGCCATCACTTTCAAAATGAATTAAACCTTTTTCGAGTGGTTCCTCACCATTCATGGTTATCTTGAATACGTCTACCCGTATTGGGAATACTCTTGAGATAATTTCGATTGCTTGCCTATCTCTATCAATTTTATGAGCGTCTTCGTAGACGATTATATCTAGATATGATACTTTAACAATTATCGTTCCATTTGGGACTAGATTAGCGGTAAGCATACCTTTTTCATCTAGTTTACCACTAATTTGATAATCTCCAATACTTCCCTCAATTATTGCATTTACTAATGGTTCTTTTTCACCATCCATTACTTTAAAACTTATTTGATAAACACCTGTACCAGAAATTGTAAGTGACGTCTTGGTTGGTGATAATTCATGCGGTGATGAGTATACTTTTACTCCTTTATAATATATAGTTGTAAAAATATCTGTTAGTGGAACACTATCAAAAACAGCTTCGCCTTCATTATTAGTAGTTTTGGTGCTTTTATACTCACCAGTGGATATTATGATACTTGCACCTACAAGTTTATTCTCGGCAGCATGGTCAAAAGCAATAATTTTAACGTTAGAAACTGATGCAAGTATATCAAATGTAGATTTATCGATTGCCTCCTTCTCTATAGTCCCCTCCGCAACAAGTTTTCCCATATAAATAAATTGGTAATTGTAGCTCAGGCGTAAAAGTCCTTTTAAAGTTGTAGATTCTTCTGAGATTTTAATTTCACCTATTTTATCATTGCGTAAAATTAAGATTAACTTGCCACTGAGTGATTTGTTATCAAGTGAGATTGCTCTTATCTTTAACTGCTTAGACTCTGGAGAAATCGTAATGATGGATTGATGTTGAGGCTTATCTATATTTCCAGACCCGATAGTATTTGTATCAAGTATTATTTCGTAGGCGTATTCTACTAAGGGATAGTCATGATAGGTCACTCCGCCCTCAGCTGTAAGCTTCTTTTCTACTTGATACTTGCCAAACTTTAATCTGACAGTCGAGTCTACTAGAATATCACTAAGCTTACCAAAGAGTCCTGAGCCGGAGATCTTTATGCTGAAATCTCCAATAGAGCCAGTTACCGAAATTATGCCGATGTCTTCGCCTTTTATTGTCCCGCTATAAATTTCTGTTCCTTCAAATAATATCTTGAGAATGTAGTCACGGTTTCCATAAACTATGCCAAAGTTTAGTATTCCATCACTCGTTGAAGTTTCAGCATAAGTATTACCGTCATACATAAGTTTACCGAAGTAGGTGAATCCTGAAGCAGTATTTCCCGATTTACTCTTAATATTGACAATAAGTGACTTCAACGAGAGGCTAACATCAATTATTTTATTACTACTCAATGTGAAGGGATCAGAAGTATAAATGTACTCTGACTTGTACTCAACTTTAAAGATGTAGGTTCCTTTTGGTAGTAGCTTGAACGTCGCATTACCATCTGCACCTGAATATACCTTTGCGAATGGCTCTCCTGTATCTTCTCCTCTCCAGAGTTTAACGTTGACGTTCTTAACGGGTTGAGATGAACTATCTTTTAATCTAAGTGTAAGCCGGTACAAATCCAATGTAAATGTAAAATCATAATCATCAATAAGTGTAATTTCTTCAGATTTTTCAATTATTACCCGGTCCCCATACTTTATTTTTACGTTGTATGTTGTCCCATTAGGTAGATTTTCAAATGTTACGTAGCCATTACTATCCGTGACTTTGCTTTTACTGACATCTGGAGAGGTTTCGCTTGAGGTTATGTTGACCCTTGCATTTGGTACTGGATCGAGCTGTCCTGAAGACATTATTCTTATCCTCAAGTTAAATACTCCTACGCGAATAGTTTTAGGAGAATTAGGGTTGGAGTAATTCCAGTTTTCTATCCTTCCAACTTTGACTCCTAAGTATGTTGCTTCAAGAATATATGTCGCATCCTTTATTATTGTTAACTTTACTTTTCCATCAGAGCCTGATATCCCGCTGACCATTACTTGATTAGTAGTAGAATTTAGAAGTTCAATCTTTACATCCTTAAGTGAATTTCCATGATAATTCTGAATGGTTAAAGTAACCTGGGTCGCATCGGCGAGTGCAGGAGTAACAAATAATTGAGCTGATAAGACAATTAATGTAAAGACCAGCATTAAGTGAATTGATGCTCTGATTAATTTCATTCGTAAGAAATTCATTCATGGAAAGCTTTAAGCATTACCCTTAGTTAAGTTTTGGATGACTCAAAAAGATGCTCAATTATTTGTGCTACGGAGAATTTAGTTAGCGTCCACTAACGGTTTCGAGTGTCCATCTAACCGAGTTTATAAGGTCCCTGAACCTTGCCTCGTCTCTGTAATTCTTTACTATGATCTCAGAGACTCTATCCCCGTCGAATACTATTTCATATTTAATCATTTTTTCACTGTCGAGCTCGCCTGACCTTACTCTTTCCTCGTCATCTCTACTCATTGCCTCGAGGACCTTGCGGAGAAGAAAGGAAGAGAAGGGCTTATCATCTCTTCTCAAATCTATCTCGGGACTTATCTGAAATCTCGCTTCATCCTTTGTATAAGTTAATGTGGCAAGGATAGCGCCGCTTCGACTTCTAATAACCCTTATTGATGGTTTCTCTGTAGGAATGGCCTTTGCCTGCACTTGGGACTCTGTCTTCTTAGAGATAAGCATATCAGCTCTTTTAAAGCTTGAACTAGCTAATAATTCATCGATATAAGAAGTTATTCTTTTTATCATCTCGATCTCTTGATTTAATTCTATAATTTTTTTCTCGAGCCATGCTTTAACCTCTGCTAATGCTCTTGCTTCTTCCTCAGACGTAGTCTCTTCGCTCAGGTTGGTTCTACCTCCTCCTTCGGCTGAATAACCTTTAGCTGAGACTTATACATCTCTATTACCTCATCAATGGTAGTAGCGTCTTCTGGGGCCTTATCAAACCTATACCTACCCGTGAATCTTGGAAACCTAATTGCCAGGCCGGCATCTTTGGCTATTTTGCCGAATCCTGCAGTGTGGACAGGACTTAGAGTAATCTCGTCACCAACTATTTCTAAGACAAGCTGTGGCATTACCCAAACATCAGGCACCATCGTAGAGTCTACTCTAGGTGGTTTGTGTGGAACAGCTAGTTGTTTCAGCATCTCTGTAAGTTTATCAAAGTCTTCGTCTTTAAAGCCTGTCCCGACCTTACAGATCGACCTAAACATATCCATAGATTTATCATACGCGGCAACTAAAACAGTGCCGAATTTTCCACTTCTCTTTCCTTTTCCATAGAAGGCACCTATTACGACTAAGTCCAAAGTATCTATAAGTTTTGAGACATAGCTTCGCTTATATTTTATCCATAGCCAGCCTCTTGCTCCTGCCGTATAGATGGACCTTGGCGATATGTCTTTAACAATTACCCCCTCGCATCCATCCTCGACTGCCTTAAGCATGTATCTATCAAGCGCCTCGGGGTCACTAACTTCTATGGCTTTAGTCAATGATATATCCTCACTTTTGTCAACAATTTCATCTAATATTGAGCGGCGCTCTAACAATGGCCTATCTAGAAGCTCTTCATCATTAATGAGTAACGCATCGAAGAAGAAAAGCGATACAGGGTATAGCTGTGCAGCTTTTTCGACATCATATTTTCTCCTTCTATGCATTAATTCTTGAAAGGGCAGCATGTCTCCGGTATCAGGCTCCACGGCGACGGCCTCGCACTCGACAATCGCTTTCCTAGCCCTGAGACGAGACCTGCATCTTTCAACGACGTCTGGAAATTGATGCGTAATATTCTCCTGTCTCCTAGAGAAGATGATAATGTCGCTATCGTTTTTATGAATCTGTAGTCTTTCACCATCATACTTATACTCAGCTAGCCCTCGTCCTCCTAACTTCTCAAGTATCTCTTTGCTGTCTGAGAGACGTTCGGCAAGCATGGGACGGGCAGGTCTTCCGATTGATAGCTTTATTGAACGGGCGCCATCAATCCCCGACTTCTTGGCCTCTCTGACGACTATTCCAATGTCTGATGAGATATTATATGCCCTTTCGAAGACCTCCCTTGCTTCCTTTGTTCCGCCGAACAACATAGATACGGCATCAATGATTGTCATATCAGCCACGCCTAAACGCATCTTTCCAGTAAGTAGCCTAATTATGTATTTAGCCTCCTTTGGCTGTGCTTGTGCCAATAGGCCTGCAAGAGTCTTTACTTTATTTTCAATTGCACCCTCTCCACTCATTTTCGCTACTTTATCTAGCTTATTGTAAACATCCAATACGCTCAGAGGCTGAGTAAACAAGACTAGCTGAGATTTTTTCTGTGATAGTATATTCTCTGCAACTTGCCCAAGGTCGCCAATTTTGTTTAATAGCTCTTCAATCTTAGATTCATCGAATCCAGTAACCATCTTTAAAGCTCTGATGGCGAGTTTCTCAGCCACACCTAGCTCGATTCCTACATAAGCTGGATATAGAGTGCCCAATGTAAGGTATGCGATTTTATCAATCTCTTCCAGCTCGGCTTCTTTAAAGAGCTGAATCAATATATCCCTCATCTCGAGTCTTTTAGTAGTGGCCTCGAGCTGCTCATAGTAGTTGACCAATGTTAAGAATTCCATTCCTTCTGGTTATAAATAGTATTAACCAACCTTTAAGCTAATCCCTCAAATATGCTTAAAGTAATATACAAAGAATTACCAGTAAGTTATCCTAGCACCTTGATTATCGGCGTTTGAGACGTATGTCTTAACGTTTGACATGTGCTTCTTTATAAGCGAGGCGACTTTATAGGCTTCCTCTTTCTTATCAGTGAATCCATAAACAGTAGGTCCCCAGCTTGATTGTCCTACTCCTTGCAATCCAGACCTGCATAATAAGTTTATTAATTTTGATGATTCCACGTTATAGATGCCTCCCTGAATCTCTCTAAATTCATAACCTACTAATCTCTGAATTTTTTCGATTCCCTTTCCAAAAAGCTCCAAATCACGCTCCAAAATTCCTGGCAACACTTCATTTATTAATGATGAGTAAATAGCCAGTATTGTTTGATCAGAATATTTTAAATGTGACAATAGTTCTTCCTCTAATCTTCCTGAAAATCCTTTACTTTTATCCGGAACCAACATGACGATAAACCACTCGTCAGGAAATTCTAGTCTAATGACTGGCTGTATGCTTTCTTTCCCTCTACCTAAACTAATAATGAATCCTCCTCGCTTAAATGTCTCGACTCCAATCCATGAATACTTTCCTCTATTAGCCCTCAATGCAATCTCATCAATCGAAAGACCAACATTAGCAATCTTAGCTATAGCAGCTGCTACAGAGAGAACTATCTGAGTACCTGATCCCAGGCCTACATGACGCGGAGGATATTCAATCATATCTAACTCAATACCAAGATCAATACCCATGAGTCTGTAGACATTTTGTATTATTGCATTTAACTCTTCATCAAAAAAATTACCCGATAAGTGTATGCCGGAGCTACTCGACTTTTTTGCGTATAAAGTCGTTCTGGGCTCTTTAACTGCCAGGCCGATGCCCTGCCAAGCCCTCTTTCCATGCGCATCAGACAGAAGACCGAGGTGAAGTCGCGAAGGTGAGCTTACTTGCACCTCCATGATTTCTTCACTCATTAATTGGTTTAATTTTATTTTAAGTTATAAAACAACACTGAATAATCAAATATATAAGTTAAACGCTATGAATTAATAAGTAATGGAGGATAGGCCGACTAGTAAGGTCAATTACTTTGCCTATGATGTCTTACTAAACCCAGAGCAAATGCGGTTAGTTATAAAAGATTGGTATGATTATTTTCCGGCTTGGTTACCTGAGCATAGATTAGTATTCGACTCATACTCAATTTCTTGGAGATGTGGAATAGCAGGACTAAAAGAAGATGAAAAAGCAACTGTTTTCGGAGCAGTATATGTGATAGATGAACAGAAATTAAACATTATAGACAGGTATGAAGGACTTGCCAATCTGAGGATGAGAATAAAAGTCGTGGTTCAAAGTGAAAAAGGTGAACATCATGCTTATACTCATGTCTCTTCAAGACCCAGGATGCATGTGCCGCCCTCAAAACAATATCTCTCTTTATTGATCAAAGGGCTGAAACAATTAGGATATTCTGATAAAATAATAAAGGATGTTGAAAATGAGGCGTCTAGACGTTGAAATTCATTTATTAATTAATCATGTGAGTCCTCCAGACCCATATGATACTAGTAATGAAATTAATAGTAAATGCTACAAGTGCTGCCAGAAAGTAAGACAATAAATAGTGGATTAAAAAGATATTATTAAGGAGAGCGAATAAACCGATGTTCACCAAAATACTTGCAATTCTGGATACGTGAAATTTAATTAACCTAATCATGAAGCCCCCTCCAGAATTTTTTAGTCTTCTAAAAGTCCAGTTATCATTAATGTAAAAATTTAGTAAAACTGAAAGTTCCGTCGCTACTATTACTGCTATTATGTCATATACATGGAACATGTCTATCAATAAATACAGTATTGCCTCTGCAAAAACCAAACAAGAGACACCTACTATAATGAACTGTATAGAAGTGAGAGAAAATCCTGCCTTTATAATTACTAAAATCAATTTTCTAAGACTGTTTATGTTCATAAAGTGCTTCGCCACTAATACTTCATCGGGCTTATGTTTTATATAGACTTCTCAGTATTGAGAGATCCATTGAGTAATCGCCTTTTTCATCTTCAGGTGTTTCAATTATCATAGGTAAATCTCTAATGAATTTATGATTAATGAAGTTTCTGAAACCTTCTTTTCCTATTCGTCCCAATCCTATATGCTCATGTCTATCTAAGCGGCTTCCCAGGTCACCTGCCGAGTCATTTAGATGAACAACTTTCAAATTTTTTAAACCTATAAGCGAGTCAAAATCATTTAAAGTATTGTTTATTCCTTCTTTTGACTTAACATCATAACCAGCAGCGTAGAGATGACATGTATCAAGACAAATACCAACTTTATCGATGTGTGAAATTTTGTCTAATATTCTTTTTATATCTTCAAACCTGGAACCTACACTGTTCTTTTGGCCAGCCATGTTCTCTAGTAAAAGGACGCATTTAGGACTCGCCTTTTCGACCGATGTATCAACTGCTTTTGCTACTTGTGATATCCCTACATCTATTCCTTTACCTAAATGACTACCTATGTGAGTGACGAGGTACTCGATCCCGAGTAAGTCGCATCTCTTTAACTCGTCAATTAATGATTTTAGCGAAAGCTGCCAAGAATTTTTATTAGGAGAAGCAATATTTGGCAAATAAGGCATGTGTGCGACAACCACGTTAATACCAGCTTTTTTTCTTTTATCTCTGAATAGTTCAACTTCATTCTTCCTCAATTTTGAAGCCTTCCATCCTCTAGGGTTGCGAGTAAATATCTGAAAAGTAGTGCATGAAAGTTGTAACGCTCTATCAACGGAGAGGTCAATCGAGCCTGATATTGATACATGTGCGCCCAGCAACAATTCATTAATTAATTTAGTTAACAATTGTTTAAGCATTATGTTTACTATATAGGTATGTTAAGTATGAAATCTTAAGATATTTTTATATTGAGGCTAATATAATCTATTCAGCGGTGAGTATATAATGGCGTTAGCTGGTCAACCAGTGATAATACTCAAAGAAGGAACAAGCAGAAGCAGGGGTAAAACTGCACAGCGAAATAACATCACGGCGGCGAAAATAATATCTGACATGGTAAAGACGACATTAGGGCCAAAAGGAATGGATAAGCTACTCGTAGATTCAATTGGTGATGTAATAGTGACTAATGATGGCGCAACAATTCTCGAGAAGATGGATGTCGAACACCCAGCTGCAAAGATGATTATAGAAGTGGCAAAGACACAGGACAAAACAGTAGGTGATGGAACTACAACAGCCGTGATAATTGCAGGCGAGCTGCTAAAACGTGCAGAAGAACTTGTAGACCAAAAGATACACCCCAGCACTATAATTGTGGGCTACAAAAAAGCTATGGAAATTGCGATAAACAAATTAAATAGTCTTGCGATAGAGGTAAAGCTGACAGATACTGAGACTCTTAAGAAAATGGTTAGGACGTGTCTTGGAAGCAAATCTCTCGGATTTGCAACTGATCATTTAGCTCAGCTCGCAATTGATGCAGTAAGCAGCGTAGTAAGAGAAGTCAATGGTAAAATGAGGGCGGACAAGGACGATATCCAGATTGTTAAAAAGATAGGTAAAAGCCTTTTAGAATCACAGCTTATTAAAGGAGTAATTGTTGACAAAGAAGTTGTTCATGCCGCGATGCCTAAAAGGGTCACAAATGCAAAGATAGCGCTTCTGGATGCTCCCTTTGAGATTGAAAAGACCGAGTTTTCTGCTGAAATAAGAATTAGAGACCCGTTGAAGATAAAGGAATTCCTAGACGAGGAGACAAGAATTCTCAAAGAAATGGTGGACAAAGTAGTAAAAGTAGGCGCAAATGTAGTATTCTGCCAAAAAGGAATCGATGACGCCGCACAATTCTTCTTGGCGAAGGCCGGTATATTAGCTGTCCGCAGAGTCAAGAGAAGTGATATGGAGAAGCTTGAGAAGGCAACCGGAGGAAGAATAGTTACAAACTTCGAGGACCTAAGTGAAAAAGACTTGGGATATGCTGGGCTCGTAGAAGAGAGAAAAATCGGAGAAGACAGAATGGTATTCGTCGAAGAGTGTAAGAATCCAAGAGCTGTAGCCATCTTGATTAGGGCTGGACTTGAGAGACAGTTAGATGAGGCTGAACGAGCTCTTAACGACGCAATAATGAACATGATAAACATTGTAGAGGAGAGTAAAATTGTACCTGGAGGTGGAGCCATAGAGGCTGAGCTATCTAAACTCGTAAGAAGTGAGGCGGCTAAGTATCCAGGTAAAGAACAGCTTGCAATGCTTGCTTATGCAGATGCATTGGAGATAGTTCCTAAGACGCTGGCAGAAAATTCAGGCCTTGACCCAGTCGACATAATGTCGTCTCTCAGGAATAAACACGCGGAAAATGGTATCAGCTATGGAATCAATATATTTAACGGCAAGATAGAAGACATGTATTCATTAGGTGTTATTGAGCCCGTAAGAGTAAAAGCCCAGGCGTTGAAGTCAAGCTTCGAGGCCGCTGCGATGATATTGAGAATAGATGATGTTATTGCTGCTTCAAAGAAGAAAGAGGAAAAGAAGCCAGGAGCAGGCGGAGAAATACCAGAAGTCCCAGAATGAAACTAATTAGATATCTTTCTGACACTTTTTTTATTTTCTCATAGATAAGATTCATATTATTGAGTCTATGTGTATATTCAAGTAGCTCCGGTAGTATAGCCCGGACAAGTATACTGGCCTTTCGAGCCAGTGACCCGGGTTCAAATCCCGGCCGGAGCAGAAAAGTTTAGAATATCATCAAATAGGGCGATAAGAGAGCTTAGAGAGTTGGAGAAAGATTATCAAAACCATAGCCCAAGAAGTTATAAAAGAATGGCTTGACCAGAAGACTATACTGATATGCCGAAAGATGAGATAGAAACATATTTAACAGAAAGCCATCAATGTTGCAGAGCGATATGGCTAAGTCAGAACTAGGCATAGTGGTAAAATTCTCTGGGAAAAGGGATCAAAATAAATAATACAAAAAAAGAGAATGTTTAGCATTTTCCGATGGATCGCTTATTTGCCTACATCATTAGTTCTAAGATAGTCTTCCAATAATGGCCGCAATCTGTTCTGTTGTGAAAGCCTTTAATGTTGTTGTCCTAACGTATCCATGGGATCCTAATCCTAGCAGGAAGGCCGCAGCAACCTCGTCGCTTGGGACTTCTGCAATGCCAATATAATCATACTCACCCATAACCATATAGAAGGCTATTAGCCTTCCTCCCATTGCTTCAAGGGTTTTAATTGCTTCCTGAACACGCTTAATAGCATCTTTAACCTCTTTAATGCCCTGATCTGTCAACTTCATCAAACAAACATAGATTGGCATATATTTCACCTCCGTAGATAACTAATAATCAACAAGCCTATTAAGCATTTAAAAATTTAACAAGTTAATAATTTTATATCTTAAAATGTCAGTTCTAACTGTCTTTCGAGCCGCTGTTTTTGGGCTAAGTATTCGTCCTGTTTGAGCTCACCGATTTTGTATCTTATTTCTATCTTCTGGATCTCATGTTTGATTTTGTTGTGTTGTTCTATTAATGTTTGACTTGCGTCTAGCAGGGATTGCAGGTCAGAGATGATCTTAGATATTTGTTGGCTTGACAATCCTAGCTGGGTCCCCTTTTCATTGATGTCTTTTACCTTCTTTTCAACGCTCTGTGTAAATGAGGGAATGTCTGCTAGCCGTATTTCAATTGGGTTCTGTAATATTGCGAGTTTTGGTCTAATCTTAGAGATTTCTTTATCAATTTCAATCTTTTGTCTGATATAATCTCTGTCTCCAATCTCTCCTATTTCGTGTCTAATCTTTAGATTTTCAGAACGTTCGTTTAATTCACGCAGTCGCTCCTCATATTTCGCTATCATATCTCGCCTCTTTTCATCTAGTGTAGTAATCCTTGAGCTATATTCCTCGTAAATCTCGGTGAATACATCACTTGTAGCTTCCCCGTCGAGAAGTAAGTCAATTAATCTAAGTGACCATGAATAAAGCTTAGATAGTTGCTCAATTAATTTTCTTTCCTCGGTTACCTCTTCAGGTATCATTCCCTCAACTGTTGCTGGAGGCTGGGGCTGCGTGGGCGTTACTGTTGCTTCCGCTGGCCGTGGCTGGGGTTTCGCTTCAGGCACTTGTACCGGCTGGGCTGGCGCTGCGGCTGATGGAGCTTCCTGTAGTTCTGGAGGAAGCTCTTTACCGCAATTCATACAATACTTTCCTTTTAAAGTTAGTCTCTTACAATATGGGCAAACTACTCTACCCAGGAGCGCCAATTATTCTCACTTTCAGTAATTATCTATATTTTAATTCCCTATAAACCTTTAATGAATACTTTTATGACATGTATAGAGGTAATTCTTAGACGTTATCTAGGAGAATATCGAGCCTCGACATATAGATTAGTTTTTAACGGTGTCTTAAGTGGATTATATAACAGGAATGAGCGAACTATCGACTGCGCCCATGCATAGATTGCTTAAGAAGGCAGGAGCTATAAGGGTCGGTGAAGACGCTGCAGAAGAATTGAGAGTAATTCTCGAGGATCTAGGCCTGAAGATTGCAGAACAGGCCATATTGCTGGCACATCATGCGGGTAGGAGAACGGTTAAAAAGGAGGATGTCCAGCATGCATACCGAATTATTATTAAGTCAAGTTTAGGGTAGGTAAAAGATAGATTTTTGACATGCTGTGAATAAACAATTATCGAGTGATTATGGTAAGAGTGGTTGTACTTGCTGTTCCAGGAGCCGGAAAAACGACAATTTTTAAGAAACTAACTGAGATGAGGCCCGACGTAAAAATATTAAATTTCGGCGACTTGATGTTCAAGGAAGCCGCTGTTATTTATGGACTAAAATCAAGAGATGAGATGAGAAGTAAAATACCATTTGACTCATATAGGGAACTACAAGAGTTAGCAGCTGAGAATATATCTAGACAAGATGGAACAATAATTGTTGATACACATGCTGCAGTCAAGACTCCATATGGATATTATCCAGGCATACCATCAACAGTCGTGGCAAAACTTAGGCCGCATAGTATAATATTCTTAGAGTACAGGCCTGAAGATATTGCGGCAAGACGTGCTAAAGACGAAACAGCTGGAATACGTTCAAGGGGAGCTGAGAGTTACCAAGAAATAGAAGAACATCAGGCAATTGCCTTGACTTATGCAATAGCAGCTTCTAATGCCGCATCATGTTACTTTAATAGGTTTTCATTCAGGTATCCCGAGGCGTATCCATTCCAACATGTTAATGATGCTGCGGAGAAAATAAAGACACATGTTGAGCTATTAGAAGCAATGTACAAGCAATAGTACTATCTATATCCATCTGGGAGCTTTAATGACCATAATGTAGTGTCTTTAATCATTGTTTTTCTTCCTACAATTATAAAGACTGTATGTGCACGCATTTTATGATGTGGCCGCGACATTCCTTCCTTCACTCTCCATGGCCTAAAAAAAAGTTCTCCCGAAATATACTCAAAGAAACCACTTGTCTTAAGAGCAGTCGAAGTCTTAATTAATTGCTCAATAGTTGGCACTATCGCAGCATACATTCCACCGGGTCTAAGCGCGTTATAGGCTGATTCAACTGTTTTCCAAGGCTCTGGCACGTCAGCTATAAAAACATCTACATTGTTTTCCTCGACACTTATAGATAAGTCGCCTTTCTTCAACTCTATTACATCTGAAAGTCCCAGATTTTCTACGTGTCGATGGATTGCTGGAAAAAACTCGTCATCTATGTCATAGCTATATACCTTGCCACCAGGCCTTACATGCCATGCGAGAAATAATGCTAAAACTCCGCTGCCAGTTCCTCCTTCGATAACCCGTGAACCCGGCCCCAGACCAGTCACAGCTATCAGAAATCCGAGATCCTTTGGATAAGTTATCTGCGTTTTTCTAGGCAAAAAGAGAAGGCTTTCTGTTATTGTAGGCCTGAAGATAACTGCTTTTTGTCCTGTACTGCTGATGACTTCTGAACCCTCTATCTTTCCAATTATAGCATCAGCATCAAAGCTTCCTTCATTAGTGTGATATCTTCGTTTAGTTCTAAGAGTAAAGAAATACCTGTTTCCTTTTTGCGTAATTAAGAGTACCTGATCATTTTCTTGGAACGTCCCCAACAACCGGTCACTGAATAATTATATTTTATTTCTCAATAAATTTTTTGGAGCTCTCTATGAATCGAAAACCTATATTAATCCTTTAATTGTAATGAATTATGGCGATGATGTTTCAGAGTTATTCTGAGTAAATGAGTGAGAAGGCATTTGACTGAGCCTTTATTGTATTAGTATGTTAAGTTTAAATCTGCGAAGATGTAATAATGATTGTATAAAGACTGGTTGCTTGAAATGTCCGATAACAAGGAATTAGAAGAAGCAATTTGGCTTCTCAGACACCGTGTGAGAAGAAGAATTATATTGACAATCGGTGAGGCAGGTAGAATAAGCGCCACGACTTTAAGGGATAAACTAGGTATTAGTACAGGAAGTCTTTACTATAATCTCAAACAGCTGGAGCGATTAGTGACGCAGGATGCTAAAAGAAACTATGTCCTCACCGAAGAAGGTACAGTCATTTATCGACTTCTTAGAGAGCAGGGAGACCTTAACATTGAGCAGTTAAAAACCAGCCAAAGCAGAATAGAGACAATACTTACTAACATATTCTTCCCTATATGGTTGGTCGCACCACTATTGGAAAAAGTGCGGCTAACAATTTTAGTTGGATTACTCTCATTAACAATTTTATCTGCTCTTTTTTTGAATTCAAAGATAGAGCTAATCATTCTTCATATATATCATCTTCCTAATTTTTCAGTCAATAATTTTATTAAAAATCTTCTACTTTCTCTATTTATAATCTATGTTTATGTTTCTGTAACTTCATCGATTCATGAATTGATGTCCCGAAGAAGTACAGAAGAACCTACATACACGCCTAGAAAGGTTGTCAGATTGTTTATTGGAGATTTGGAGCAGTCATTAAAATTATTCTCGTCAATCATGATTAGTCTACTTCCCCTAGCAATTTATCCCGCTATTGCTTTCATTGATAAGATAACTGGCTGGGGACAATTTATTAGTAGGAGCATCATTCCATCAACGCTTGCAGCAAACATTGTATTAGTAATTGCTCAATTAGGCGCATTTATTCTTTTAACAGCAACATTATCATATCTACGGAGACTACGATGGCACGTCTCTGCTCTTATCTCATTCTCAGTAATTTATCTATCCATCATTATCCAGTATATAGTTGTAATGGGTGCTTGAATAGTATGATTAATATAATGGTTTATTCCTTTCCTTTTTTAGTCAAGGGGAACAAAGATTGCCACAAGTAGTAAGAATAAAACTAACCTCAACGGATCTCGATAAATTAGAGGCCACTTGCAGAGAGATAAAATCAATAGCGCAGAGGACAGGTGTAAAAATCTCCGGGCCAGTACCGCTTCCAATAAGGAGACTCGTCTTACCCGTAAGAAAGAGCCCCTGTGGTGAAGGGACGAAAACTTGGAGAAAATGGGAATTGAGAATTCACCGTAGAATCATCGATTTAACAATAAATGACCCAAGAGTTATGAGAGAAATTATGAGAATACAAATACCGGAGGAAGTCGCAGTAGAAATGCGTGTTAGTAGTTAGTGAGGTTATTTAGTAATCTTAGTTATCTCCCGCACAATACCCGCAGCAACTGTCATTCCCATATCTCTGATAGCGAATCTGCCTAACTGTGGAAAGTCACTGTATGCCTCAAGAGCGACTGGTCTCAGTGGTTGGAGTTTAACAATCGCTGCATCTCCTGTCTTTAGGAATTGAGGATTCTTCTCCACTATCTGTCCAGTCCTGGGATCTATCTTTCCTTCAAGCTCGACAAATTTTACAGCAGTCTGTGCCGTATGAATATGCATCACTGGTGTATATCCAACTGCTATTGCTGTCGGATGATTAATGACAATAATTTGTGCCCTAAATTCTTCCGCCACTTTGCATGGATTATCTGGATGGGAGACAACCATTCCTCTTTGAAGTTGTGTTCTCTCGATTCCCTTCAAGTTGAACCCAATATTGTCTCCGGGAACTGCTTGTGGTAGTGGTGCATGATGCATCTCTATGCTCTTCACCTCTGCCCTGATGTTGCCCGGCATGATAACTACTTGATCACCCGGTTTCAAGATTCCTGTCTCTACTCGTCCGACAGGAACTGTTCCCACGCCCTTAATGCTGTAGACAGCTTGAATTGGCAGTCTCAAAGGCTTATCTATTGGTTTTGGCGGTTCCTGGAACAGGTCAAGAGCTTCCAACAGGGTTGGCCCGGTGTACCATGGCATCTTATCGCTCTTACTGATAAGGTTGTCACCAGTCCAACCAGAAACGGGTATGAATGGAACCTTAGAAACATCTAATCCTATCTGTTTCATGAGTGCCGAGACTCCCTGCTTAACCTCCTCGAAGCGTTCTTTAGACCAGTTAACAGTCGAGTCGTCCATCTTGTTAACCAGAACAATCATTTGCCGAATACCGAGCATAAAAGCTAGGAATAAGTGTTCCCTAGTCTGTCCACCAACAGAAATTCCTACTTCATACTCACCCTTTTTTGCAGAAACAACTAGTATAGCTGCATCAGCTTGAGAGGCTCCTGTAATCATGTTTTTTACGAAGTCTCTATGACCGGGCGCGTCAATAATTGTGAAGTAGTACTTCTTGGTCTCGAATTTCTGAAAACTGAGTTGTATAGTTAGTCCCCTTTCTCTCTCCTCTTTTATCGAGTCCATGATGAAGGCGTAAATGAATGTGTCCTTGCCTAACCTCATAGCCTCTGCCTCAAGTTCCTTAAGCTGTCTCTCATCGACTGTACCATTCAGCACTAAGAAATGACCCATAGTAGTTGATTTGCCGTGATCTACATGTCCGATTACGACGAGGTTTAGGTGTGGTTTCTGAGACATTTCAAACTCAATTCTAAAATTGTCTGGTCCTATATAAATATATTAATTTATCAAGGTCGTCGATTTCTTCTTACCGAGAGGCTAAAGCTACTCTTTCTTGCTCGATCTTTTTCTTCAATGCATAGCTTCTAACATCTCCCGTTGCTGCCAATATTATTTCATTAGCCAGCGCTTCTTCCGTGGTTATTGGATTTCTAAATGAATTTTCTCTGGCAGCCTCTGCTAGCCATCTTAATGCCAAGTCGAGCCTTCTCTGAGGTGAAATATCAACTGCCTTGAAGTAGGTAATACCTCCATAAGTCACCCGCGTGACGTCTTCTCTAGGCGCACAATTCTCTAATGCCTTAATTAGTACTTGTAATGGATTCTCACCGGTTCTCAAGTGAATTATGTAGAGAGCATTCTTTACTATTTGGAGAGCCTTTGTCTTTTTCCCCCCATTCTTTCCGGGACGCATAAACATATTGGCAAGACGTTCAACAATATTTACTTGTGACTTTCCAAACCTTCTATGCTCATGTCTTCCTCCTGAGTGTGGAATGACTATTGGTCTGAGATTGATATATGCCTTTAGTCCTTGGTCATTGATTACTAAACCATCAGTTTCCCATGCATCGAATATCTTCATTCATAAGCTTTTACTCATTGGAATAATATAAATTTGAGCCGAGATTAGGGATGAGATTTGATGTTTTATAATAGCTGTTTATAAACATATAATATTCTTTGAATTATAGTGATTACTGAAAGTAGCGTTATCAGTAGTAAACCATATTCAAGCGAGAAATTCCAGATTGGATAGAAGAATGAAGTCACTGCTAAGATGATTATTCTCTCGGCCCTCTCAGCTATTCCTACTCCCATAACTTCTACACCGAGCTGTTCAGACTTCGCCCTTACATAACTAACTAGCAGAGAACAAGTAATAAAAAGAATTACTAACAAAGCTGAAGTGGTTTTGGAAATAAAGATTCCAAGCGCGATGAATACTTCTCCTAACTTATCAAGCACAGAGTCAAGAAAAGATCCCTTTCGAGATACTTTTTTTAAGGTTCTAGCTAGTTCCCCGTCTAGTGCGTCTAGAAAGCCAGATAAGAGCAATATAAAACCCGCAATAGCTATAAACAACCCTGAACCCTTCGATAAGGAATATAGCAATGCTGCAAACAATGTAAGTCCAAAGGCACTATAAGTTAGAAGAAAGGGATCTATCTTTCGCTCAGCTAGTATTTTGACCAGCTGATGACTAATTTTTATTAAAACTTTTTTCTCCAATGATCTTTTAATTGTCATCAATCATCACTATTATACATAATTTTACTATAAAACCTTAGTTTTAACTTAACTACTTTGATAAGGCTAATATCCTACTTTTAAGAATGGACATATGCATGAAAATCCTGCAGCTTCATGCTGATTACTTTGAGTACGAGCCCATATCTAAGGAGGGACCGTTAGCTGAGGAAATAACTCCAAAAAAGACCATGCTTAAGGATGTTTTAGTTCTTTTCACCTCGATTGAAGAAAATGATACAGAAGAGACGGTTTTAAGAATGATTGAGGAAATTAAAACTTTTACTGAGAATTTAGGCATAAGTAAAATTCTCATATATCCATATGCACATTTGAGCAGCAGTTTAGCTAGGCCAGAAAAGGCTTTTGAACTCATAAAACAAATGGAATCAACCGCTAAAAAATCAGGTCTAGATGTACATCGTTCACCATTTGGTTGGAATAAAAAATTCACAATATCAATTAAGGGACATCCATTGGCCGAGCAGTTCAGGTCTGATGTACGACTTATTAAAAGAAATGTTCAAAGGGAGACTCGGGCTCGCTCCTCAATTCAATTAATGAAAGAGGAGGTAAAGGAGCCAACACATGTACATTTAGGCAGGGAACTAGACATATTTTCAATAAATCCAGAAGCAGGCTCTGGACTACCGCTTTATCATCCAAAAGGAGCCATTATTAGAGAAGAGCTCATTAAATATATTAGAGAGATAAACCAGAGTCTTGGATTCCAGGAGGTTTGGACTCCGCATTTATTTAAGTCGGACCTTTGGTATAGGACTGGTCATTACGAGGCTTATCGGGAAAGAATGTTTGTACTAAATATTGAGGATGAAGAATATGTAGTTAAGCCAATGAATTGTCCGGGACATGCATTGATTTATTTGAGCAAGCCAAGAAGCTATAGAGATTTGCCAATAGCATACTCAGAATTTGCCACTGTCTATAGGAATGAACAGTCAGGGGAACTGACGGGACTACTACGTGTAAGGTCTTTGACGCAAGACGATGGACATGTCTTTTGTAGGCCAGACCAGATAAAGGAGCAAGTAACAAAAATTATGAATGCGGCAATCATGATTCATCAAAACCTAATCGGTGGAAACGTATTTATCAACTTATCAACTAGGCCTGAAAAATTCATTGGTTCTCTCGAGCTTTGGAATTACGCGACAGAGATGCTTAAAAACTCATTAGAGGAGCTCGGAATAAACTATATTCTAAAAGAAGGTGAAGGAGCATTTTATGGACCGAAGATAGACATAGATGTCGAGGACTCACTCGGTAGGAAGTGGCAGTGCACAACTATACAGCTTGACTTTTTCATACCTGAAAAGCTGGGGCTAGAATATGTTGACTCAGATGGGTCTAAGAAGAGACCTGTGATGATTCATAGGGCACTTCTAGGCAGCTTAGACCGCTATATAGCCCTCTTATTAGAGCATTACAATGGTAGACTGCCAGTCTGGCTGTCACCCGAGCAAGTTAGAATACTGACTGTCTCTGATCGAGTAATTAATTATGCCGAAAATATTAGAGAAATTTTCTCTTCACGAGGAATTAGGTGTTCGCTGAGTAGTGGAGAAGGTACAATTAGTAAAAAGATTCTTCAAGCGCATAATGAAAGGGTTTCATTCATAGTTATAGTCGGAGATAAAGAAGAAAAAGAGAAAACAATCTCTATCCGAGATGCAAAAGGTAAGAGCTATTCAGGGATTAATCCCGAGGAATTCAGTAGTTGGCTCAAAAGATTAGTAGATTTAAGAGCCAGAAACATAGGGTTATATGAATAAGTACCTTTACATTCTTATATCTCGGCAAGACTATTTCATTATAAGGAATTGAAGTTTATTGGTAGGATAGGTGACGGCTCGACTGAAACATATGCTCGCGTCATATTACTGAAGGATATTGAGAGAGAAATTAAAGCAGAAGAATTAGTTTTAATAAAGAATGGCGGAGAGGAAAATCCCGTAAATGAGATAGTGGGAGTATTGCGTGAGGGATTAGGAAAGAACGAGTTTCTAAGCCATAATGCATACCGACCAGACGTGGCCTACTTGAAGCATGGAGGCCAACCGTCAGGAGCTAGAGAAGTCTATTCATTTAGAGTAATGCCCATCGGCGTCAAGGGGACAAATGGTTTTGAGCCAAATAAATTAATCATTGCTCCGAGGTCGCCTGTATATTTATTTGAAGATAACGACAATCCACTTGAATTATTGGCAAGAAACATCAAGGAGCCTGAATACCTTGATGCATATCTTGAAGGTCATGAGGGCTGGCTGGTTCCTGTACTAAAGGACTACATACCTTACCACGTAGGCATTTTTGGAAGCACGGGAAGCGGTAAGTCATGGCTTGCCAGATACGTATTGATGGAGTTTTACAAAAAATGTGGATATGACGTCTTAATCCTAGACTGGAGCGGGACAGACTATGTACCCTACTTCAGGGAGAACGTGGTTCCTATAACCGAAATCGCATTGGATGAAGAATCAATATTTGCGTATCTTCAAGATTTGAGTTATAAGTTTGGAGATAATGCAACTATTAGAGATGCATTTGACGAGTTTATTGAAAAATGGAGAGAAAGAGTAAACGAGGCCGGAGGAGACTATAACAAACTCTACAAAACTTTAAAGGCAAACATTGAAACCATGATTGAAAGCATACAGAGAAGTGATTGGAAGGAGAATGCAAGGCGAGCCTGTAGAAGAGTATTCAGAAAGATTAAGCCTGAAGACTTGATACCATTAATGGGAACAATAACAATTTCAGAGATAATAAAAAAACTGCGTGAAGAACATGTTCTAGTAATTGACATGAGTGGCGCAATGGTAGAAAGTAAGCTTGGATTCTTCTTATCACTTAGTGCTGAGATATATAGAACAATGGATACTGGTCAGGACGTAAAGATAGCCATGATTATAGATGAGGCACCTCAATATGCACCCTGGGATCCCAAAGGAATCCAGGCCCAGACGTCCGAAATGATTAAAAACTTGGCTGCCCTCGGAAGAAAAAGAAAGTTCAACTTAACTCTAATATCGCAGGGCATTAAAGGTGAGATTGGTATAAACGCAGCCGTTAGGAGAAACTTGAATACATACTTCATAGGTAGGATACATCCATTAGATGCTACGGGCGAGGGCGGGGCTTCTGAGTGGCTGAGCCCATATGGCATTAGGCCTGAGCAACTCTTACAACTAAAACCAGGCAGATTTTATTTTGCGGGAATCATGAATCCTTCACCCGTGCCTTTACTTTTGACTTTCACTCCGAGGTGAAGAGCTTGATGGAAGAATATGTAGAATGGCTGATGCTTCCACATGATCTCCAGATAGGATTTTTTGAAGAAGCTGAGAAAGAATCAATAAACCTCGCAAGTAAAATAGAGGAGGTATCAAAAGCTCTGAAGGAGGCGATACAATTACTCAAACCATACGTAAAAGCACTTCCAGATAGTGATGAGTTATACACTGTTTCAGCCATAGATGGTTCTAGGTCTCCACAACTAAGTGAGAGACTTGGGGTCAGATATGGTGTATTCGCTGTGGGGATAAAAACAATAAAGGGATTAGAAAACATAAATGAGTCTCTAAAGGCAGGCGTATTCAAAAGGAAACAAGCATTATCTCCAGACTTGAGCAGACACTTTTTTGAAATGATAGTTAATTATAATGAGAGAAAATTAGCCTTGGAAGCTTTGGACAAGTCCGACCTCGTCCTGATTGACGGGAGCTTTTATGGATTTTTATTTCACGCATTAAGAACCAGAGAACCAGAACATAAAGAGATGCTGAAGAATATAGTAAAAGAAACATTCGATTTGACAGAGGAGTTAATTAAAAGTAAGAGAACTATTGCGGTCATTAAGAGGAGCCCATCAAGAGCTATAGGTGGATACTACGCATTAATGAATAAGAGCGAAAATGTCTTTACATCCTTACTGGACAAATTTATCCTATCCTACGCAATGCCTAAAAGAACAATTTTTTATTACGATGACCTCTTAGGAACCCAGAAACACGTCATTTTTTACAATACCGTATCATCACTAATTCGGCGTTACAAACTCTTTGAGATAGTAATTGAGAAAGCTGAGAAAAATGTTTCAGCGCCATTTGAAACTTTTGAACTACCTAAAAAAGCACTTGATGACTTGACTAGGGCGCAGATAAAGGCTTTTGACGGCACTTCAGTTTGTGAGATTGAGTATCCGAGGAGTGTAGATAAAGAGTGTATAGAGAGATGGGTCTCCCAGCCATTCTTTTTCAATGAAGGAACAGGTCTACCCCTAGCCCTCGACTTAATTGATAGTTTAGTCTCCATACCATCAAGATTTACAAATGAATTCGTAAACGAAGTAGAGGCTAGAACATTAGAAAAACTCGGTAATAATGACCCTAACATACTTAAGCTCTACTTTACATATCTAAATCCTCAGAAGCAAATTTAGTAAATAGTAGACATTGTCTATAGGGAAATGATTAATGAAAACTAATTGAAAAGTTAAATCGGTTATTTTAAGTAAATTTTTTGTTCAATGATTATTGAGTATTAGATCCGTTTTCCTTGACCTTTTAAACCAGCATATTTGATTATTAATTAAGTAGCGGTGAGGTGAACATTACCCTTCATAATTTAATAGGGCATTGTAAGTTTGGAGAAATTGTCCTGCGTTATAGGTTTTTTATA
The DNA here is from genome assembly GCA_938017985.1 of uncultured archaeon. Classification (GTDB taxonomy): domain Archaea; phylum Thermoproteota; class Nitrososphaeria_A; order Caldarchaeales; family Calditenuaceae; genus CALIKS01. The sequence goes on along the minus strand of CALIKS010000001.1, from coordinate 110,614 downwards.
CAGGGAGCCAGTCTCATTTTAGGCGTGTTTCTAGACATAGAGAAAATAGTTTAGATGTTGGTAGAGATTGAGGAATTATGGTAGCACCTGCACAAGAATGTTTAAATAAAATCAAGTTAATCGACCTTGAAGGAATAGTGTAGATAATCATGGATGGTGCTTCTCAAAGAAGGGTCGCTAAGGAAATTCCAGAGAGCCAGTTCGTCACTAGCGTGAAGGATTTAGTGTTCCTTCTTTTGAAGGAAGATGGTGAACCGGAGATCATTCCCACCCTAGTTCCAGGCTTTGGGGTATACTATGTCTTGGCTGGATTTCATATTCCGGCTGAAAATATACTTAGTTGCTATAAAGAGGCCTTTCTCGATGTAAAAGGATTCATCTCTTTCCCCTCTTGCTCAATATGTCGTTCTACCTCTCTTAGGCTTGAAGTCCTCTGTCCAAACTGCAGGCAAAGCGACCTCCTCCAACTAGACTTAGTGGTACACTATGAATGCGGCTTCATGGGTGGTGTTGAAGACTTCATAAAAGATAGTCAAGGAGTGATAGAGCGATGTCCAAAATGCAATAAACCATTGAAGAGAGTGGGAATAGACTATGGTCGACCAGGCCTAGGCTTCCGATGCCAAAGATGCGGAGCAATATTCCAATACCCCCTAATAAGTCTTAGATGTGATAAAGACCACACGACGACGCTTGATAAGATCAATTTAGAGAGATACCCGATCTTCGGTGTAAGTAGTGAACTCAAGAAAGCTCGCCCGATATTAGAGCTTATCCAGAAAATTAAGGCAGAATTGGAACAGAGTCTAAACGTAAAGACTGAGGTTCTAAAGATTGTTAAGGGAAAGAGCGGGGCATTATATTTGGCTCATATCCTTATTCATTTAGACGGTAAAGTTGCTGCTATCGAAGTCTTAAGTGAGGGAGGTGATGTTACAGAGGCTATGAAGGTTGTTGTAAAAGCAGCGGACTTAGGCATACACTTCATAGTGCTCTTGGATGAGGAGAAAATGCTCGAGTTTGGAAGGGTGCTTAACCCAGCATACTTCACTCTAGTACCCATTAAAGGAAGAAGATTTGAGGACATTAAAGAAATTCTTTTAGAATTGGTGCATTCTTTTGTCTTTGAAAAATAAATTTAACAAAAGAGTATTCATCGCAATTCTTTTCCTATCGATTACCTCATTGCTTTTATTTGTATTCACTCGACCGACACTCACATTCTTAGCATATTTTATCACTATTTTCTATATTGTGTGGGGAACGTATCACATATTACTAACTGTTAAAGGCATCGGTCCAGTCTTTAAACCCGCTACACCACCCAGCAGGGCTCCTAAAATCTCTATAATCGTCCCTGCTATGAACGAGCCTATACTGGCGAGGACGACGGAGGTGCTTGTAAACCATGTCGCTTATCCTTCGAGTCTTAAAGAAGTTGTTATCGTTACTGATGACCCACTCGGTGAACGAATAGCCGCATCTTTGCAACAAAAATATCCTTACAATGTGAAGGCGCTTGCACGGAGAGAATTTTACCCCACAAAACCGAGCGCCCTGAACGATGCCTTGCCGCTATGTACTGGAGAGATTGTAGGAGTTGTTGACGTGGAGGACATACCTGACTCGGATGTTTTTCCGAAGGCTGTTGCCGCACTAGTAGACCACGGCTATGATGCCGTGCAAGCAATTCTGAGAATAAATAATGAGGAAGATTCATGGATAGCGAAGGTATTTGCGTATGAGTATGCTGGCTGGTTCCGAATATGGTTGAATGGGAGGGCCCGGCTAGGACTCTATACGCCGTTAGGAGGCACAGGAAACTACTTCTGGAAGACGAAGGCGGTGCAGGTAGGTGGATGGGACTCATTGAATGTGGCAGAGGATGCTGAGTTAGCTATTCGGATGACTCTTGCTAAAATGCGGATAGGAGTAATAGACGCTAGGCATTGGGAGGAGGCACCTGTGACCTTTAAGAGATGGCTGAGGCAGAGGACACGGTGGTTTAGGGGCTGGCTTCAGAGCCTTTGGAAATACCTTCCACTACTTTGGCGGCCAAGCTTTATGAGAAGAGTAGGATTCGCTAGGGTCTTTTCTATCCTAATCATGCTGTCTGCCCCGTTAGTAGTCTTATTGAACTGGGTGTGCTTCACTCTGACTGGACTCTGGATATTAGAACTGTACGGTTTGACACCTCCACTTCTCAGCGACGTCTTCCCGACGTGGGCGATTCTACCATTATTCCTTAACGCTGTCTTCATCTCAACTTGGCTTCTCGGTGGTTGGTTCGAGAAAATCAAGACGCCCTGGTGGCATGTAATTTTTCCGATGCTGTTTTACTCCTATGTAATGATGCCTCTAGCAAGTCTAAGGGCAATTTATCAGGAGATAGCTAAGCCGGTCATGTGGGAGAAGACGGAGCATCCTGGGCGTGGAGTGATTGGCTTCGTAGCGGAGTCTGAAGGTCAGCCGCGAATAGCCGCGGCTACTTCGATCACAGAGGCTGAGGAGCCCGTAGAGTACGAGGAGTGGCCCATAGAATATCAAGCGCCTCAGACAAGGATCTCCGAAAAGGCTGCGTTAGTCATATGGTCCGTAATCCTCGTACTTGACATCCTATTCATCTGGATTCTACTCTCTAATCCAAGTATTCTTCCTTTAGGCTAGGTTAATACTTATTTCTCTGTTGGTCGTATATCATCTACGTGAGGGCAAGATATACGGGCCTAGCTGCGGCCTGGTCAGCATACTTCTTTATAGCAGCCGCAATAGGTATCTCTCCATGGTTTAACTTCTATAATAACGCATTGAGCGACCTCGGCAATTATGGAAGACAGGGACTGAACGCTTTAATCTTTAACACAGGCTTAATAATCTCAGGCATACTTGCCGCCTTGACGTCGGTCTTAATAATTCGTGGGAGGCACCATCGACTCGTCATTCCTTGGTCTATTCTACTCTTAATATCAGGTGTAGATCTTGTGTTAGTCGGCATCCTGTCGGAGGACTTTGGGACGGCGCATGGAACAGTCTCAGTCATACTCTTCACATTATTTGGATTGACACTACTGGTGTATGGCATATGCACGCTCATCATGAAGGCGTTGGGGACTGGTCTCTATGCCGTCCTCGCGTTCCTTGCAAGCCTAGCGGTCTGGATGATTGATTGGCCATGGACGGGCGTCGCCATCCAGGAGACTATTGCCTCCCTCCTCCTATCGGTCTGGCTCACATTAGTAGCCATCAAGCATGGATAACAACGTTTTGCGGAATGTCTTTAAGAACTTGCGAACGACTATGCCAAGCTATATAACAACGTGAATTTTGAGCGTTAGTATATCTACGCAATAGGAAGCTCTATTACTATACGAGACACCTCTACAAGAAGTATGTAACTTTGATAGGCTCGGTCATGACTCAATAGGTCATTTTTCTAAATTATTGATACTGTGTCAACAATAGTATTCCGCCTACCAGCCCGACGAGTGAGCCTATTAAAAATCCGCCGCCACCGAGGAATCCTAAGATAGAGAAGACGATGGCAATTGATCCCCAGACAGCCGCATTTTTTGTATTTGAGTGTATCATTAGTCCACTAATGATCAACATAACTCCGGAGAGAGCTCCAATGATGGGCAGATAAGTCATCATACCAGTGAAGAGCCAAGGCATCATCGGTCCTCCCCATCTCCAGTTCATTCCGCAAGGACAGCCCCAGGTAGGTAACCATGCAGACGTAGGTGTAGTCAATGATAAAATCAGAGAAAAGACACTATTGATTAGGATCAATACTCCTCCAACTATCGTAAATACGACGGCTAGGCTCAGGCCTTGACTATCATTCAATTTCATCCACCTCGATTTCTTGGATGAATTCACCATGCCACGAGTGATACCATACTTCTCCCGTGAATCCATTAACGCTAAGCATACCATGAATCACACCATTAATCATATAGTCAAACGTATAGTAACCGTAAAAACGAGTAGGTTCCTCTACCATGATGGTTCCTTGAAATGTTTTCATTAGGTATCTTAGTGCTATCTCCTTTGCTTCGCTCTCACCTATTGTAACATCTCTAGGCTGTGATGACAAGCCGCCCATCATTTTAAAATGCATTCCATATTTTGTGTTCCACATCATGTTTGGTCCTGGTTCGAGAGTTATCGCGCCAGTATATGGATTTACGAGTAACTCGAATGCACCCATACCGGTATCTTCTTCAATTATGACTGCGTAAAAATTATTTTTAAACTCCATTATTTCAGATACGGCATAGTTCTCTCCTAAATTCTGGACATATCGTTCAAGCCTGTTCTTTACCTCAGTTATGTCGAGCCTTTGAGCCGTATTCGCAAAGGGGCGCCATTCATTAATCATTGGACAAGTGCTTAAATATGCATCAACTATTGGAGCCTGGTAAGTATTATCCTTACCAATTACTAATGAATGCATATTAGTAGTGAAAATGGTTAAAACTACTACTCCAATAGCGATGGAAAGAATCACTAATCCGAGCTTTTTGCTTAGTTGCAAGTTATATGCATCTCTGAGTCTAAATATACATATCGACGTTATAAACTATTGGTATTTTTTGCGATTAAATGTAGTTTAATGAATCTATAACCGTTCTCTCATGATTTCAAGCGTTACGGCGTTTTCAGTAATATTAAAATAGGGTTGAATGTTGATTCTCTTAAATACTGATTGGATGTAGTGGGCAAAAAGAAGCGAACCCCTTAATCCAAATTGATGAACAAGCGATATGGTGATCTTTTGAGGAGTAGTTATTTCATTATACTCGAAGAGATACCCATAAATAGAAAGGTCTTTAAGATGAGTAATAATACTTTCCAGGCTAAGAGTCCCAGACTTAACAAGTATGATAGATTCAGCAATATTTTCTCCTAAATGTTGCGCGATCTTGATAATCATGCTTTCCTGAATAGCATCCAAGAGGGATTTTAATAATTGACTTGGCAGTTTTATCATATGTGTTGTCTTTGCATATCTTTCAAAATTCACGTATAGGTTTAGAATTTGATTAACAAGCGTATTTACTGATATGTTTTGTCTTTCAGCATCCTCCCTTAGTATTCTAAATGAATGCTCAGAAATTCTAAAAGACCTAGTAATAGTTTCCTCCGGATTTGACAAGATCTCTCGCAAATAATTTTAAAACATGATATTTTTAATCTTTTATGATTTTACCTTCGTTTTTATGTTATACAGAAATAAGTGTTTATAAAGGAATTAACGTGATATTTGATAATGGGTGATTAGAGCTCGGCAAGTGGCTTGTATGCTCAGCGTGGCCCTACATAAATAACGTACCGCATCTAGGCACGCTTATAGGTTCAGCTTTATCCGCTGATGTCTATGCTCGTTATCTTAGGCTACGGGGAGAGGACGTAGTATTTGTAAGTGGATCTGATGAGCATGGAACTCCCATCGAGGTTGAAGCGATAAGGAGGGGAGTACACCCAAAGATTCTTACAGACGAGATGCACTCAATAGTCACGGACCTCTTCAATAAGTTTTCACTATCATTTGACAATTATACTCGTACGCATAATGATGTACACATAGCGTTCTGTAAAGAGTTTTTCTTTAAAATCTATGAAAAAGGATATATCTACTCAATAGATGTCGATCAGCTCTTCTGCGAAAACTGTAAGAGATTTTTACCCGATCGATTCGTAATTGGAACATGCCCTAAGTGTGGTTATCCATCGGCTAGAGGTGACCAATGTGAAAACTGCGGTGTAGTTCTTGAGCCTCTTGAATTATTGGATAGTAAATGTAGTATCTGTGGCTCGACTCCTATTATCAAAAAGACGAAACATTGGTATTTTGATCTCCCTCGATTCTCTGAAAAGCTTAAAGAGATGATTTTGCAAAATGACAGGCTGCCAGAAAACGCAAAGAATTTTTCACTCAGCTGGATTAATGAAGGATTAAGGCCGAGGGCAATAACTAGAGATAATCTATGGGGGATTCCGGCTCCCTTTCCTGGAGCAGAGGACAAGACGATATATGTATGGTTTGAGGCGGTTATAGGATACATTACTGCTACTATTGAGTGGTCCATAAAAAAAGGTGATAAAGAATTATGGAAAAAATATTGGTTGGACTCAGAAACGAGAAGTGTATACTTTATCGGAAAAGATAATATACCCTTCCATACAATCATCCTGCCCGCTTTACTAATGGCTTACGATGAGAGACTAACTCTTCCCTGGAATGTTTCCTCAACTGAGTACTTGATGTTTGAGGGACAAAAATTCTCTAAGAGTCGAGGAATAGGTGTCTGGCTTGACCAAGCTCTTAGCTATTTTCCCGCCGATTATTGGCGATATTACCTCATAAAGATAAGGCCAGAGAAGAGTGATACAAACTTCAGCTGGGATGATTTTCAAAAAACAATAAACAACGATCTAAACGACAATATTGGAAACTTTGTACATAGGGTTTTGACTTTTATCTATAATCATTTTAATGGACTGATTCCTTCGCCACACACTTTCGACGAGCTTGACAACGAACTGCTCTCATTTATACGTGAGGCGCCTATTAAGGCATCAAAATTTATGGATGAATTGAGGATGAGACAGTCACTTGAAATTCTCACCGAATTGTCTAGCCGGGGAAATATGTATTTGACAAAGAAAGAGCCATGGCATCAGATAAAAACTGAACCTAATCGAGCAGCTACAACACTCTATGTTGCAGCACAAGTCGTTAAGTGTCTCTCGATACTATTAGAGCCGTTTATACCAGTATCAGCGATAAAGATGAGAGAGATGCTGGACATAAAGATCCCAGATGGAGATGCTTGGCTTAATGCAGGAACAACACCTATAGAGGCCGGGCACATGATAAAACGACCTTATCCACTCTTCAAGAAGATTCCTGACCGCAAAATTGAAGAATTGAGAAATAAAACGAATACAACAAAACTATAATTATTATTAGGACTTAATAATATTCTTACCTATCTATTTTTAATCTTTTTATGCCTAACTCTGCTATTAATTTCTCTAGTTCGTCTTCTTCTTTTTCATGATGATTATCATCTATCGGTGATGGAGCTTTTGCTACTACTTCTTTGAGTCTTTCACCTTCAAGATCGACCAACGGTCCTGACTCGCCTCCATAAGTTATTGCGACGCTTGAGACCCCTGTGAGTATCAAAGCGACCTGCATCGTCGATGCATAGTAGTTATCAATTCTCGCCCCCCAAACTACTAGTCCATCATCACCCATTAGTTCTGATATTATCTCGGGTGGGCGAGAAGCCTCCTTCAGTTTCATATCTTCTCCACCAGTTACGTGCACGATTGCTGCTGTGATTCCATCAAAAGTACCTTCAAGTAGTGGAGACTGAAGGGCATTAAACGTGGCTTCTTCCGCCCTATTAGGCGAGCTACTACGACCGATTCCTAGAGAAGCAAGCTTGCCCTGACCAACCACGGCCTTGAAGTCCTCGAAATCGATATTGATAAGGCTGGGCTTGACAATTGACTCAGTAATGCTTAGAATCATGTTATTTATCACTTCATCAGCCAACGAGAAGGCTGTTTTCAGGTTATATTGAGGATAAAGCTCAAGTAATCTATTATTATCGATTACTACGACGGTGTTGGTATATTTTTGCAACTCTTCGAGACCTTTCACAGCAATTCTTCTCCTGATACTTCCCTCAAACCTGAAAGGCATAGTAACAACTCCGACGACTATTGCTCCTGATTCTTTTGCTACTTTTGCAACGAGTGGAGCCGCGCCAGTCCCTGTGCCTCCGCCTAACCCTGCAGCAATAAAGACAAGGTCTGAATCTTGAACTGATTGGCGAATTTCTTCTATTGATTCCTCAGCCGCAATTCTTCCGACTTCTGGGTTCCCACCCGCACCATGAAACTTCGTAACTGTAGGTCCAAGGAGAATCTTTTGATGAGCCCTAATCATGTCTAGGTGCTGTTTGTCAGTGTTAGCAGCAATAGTAACCGCGCCGTAAAGTCCCCCCGAAATTAACCTATTTACAGTGTTGCAACCAGCTCCTCCAATACCAATTAGCTTTAATCTAACTCCCTCTACACTGTCAACGGATGTCTGTATTGTTGTTTCACTCACTTGTCCTTGCCTCCTCCTTTATGAAGTCCCTCACTGCCATTCTTATTGCCTCAGCCCTATTCGGATATAACCGCCTCCTGACCAACTCGTCTATGGCTTCTAAGTACGCTTCAGGAAGGTGAACCGTTACTACTCTCATTCTAATCACCCTGAGGGTAGTTAGAAAGTGAGTTTGGAAAAAGCATTGGTAATACATTAATTAGCATATAATATGACGCTCCACACAAAAACCGCATATTCTGTTGCAATTTATGATAATTCTATATATTGGAATATAGATATTCTAATCAAAAATATGCATAACGAAGATAGAGAGGAGATTGAAGAGATAGTTAAGCTCATTAATAATAGCGTGGATGAAAATACATTTATTCTCGTAGAGGGAAAATCGGACATTGAAGCATTAAGAGAGGCGGGAATTAAAGCTAAGATCTATACACTATATGATTTTTACAAGCTAGCTGATTCCTTTTCCCTACGTCATGCATCGAGAGTTGTAGTCTTGTTGGACCTTGATAGAGAAGGTGAATTAATTCTTAGAAGATTAAAAAATAAATACTCAAACACCGTAAAGTTCGACGAATTCCTTAGAAAGAGGCTAAGAACGACGGATAGATATAAGAGAGGGCTAAGAACAATTTATCAATTGTTCACCGTGACTAATAGAGGGATAAAGGATGTCTGAGTTTAAGATGACGCCCAAGATAAGTCAAAAAACATGGGACCCATCAATCGAGATTTCGCTCATAAAAGAATGGGAAAAAGAAAAAATTTATAGATTCAATAAAAAGTCAAGAAAAAAGATATTCATCATAGATACGCCTCCGCCCTATCCGTCGGGCAGGCCATGGCATATAGGTGCAGCGGCCCAGTATGCTCAAATCGACATGATAGCCAGAACTGCAAGGATGATGGGATATGAAGTAAGATTCCCAATAGGAATAGACAGAAACGGTATACCGGTAGAAAAATACGTAGAACGTGAACTTGGGATAAAACTGACCGAGATTCCTCGAGAGGAGTTCATTAGATTATGTTCAGAAACATTAGATAAGCTTGAGGAAGAAATGATTAACATAATGAGAAGAATGGGACTTTCAGGCGAATTATTAAACCATTACAGGACAGATTCACCTGAGTACAGGGCGCTTACACAGGCAACTTTTATTGAACTTTTTAATCGGGGACTCGTATACATCTCTACTAGACCAAATAATTATTGCTGGGAGTGCGGAACAACAGTTGCTGATGCAGAAATAGATTATAGAGAGACTGTTACTAAACTTGTTTACATAAAATTTATGGTAAAAGAGACAGAAGAAATAATAATAGTAGCTACAACGCGGCCAGAGTTATTGGCTGCTTGCAGAGCAGTAATACACAATCCTGAGGATGATAGATATGTGCATCTGACAGAGAAAACAGCAATAGTGCCCCTTTATGGACAAGAAGTGCCGATAATTCCTCATAAGGCAGCTAGGCCAGAGTTCGGAAGCGGCTTAGTCATGGTCTGCAGCTATGGAGACCAGACTGATGTACAGCTTTTCAGAGAGCTCGGATTGAACGAAGTGATAGCGATTGATACGAGTGGAAGGATGACAGAGGTAACAGGTCCCTTAAAGGGACTATCTGTAAAAGAGGCGAGAGCAAAGATAATTGAACTTTTACAGGAGCTAAGATATGTTGAGAAGGTTGAAGAAATCATTCATAACGAGCCTATTTGTGAGAGGTCTGGAACACCGATTGAAATAATACCGATGAATGAATTCTATCTTGAACAGCTTAGATACAGACAAGAACTATTAAAAATAATTGAAAAGATGGAGTTTCATCCTCAATTCCATCGTCAGCTGTTAATTGACTGGATCAACTCACTTACTATTGATTGGCCGATTTCAAGACGACGCTACTATGCAACTGAGATTCCAATTTGGTACTGTAAAGAATGTGGAGAACCACATGTACCGAGTCCCGGTAAATATTATAGACCATGGATAGAACCAGCGCCTTTTGAGAATTGTGCAAAATGTGGTTCAAGAGAATTTATCGGCGAGGATAGAACATTTGACACATGGATGGATTCCAGTATTACTCCATTATTCGTAAGTGGCTATAAGCAAGACAATGAGTTATTTAGAAAGGGATATCCAACAGGAATACGCCCCCAAGGTAAAGACATTGTCAGGACTTGGCTGTATTACACAATACTAAGATGCTATCAACTAACGGGAAAGCCACCATTCAGACATGTCTGGATAGGTGGATTAGGACTTGATGAGAAGGGAGAAAAAATGAGTAAGAGTAGAGGCAATGTCATTGATCCATATCCAATTCTCGAAAAATACGGCGCCGATGTCTTTAGATACTGGTCTGCACAAGAGGCAAGCCTTGGCTATGATTTTAGAATTTCTGAGCAAAGAATAGCATCTGCTGGAAAGTTTCTAACAAAGCTCTGGAACATCGCTAGGTTTGTTTCTCAGTTTCCTTATCCTAGGAAACCAAAATTATTACCTACAGACAAGTGGATACTCGCAGAACTAAATAAACTAGTCAATGAGTGTTTAGAGGGATATAAGTCATTTAACTTTTTCATACCCGCAACTAAGATAAGAGACTTTCTCTGGAATACCTTTGCAGATCATTACATAGAAATGGTTAAAAGTAGGGCGCTCCTCCGCTCAGGCAAGAAAACCTCAGCAAGAGCTGCATGGTATACTTTACATAAATGCCTTAAGACGTGTCTAATATTGTTAGCACCAATTTCTCCATTCATAACAGACTATATGTGGAAAAAACTGTATTCTAAGAAAAGTGTACATCTCGAACGATTACCCAAAAAGCAAAGAATTGGAAAGATGATAATGTTTACTGAAATGATAAAGGATTTTAATAGCAGTGTATGGAGAACTAAAAAACAACAAAACTTATCACTTAGAGACCCGATAAGAATTGAGATTCCTGACGAGTTAAAAATCTTTAAAAACGACCTGAAATTGATGCATAACATTACTTAAATTAACTTATCAACATAATGTAGCAATAAATATTTAAAATTGTAGTCATAATAAATAATATAATATGACAAACTACTTTAGCAAAGTTTCGAGTAAAGATATTGATTATCTTGAAAAACTCTGCGGTTCGAATAATGTCAGTACTGATGAGGAGGACCTAGTGACAAACGCCATTGATGCACAACTAGGCGGATTTCATAAGCCTGAAGTAGTTGTATGGCCTGAAACTTCAGAACAAGTCGTGGAAATTCTAAAATATGCTGACGAGAAAAAAATTCCTGTCTATCCTAGAGGCGGAGGTACTGGGCTTACCGGTACTGTCCCTGTACATAGAGGAATTGTTGTGAATATGAAAAAGATGAATAAAATCGTTGAAATAGATGAGGAGAACATGCAGGTCAGGGTGCAGCCAGGAGTGGTTTATGACGCACTAAATAAAGAGCTTGAACGCTATGGATTATTTTTCCCACCAGACCCTTCCAGTGGCGCTGCATGTACAATCGGAGGTATGGCTGCTTCAAATGCTTCAGGATTAAAAGCCGTAAAGTACGGAACCACGAGAGAATACGTTTTAGGATTTGAGGCGGCATTTCCAAGAGATGGTCTCCAAAGACTTGGAACAAAGACGTTCAAATATTCCTTAGGGTTTGATGTTGTTAAAATGCTTATCGGTTCTCAGGGAACACTCGCAATATTCACAGAGATTAACTTAAGGCTTAGACCATTACCTGAGAGTATGGAGACATCCGCTGCGTTCTTCTCATCAATTTCTGATGCGACTAAGGCAATTTATAAAATAATCAGGCAGGGACTTGATGTTGCCGCTTTAGAGTTTATGGATAAGCCAACGATGGGGGCCGTCTCTGAGTTTAAGAAAATTGAATTTCCAAACGCAGAGGCTATGTTGCTTATTGAGACTCATGGAAGCAAAAAAGCCGCTTATGAGGAGATGGAGCGATGTATAAGTGTTGTTAAAGAAAATGGTGGGTTTGAGATTTGGCATGCGAGCAGCAAAGAGGATAGAGAGAGGTTATGGTCTGCTCGTAAAGGTGCCTATCCATCTGTTCTAAAACTCGGAAGATTCACACTAATAAGCGATGTAATTATTCCTTTATCTCGGCTAGTGGAGGCAGTTGAAAAGGCATACAGTATTGGAAAGAAATATGGATTAAGAACCTCGTGTATTGGACATTTCGGCGATGGAAATCTACATGTAAATTGGGGGACTGGAGATAATGGTGAAAAAATAGAGAGTCTACATAGAGCTAATGATGAACTTAATCGATGGGTGATATCGATTGGCGGCGCCGTCTCGGGCGAACATGGCATAGGTACTGAAAAGAAAAGCTACATGAGACTCCAGCATGGAGAGTCATACAACTTAATGATTAAAATTAAGAGACTACTCGACCCCAATTATATACTGTCTCCAGGCATAGCATTTGATCTAGACGATTTATTAAACAAAAGTGGTTAAAACATGTTCAGACAAAGAACACTAGATAAAGTATTAAATGATTATTTATACGATGTTCTCAAATGTGTCAGATGCGGGTTCTGTAACAGTGTCTGCCCAACATCAAATATATCTTTATCATACAGGGATTCAAGAACATCCCGTGGAAGAATAGTCCTTCTACAGGCAAAACACTCGAGTGTGCTGAACTTATCAATTGAGTCAAATGCTATTCAAGAATTGATGGACCTATGCTTCGGATGTAGGAGATGCCTAGAAGTCTGTCCAGCAGGTGTCAGGATTCCTCAATTAATCTGGCGAGTAAAGAGTAGTGGACCACTACGGCTCAACAAATTTTTCTACACATATTATGGAACATTTGAGAAGCTAGGAGCAATGATTCCAACCCTATCAAATTTGTTAGTGAAGAGCAATTTTGGAAGAACTTTGCTTGAACAAATATTAGATATTGATCGCAATGCACCCTTTCCTAGCTTTTACGGTGACTCACTAGAGAAATATATCAAGAAACATTCAAGCAGCAATGGTGATAGAGGGAGACTTGCATTATTTATAGACGTGTTTACTAATTATCACGATGTAGAGCTTGGTATAAGGACAGTGAACCTTTTACAAAGGCTTGGATACCGAGTTGAGGCTCCTCCACAAATGGAGGCAGGGACACTAGCATTGGAATTTGGAGCATTGAAAAGAGCAGTCAAGATTGCAAGATTTAACATCGATAGTATGTATGAATTTATCAAGAATGATGGTAAGGTGATTACTATTTCTCCGGCAGCATATGTTGCTTTAAAGATTGATTATCCAGAGCTACTAGGTGATGAAAAGTCTAGAATAGTTGCTGAGAATACTATAGACATAGTAGATATATTACTTAATGAGTATGACGATGGCAGAATTAGATTTAAAGGGCCTGTCGAGAATGCAGTTTATCATCATAGCTGCTTCACAAAAGCTGCAAGATTAACAACTAGTGTAAAAAGATTACTTGAACTTGCTGGCTATAAATTGACAGAATTTGAAGAGTGCTGTGGTATAGCAGGGATATGGGGACTTATTAAAAAACACCATGAGGCATCAAGAGAAATAGGAAATAAACTATTCACAAAAATAGAACATGCTCAAATGCCAGTCTTTTCTCAAAGTGAAACTTGCAGACTTCAGCTTAAACATTATACAAATTCAAGAATAATGCATCCACTTGAAGGAGTGATGGATCGAATACTTCTGTAAATTTATAGGACTTTTTCTTACCAATATACCTTAGTTGAATTTTAGTTCTTTTATTTTAATAATAAACTTCACTCTTTAATTGAGCTCATCGACTTTATATCTAATCTCAATAATTTGCTAATTTAATATCCTATCTTTATTCAGTTTTCTCTGAATAAGCTTTGGCTTTACGATAAGCCTCGTCCAGCAGTTCAACATAATGTGCTACTTTCATGTCGAGCTTTAATCTTCGTACTCCTCTGGAAATGTTTAGATAACAGGGTATGTTTGAGACCAGTACAACTGACGCATTTGTAGCTTTTGCATTTTGTAACTTCATACCCAATGTCTCTCGAGTTATTTCAGGATACAAAATCCAATTTAGTCCTCCGGCTCCGCAACATAAGTCCGAGTCTTTCATCTCGACCAATTTTAGTCCGGGAATTGAATTCAAAATTATTCTAGGTTGTTTCGTAATCTTTTGAGCATGTGCAAGACTGCAGGAGTCGTGAAAAGTTACCTTTAAGTCTAATTCTCCGAAATTCTTATCGAAACCGTTTTCAAAAAATAGTTCGCTAAAATCTTTTACTTTATTTTTAAATTCTTTAGCCTTGTTTTCATATTTAGAATCGTTCTTTAATAACTCGTCATACATTTTTAGTGTAGCTACACATCCTGATGCCGAAGAGAGTACGTAGTCTACGTCCGCTCTTTCGAAAATGTCTATATTTCTTCTGGCTAATTTTTTTGCGTATTCAATAAATCCTTCATGTAGAGGAGCTGCTCCACAACAAGTCTGGTTCCTCGGTGTAATAACTTCATATCCATTAGCAAGCAATACATGAATCATTGCTCTATTCACCCATGGCAAAGCGGCCTCCATTAGACATCCATGAAGGAATCCGACTCTTGCTCTCCTTTTCGAGTCTGGCCTTATGATTTCTGGAATTTTTGAATAGTGTATTTTCGACGTGGGGAGAGATGGCATAAGATAGTCTAATTCATTTAATGGTTTTGGCATATGTCGGACTAAACGGTCGATACCGATTTTTTGAGATAAGCGGATAACGCTCATAATAAACCTTAAAAAGTCGATATGAGAGATTAAAAATTTAGCGCCTATGCTAAGCTCCAATTTTTTAATGAAGGAGAATTCATGACTCTTGCTTATTTGACTCCTCATAGAGTCCATAATGAATCCGTACTTAATCCCGGAGGGGCATGCTGTTTCGCATCCTCTGCATACTATACATTTGTATAAATGCTCCAAGACGCTTTCTTCTGGGCCGACTCTATTTTCTAACAGAGACTTGATTAGGTATAGCCTACCTCTCGGAGAGTCAGGTTCGTATCCTAATACTCTATAAGTAGGACAACTCTGCAGACAAAATCCACAGTGAATACACGCTAGAACTAATCTATCTAATATCTCCTTTTCTATATACTCTCCCAATTCATATCCCTCCAACGAATCTACCCGGACTAAGTATCCCCTTTGGGTCAAACGCTTTTTTAATAGCTCTCATCAAGGCAAAATCGCCACGGGTCGGTCCCCATACATTGATTAATCTTTTAATCTCCACCGGGGCTGTCTCGATCACTAAGCTGCTCCCTGACCCGATATTAATTACGTAACTTCTGAGCTCGTCGAGTGTTTTTATCAAGTCATCATAGTTTAATGAATAAAAATATGAATGTATAATGCCTAATCCAATGTGAGCTATAATAGAATATTTAATCTCATGCTTTTTCTTTAACTCCTCAATCTTTTTCATTACACTTGTAACCCTTGATATTAATGTACTGATTTTGCATCTTACAAAAAATGTGGAAGCTATGTCGGGATGATTTTTTATTTCGTTCCAAAACTTAATATGTTCATCATCATTCAGTGTAATCATATTTGCTGGAGAATAATCCTTCACTATTTCTTTTAATTCATTTATTCTTCTTTCTAGTCCTGTTTTAGTTAAACCTAAAACTCTTATTGCGAGCAGATAATCTTCAGTAGTTCCGAGATGCTTCAACAATTCACAGAAGTTAGGATCAAGTATCTCTACTGCAGATAGCCCGATACCAATCGAGGAATGGATAGTTTTAAGTATTTTTAATGAAGCACCAGACAAGTCGTCTATGTTCTTAAATGTACAGATGAAACTTTCTTCATACTCTGGAATTGCATATAATCTAAAAGTAGTCTGAGTAATTATGCCAAGCGTACCCAATGAACCTATAAAGAGCTTTTTAATGTCATAGCCTGCCACATTTTTTACTACTTTTCCCCCAAACTTCATTACTATGCCGTTTGCTCCCACTACTTTTATGCCTAAGAGAAGGTCTCTTACACACCCATAAAGATATCTTAGGGGCCCAAATGAATTTGAAGATACTATTCCTCCCAACGTAGCTTGTTCGCTTCTAGGTGGATCTAAAGGTAAAAATTGTTTATTTTTTAATAATGATGCCTGGAGAGCTTCTAATGTCACTCCAGCCTCGGAGGTAACTACAAGGTCTTCTGGCAAGTATTCAACAATTTTATTTAATCTTTTTAACGAAATTACGATATCGAGACATTTTGGAATATTTCCTAAACTCATCATTGTTCCTCCCCCCCAAGGAATAACTGTGAAACCCTTGTCGTTTGCTATTTTTAACAATGAAGCTATTTCATCTTCAGATTCAGGTTCCACAACTACTTTTGGTCTGACTCCATCAACTTGGAATTTATCAAGTTCTTCTTCACTTATAATTTTTAATCCAGATATTACCTTTTCTATTGCTTCTACCTCATTCATGTTTATTCACTTCCATAAAGAATTTTTCTGGTATTATTTTTCCAGGATTGCATAAGATATGTGGATCAAAAATTAATTTTATAATTGCCATTTTTCTGAGCTCCTCTGCCGTGTATTGAATAGGCATTAGCTCAATTTTTTCAATGCCTACTCCATGTTCTCCTGTAATTGTTCCTCCAATAATCAAGCAGAGTCTTAAAATGTCAAGCCCGACCTTTAATGCTTTTTCAGCCTCTTCTTTTTTTCTTGGGTCATATAAAATTAATGGGTGTAGATTCCCTTCCCCTGCGTGGAAGACATTTGCAATTTTTAAACCGCTTTCCTCACTTTTCTCCTTTATCTTTTGCATTACTTCTGGTAATTTTGATCTAAGGATGGTACCATCATCGACTACAAAAGCAGGTGCAAGATTACCCATTGACCCAAAAGCCGCTTTACGTCCAGCCATTAGTCTCGCTATGCCATCAATGTCTTTCGCCATCTTTACACTTTTTGAATTATTCTTTTCACAAATCTCTATTATTCTTCGTCCCAACATGTCCAATTCTTCCTCGTACCCCTCGACTTCAAACAACAATATTGCAGCCGCATCCTTAGGTAGTCCGCATGCTCTTGCTCCGGACTCCACTGCTATAATTGCTAATTGATCCATGAATTCTATGGCGGCTGGCGTTATTCCACTCGATATGACCTCTGACACTGTATTTGAAGCGTCGACTATTGAGTCGAATATTGCTAGTATAGCAGCTGAGGCCGGTGGTCGGCGTAATATTCTAAGAATAGCTTTTGTAATTATTCCTAATGTACCCTCTGAGCCAACCATTAGTCCAACCAAGTCATAACCGGGAGGGTCTAGCGCTTTACCACCCAGTTCTATGACCTCGCCGTTTGGAAGGACGACCTCCAATCCAACTACGTGATTCGTTGTGACGCCATATTTAATGCAGTGATTGCCTCCAGCATTATGGGCAATATTTCCACCTATTGAGGAAACGATATAGCTAGCAGGGTCAGGAGCGTAAAAAAAGCCATATTTAGAGAGTAAGGATGTTAATTCATTTGCAGTCACATAAGGCTCCACCGTCACTCTTTGGTTCTCAAGATCTGTTTCAAGGACTTTATTCATCCTTGTTAAGGCGAGCATGACTCCGCCTCTGATGGCTACAGCGCTACCACAGAGAGCTGTACCGGCACCCCTCGGTAGGAATGGGATTTTATATTTTATACATATATTTACTATTTTTGATACTTCTTCGGTTGAGATGGGAAATACAACTACGTCTGGCGGTTTTTTAAAAAATGTCTGTGCGTCGCATTCATATGTCAGAAGTTCACATTTATCATAAATGATCCTGTCAGGCCCTACAACATTTTCCAACTCGTCTAGAACTTTCTTATCAATCAAGTCCCTTAAGTAATATTTTATCAATGTTTATAACTTTTTATTGCAAATCTATATCATAAATTTATCCAATGTATGATGGTGGGCGCCCCTCTCTCTCCTTATATTCTTCTCTTAAAGCCCGCTCAATTTCTTCAAAAATTATCTTTTGTCTCTCTATCTCTTTATCTAGCTTGGCAACATCTATAGATATTCCGAGATATCTTGATAATAATTTAATGAGCCTTTTTGCGGCAGATAGGTCGGGCATATAGCTTGCGGTGTCAGAAATTAGTAGGGTTACAGGCGTACCTTTTATAAAGAGTTTAAACAGAAGCGAGGCTGCTAGCCTGTCGATGGGTAGAACCTCCATATTAGGTATTGTCTTCGCGCCAAGTTGCAAAAATGTACGAGTAAAATCAAGGATGGTTGAAGATACAAATACGTCTCCCGTCCCCATAATTCTTGCACTTGATAAAAGAATTACTTCAGAAACTTTACTATCTCTTAAAACTTCTAGTATTAGTTGTGACGCCTCATCACCTGCTTCATTTGAATCAACCAGAAAGTTGCGAGTTATTAACAATAAAGATACATCATTACTCGCTGTCTTTATATCATAAATCTCTACTTTTGGTAGAGAGGCTATTCCATCATTATTGATAAGTGTGACCTGAGGAAAATGCGGTGAGGATATTTCTGCAATTTTTTCTGAAGCCAGCGAATCAGTAAATAGATTGCTAACTATCAGCCCAACTACTCCTGGAGAAGGAGATATATCAATTACTATCAGCCTCCTCTTATTTTCTGGTTTCTTAATCAGTGTTAGCCCAGACCTAAGCATTAAAGAATCATAGGGCTTAGAACCATATTAACATTAGTTCAATCAACCAAGAGATTGTTTATTTTATTTTCAGGCAACCGGCTATTGCTTAAATATACCTTATACATGATTTTGTATGGAGTTGCCTCAGAAAGTGAAGGACAAGCATCCAGTATTCACGGATATCTCTGAGCTACCAGGTGTAGGGCCGGCAACTGCTGAGAAGCTTAAGGAGATCGGCTACTCTACTATAGAAGCATTAGCAACAGCTACTATCAGTGAACTTGAAGCAGCAGGAATAGGAGAGAAAAAAGCAGCTGAGCTAATAAATCTTGCACGAGAATCAATAGAGATCTCGTGGGTAACTGCTAAAGAATTAGCCTCTATTAAAAGTAATATAGGGAGACTGACAACAGGAAGCAAGGCTCTCGACGCTCTTGTAGGCGGTGGATTAGAAACACAATCAATAACTGAGTTCTTCGGAGAATTCGGCTCAGGCAAGAGCCAGATATGTCACCAATTAGCGGTAAATGTTCAGTTACCTCCGGAAAAAGGAGGTCTAGACGGCTCGGCCCTCTATATAGATACAGAGAACACCTTTAGAATAGAGCGAATCGAACAGATGGCGAAGCATCTTGGACTGGATTTTGATAGAGTGTCAGAAAGAATCATTTTTTCAGAGGCATATAACTCAGATCACCAAATGTTATTATTAGACAAGGCGGATAAAATAATAAAGGAGAATAACGTCAAGCTAATCATAATCGACTCCTTAACAGCTCATTTCAGGAGTGAGTATGCAGGAAGAGAGATGCTTCCCGAAAGACAGCAAAAACTAAATAAACACATGCATAAGCTTCTCAGACTTGCAAGGGCCTTTAATGCAGTAGCTGTAGTTACGAATCAGGTAATGGCGCGTCCAGATGAGTTCTTTGCACCTACTGCTGTTTCACCTGTTGGTGGACATATAGTTGGACATACCAGTCATACAAGACTCTTTATTCGTAAGACTGCTGGTAAGAATGTGAGAATAGTGCGATTAATATCAAGCCCATACTTGCCAGAAGGTGAAGTCTTAATAAAGATAACTACTAATGGAGTGGAAGACGTAGAAGAGTCAGATAAAGAAAGACGTTAAAAAACTCAGTTAGGTTTAAAACTACGACATGCATGATAATCTACATGGATAATGAACGTCTTAGAAATATAGTTTTGAAATTCGCAAAGACGTTATTTGAAGGAAGAATAACAGATGCAGAGAAAATATTAGCATCACTGAAAAGAAGAATTAGTACTGAAGAAGAAAAAAGAGCTTACCTTGCTCTTTATGGTCTCTATTTCTCATATACTTCTGAGGACAAGGACTCATTGCTCTTCAAACTATACACGAATGGAGATGCTGTGACTAATTCTCAAAAATTTCTAAAGGTTATTAAAGAAACATCAATAAATGTATTGGGTAAGCAAGACGCCTATATCGAAGTGTGGAAAATAATTCTGAACAATATAGATAAGATTCCAGTTCCTCATAAATTAAAGTAGAAAGTTAAAAATGACGTGGTTGCTCATTAATAAATGAGGTTATAAAACAATATCCATCCAGTTATCCAGAAGAGTGCGTATGTTCCAATACCGTTTAGAGCTGCGTTCCTCTTTTGAGTCTTGGTAGAATCAATAGCTAATCTTATTGAGATTGGGACGGTTAAGACGTAAACCATTATCCCAAGGATGATTATCAAGATCCATGACATTGATGCTGATAGAATCCCGGACATGAATCCCATAAATAATCCTAAAACAAGTCTTGAAATATACAAAGCATCGTCTCTTTTCATAGCTTGACACACTCACTAACCTTTTGGTAATCTCTTTTACTCATATATCTTTTCATCCAATCTAGCAGGAGCGAGTCAGGAAATCTGTTCTTCCACCATCTATAGTGATTATCTGTCCTGTGATGTACCCTGCCTCCTCGGAAGCCAAATAAGTAATTAATGATGCTACATCCTCTGGTTTGCCCACTCTCCTTAAGACTGACCTTTCAAGCGCCAGTCTCAAAATACTTTCACGCTCCTCTTTGCTTTGACTTTTAACCATATCCGTCATTATTAGTCCAGGCGCTACTGCATTCACCGTTATTCCATATTCTCCTAATTCTAAAGCAAGCCGTTTGGTTAATATTATGACCGCTGCCTTGCTGATTGCATAGTAAGTGGTATTTTTCGCTGAGGTCCCTATCCCAGCGATTGAAGACAAGTTTATGACGCGACCATATCTTTGCTCCATCATTATTCTTGCAGCAGCCCTAGTACAATTTATTACTCCTTTAACATTTACGTCTATGAGTTTATCAAGAATTGATAAATCATCAAAGATTCCGCCCTTAATAAGTATTCCAGCGTTATTTACCAATATGTCTAATCTTCCGAAGTACTTGACGGTGGCCTCTACGAGTTGTTCAGCTTCTTCTCTAGAAGCTACGTCTGCCTTTATGGCTAATGCTTCACTACCCATAGATTTTATCTGCTCTACGACTTCTTTTGCTTTACCCTCATGAGACACATAGTTACATACAACTCTTGCCCCTTCATTCGCAAATCTTAAAGCTATTGCTCTCCCTATCCCTCTGGAACTCCCAGTAATTATTGCTACTCTACCATCTAGAATTTTATGCATGAATAATTAATATAAACAATCTATAATAAAAGTATTGAGCCAAACAAGAAATATCATTTTGCAGCATGAAACACAAACTTATATTATTGGGACACTATTTTGCCAAATAATGAGTCAAGCTTCATCGCTTTCTCACCTCACAAAGACCCTTGAAACATATTTCCGCGTCACGAAGCCCAGAGTCTGGTGGCTGTTAGTATTTACTGGTGTTGGTGGATTATTCTTAGGCACAGACGGCATTCCACCACTCGAGAAGATAATTCTTATCCTCGCAATTTTAATTTCCGGTTCTGCAGGAGCAGAAACTGTGGCAAATTATTTTGAAATCGATATCGATAGAATAATGCGTAGAACTATGAGGAGGCCCCTGCCTTCAGGTCAGATAAATCCGCCGGAGAAAGCACTCGCATTTGGATTAATATTAATAGTAATATCAGTCATGTTGTCTTTAACGATTAATTTGTACGTCCTCGCGTTTTTGATATTTGGCATTTTCGATTATGTCGTGATATATGTCTTATTGTCGAAGAGAAGGACTCCATTAAACATCTTTCTAGGCAGCTTTGCAGGAGGCGCGCCGGCCATGATGGGGCACGTCGCTGCAACAAATCAGCTCACATTAGAGGGATTTCTACTTGCTTCGATCGTAGTATTATGGATACCGATTCACGTGTGGAGCCTTGCTTTAAAATACAAGGATGACTATGCAAGAGCCAATATTCCAATGTTGCCGGTTATAATTTCTGAAGACAAAGCAATCAGGTGCATTGCATCGACATCTATCCTAATGGCACTCTTCAACTTCCTCCTATATTTATTAGACCCTATAAAATTTGGTTTGTTATACCTAGTGATTACGGCTCCATTAAGCATTGCGCTGCTGTATCTTAGCTTAAGACTATTCTTCTCACCGACCCATACAAATACTTGGAGCCTCTTCAAATTTACAAGCCCCTACCTAGCACTAATCTTCATCGCAATAATTCTAAATTCTACATTATGACACACTAAATTTTCGATTTAACTAAATTATGCCCCGGGCCGGACTTGAACCGGCGACTTCCCGGTCTTCAGCCGGGCGCTCTCCCAGCCTGAGCTACCGGGGCAGTGTACCCAAACTATGAAACACATTATTCACTTATTTATCTTTCGCCTCCTAAAAATTTCATTATTGAAAAAGTGAATTTGAATTATTTATGCGCTTAGGATGAAGAACGCGATTGCTATCCCATAGATAGCTAATGCCTCTCCGAATGCGGCAATAATGATGGCCACGGTTCTGACTTCAGGTCTTTCAGCTGAGGCGGCTAAGCCAGCAGACCCCGCCTTAGATATCGAAAATCCAGCGGCCGCGACTGCAACGCAGAAGGCAACTGTAGCACCGAAGACTTTACTCACAGTCGCATTAGTCTCAGCCTCGGCAGCATATGCTGTCGGCAACAAACAAGACATGATTAACATTCCTAGCAATACGATCCTTAAATCCTTATTCATGCATCTCACCTGTAGTACTAAATCAAGCTCAATATATACATGCATTCCAACTCGATGAAACCTTTTCGAAGAAACTAATGCAAAACAAAAGTAATGGCCTATGCGGGCCCGGCGGGACTTGAACCCGCGTTCTCCGGCTCCGGAGGCCGGCGCCTTATCCAAGCTAGGCCACGGGCCCTAATCTTCAGTGGTCGTGACGAATATTTCATTTTTGGTTCTCGTTTTCTTTAATTATTTTTTCTGACTTGTTGCGAAGTTCTTGTTTAAACGACTCGATTTTAGATGTGATGGTTTTTTCTATTTCTTCAAAAATCTGGTCTATTTGTTTAGATAGTTCTTCTTCCATGTTTTTTATTTTTGCTTAGGATGATTTAAGTTTAGTCGTGCTTGATGCTCTCTTCTCGAGCATTCTTTTAACATGCTTTAACTTAGTAAAGTAGTCTCTCTCCATCTCGTCAAGCGTCATTGTTATTTCGTGGATAGCTGAATTATACCTAGGTATAACTACGTATTCAAGCGCGTTTAAGAGCCTTTGTGTCTTTCTTAATTCTTCTGCGATTCTGAATATTGCATTTTCCGTTGCTGCTGCATTACAGAGCATTGGAATAATTGTTTGCATCTTTCTTACTGCTTCATCCAGACTTATTGAGGTATCGGCAATACTGTATGGATAGCGAGTCTCTATATTTTGTGCAACCTCTATTGTCGGAATGGTGATCCCCATCATTGAATATTTATTTATGTCTATTGTCAATGTTTCTGGAATTGTTGTCGCTATGCTTTCAAACCTTGTCGGTCCAAGCCTTATGTAAGCATCTTGAATGGCAGAATAGGCCTCTGAAAGCATATAAATTAGTTGTTCTCTATGTCGTTGTGCCTGCTCGATAAGTTCATTTAGACGTGCGACTAAAACATCTCGTTTATCTTCAAGAATTTTGTAGACACGTTCGGCCACGCGTACGGATCTTTTGAGCCTTATTAGTTCTAGTTTTGTCTTTAGGTAGCCCCCGCCGAATGATACTGACATCTCTTCTTTTCCATATTAAGTCAATCAAACCTTAGATAAATATTGAATTTTCATCTGGTCCATGGCTATTATGAAAACATAAGGTTATTTAGTGTGAATATTTCTTTATAAATTGAACATGTGATGGAGCGAGGTTTTTCTCGTCAGTTAGGCGTTGAGTACACCAGCATCTATGAAATTAGGGGACCATTGATCGTTGTAGATAATGTGTGGAATGCGTCCTATGATGAGCTTGTAGAGGTAGAGACGCAGACTGGCGAGACAAGGCTAGGACGAGTGTTAGAGATAGGTCATGGAAGAGCAGTCATACAGGTATTTGAGGGCACGCATGGACTATCAATCGAGGGCGTTAAGGCTAGATTCCTTGGAACAACAATGAAGCTTGGAGTATCGACAGATATGTTGGGTAGAGTTTTTGACGGTCTAGGTAGGCCGATAGATGAGCTGCCCCCACCCGTGACTACTGAATTCAGAGATATTAACGGTGAGCCAATTAATCCCGAGGAGAGAGATTATCCAAGCGATTTTATTCAGACTGGCATATCTGCTATTGATGTAATGAACAGCCTAGTAAGGGGCCAAAAACTACCAATATTCAGCGGCTCGGGCATGCCTCACAACACGCTGGCCGCGCAGATAGCGAGACAAGCAACGGTGCCCGGAGAAGAGGAGGAATTTGCAGTCATCTTCGCGGCTATAGGAGTACAGAACGACGAGGCAAGGTACTTTAAGACAAGTCTTGAAGAGAGTGGAGCACTTAATAGATCTGCACTCTTTCTTAATCTTGCTGATGACCCAGCTGTCGAGAGGATAATTACTCCTAGGGTAGCCTTGACCCTTGCTGAATACCTGGCCTTTGAGGAGGGTTACCACATACTCGTTATCCTAACAGACATGACTAATTATTGCGAGGCGCTCAGGGAGATAAGTGCCGCAAGGGAAGAAGTTCCGGGTAGGAAGGGATATCCCGGATACATGTATACTGACTTGGCATCGATTTATGAAAGAGCTGGCAGAATCAAGAACCGTAAAGGAAGCGTAACCCAGATGCCTATTCTAAGCATGCCGAGTGATGATATCACGCATCCAATACCAGACCTCACTGGATACATAACCGAGGGACAGATTGTATTAGGAAGAGAAATTTATAGAAAGGGAATTTATCCACCTATTAATGTTCTTATGTCTCTTAGTAGACTGATGGGCCCGGGTATCATTGCTCCTAAGAAAACTAGGCCGGACCATGGAGAAGTGAGTAACCAGCTTTATGCCTCATATTCTCGTGCAGTTCAACTGAGGTCACTAGCAGAAATCGTGGGAAAGTCAGGACTTACAGGTACTGACTTAAGATATCTCGAATTCGGCGACGTATTCGAACAACGATTCTTAAGCCAAGATAAGGATGAAAATCGGTCGCTTGATGAGTCGCTCGAGATTGCATGGGAGATCTTATCGTACCTTCCTGAAGCTGAACTGACCAAGATTAGGCCTGAATATATCAAGGTGCATTATAAAAGAGCTGAACAAGCCTAAAAATATTAGAATACTAACCGTGAATTAAAATATTTCATAGCCAATCATTCCGATCGCCACGCCTGCTGCTGAACAAATTATATTTACTAGATGATTATTTACGTAGCTGTTACCCTTAATTTTTTCGCATTTTTCACCGCAGTGGAATGGATACTCTGTAGTTATTCCACAAATTATGCACTTATAAGTTGCTTGAAGCAGTTGTCCAGCAATACTATCAATGGTTGTGCCTCCTATTCCTGAGAGCAAAATAATTAATGCCGCTTTCTTCATGCCTAGTAAATTATTATTAATCAGAAAAGGTGTTAGAGCAATAATTAAAATTAATGAGGAAGATAGAGCCCCGGCATAGCCATATGTAGTTACGCCTCCAGGTGTCCCTGGCATAGTCTTTTTTAATCCAATTATTAGTCTAGGTTTTCCTTTATATAGCAATCCGATCTCCGTGGCTAGCGTGTCGGCAAAGACTGCGGATACAGAGCCTAGAAATCCCGCTAAAAATATCCCTGAATGTTCATAATTAATAGAGTATATAATGCTGATTATTGCTGCGACTAATCCATTTCCTATTACGTTTCGAAATCCTCTTATCCCTGATTTTGACTCTATGACTCCTATACTTTTTTTGTATTCATATCCAACCCTGGTTGCTAATCCAGAAACTAGCAAGAAGATGCACAGTGAGAGAATCCCCAGTCTACCGACTGTCTGATATACAATCATTCCAATGATAGCAGCAGTTATTCCTCCATACATGTCGAGGACTTTTAGCCTTATCGATAAAATTGTAAGAATCGATACGATAACTAATGATTCAATCATTAGCTCTGTGTGAAGCAAAGGTCATTTTCCCTCCTTAATAATTCTGATTGCCCTTTCTATTTCTACTATAGGAATATTGATTTGTTCTCTCTTATCTAGGTCTCTTAATGTGATTTGTGATTGCTCAACCTCTCTATCTCCAAGAATGACTAAAAATCTAATGCCTCTTCTCTCACATGTTTTAATAATGTCTGAAATATTTTTTGAGGATACCTCTACTTCTGTGGCTATACCTTCTTCCCTTAGTCTTCTTGAAACAAGTAGTGAAATGCTCCATGCATTCTTGGTCAGTGGGGCTATATGAACCTCAGGCGGCGGAGTCTTACCAACCCTTCCGAGTCTATCACTTAGGTATTGATACACTCTTGTAATCCCAATGGCTGCTCCCACGCCTGGAATTGGTCTTCCACCGAATAGTTCAACAAGCTTGTCATATCTACCGCCTCCGGCAAGGGCTATGTCTGCCAATGGACCATAGACCTCAAAGATTAAACCGGTATAGTAGCCAAGTCCTCTTGAAAAACCAGGATGATAAATAAGAATGTCGTCGTCAATTACTTTTGAAGCTAGTTCAACAATCTCCAGTAAGTTGAAGGCTGCACTTCTTACTTTTTCATATCTATCCATCATATTGATTACATTAGTTATAATCTTCCCTGCCTTATCGGGCCTCAAGGAGATTAGTTCTTCCATTGTCTTTAGAGGGGCGGAGTCCTTGGCATTTTTTCTTGCAAGCTCTATTGCATCGTCCACTCTTCCTCGGTCTATTAACGATAATATTCTGTCTTGTTCATCCTCATTTATTCCTGCCTCATCCATAAGGGACCTATGAATACCTACATGACCAATTTTAAATGAGTAACCAGCAATGTTGAGATTTCTAAAGAACTCGCTCACTACTTGTAAGATCTCTACGTCCGCTATTGGTTCTCTAGAACCAAAAAGCTCGAACCCACCGTGATAGAATCTTCGTCTTCTACCCCATTGCGGCTCGTCGAGTCTATAACAGTCAGCTATATATCCGAGACGAAGTGGGAGTGGTCTTCGGCTAAGCTTCCCAGCAACGAGCCTTGCTACCGGAGCCGTCATCTCAGGCCTAAGAACTAGCCTTCGGTTATGCCTATCAGTAAATACATACATGTGTTCAAGTATCTCTTCGCCGGATTTCGCGGCAAATATTTCATAATACTCAACAGGTGGCGTCTCTATCTCGCAGTATCCATAAAGCTTGAATAATTTTCTGACTGCTTGGATAATTTGGTTGATTAGGTCGAAATCTTCTGGTAATATGTCGTCCATCCCTCGAGGAGGCTCAATTATCCTTATTGGAGACAATCTTATTACACTAATTTTTCTATAATTTGCTCCTTATTTATCATTATTTTTCTTTTGGGGTAGGCAACATCTTTTTTACCTCGAACTTCATGATAATTCGGTAGGTAGCTAAATGTCAATATGCAGTCGATGTAGCTCCGAAAAAGTAGTCTATAAGAGAGAGATATCTGGTGAAAAGCTTTGTAGAAGTTGCTTTATTGAAAGTTTCGAGAAACGTGTTAGAAAGACAATATCTAAGTATAATTTGTTTAGGGAAGATGATAGAATAGCTGTTGCTGTCTCTGGGGGAAAAGATAGTTTATCGCTTGTTAAATTGTTATGGAAGATTGAGAGAGATTTTCCAGAGGCTTCACTCGTAGCTATAACTATAGATGAGGGAATACCGGGGTATAGAGACGAGTCACTTAAACTAGCCGTAGATTTCTGCAATAGACTCGGAGTAGAGCATCACGTATACGCCTTTAAGGAGCTGTTCAAAATCACTATTCACGAATACATGAATATTTATAATCAAGCGAAGAAAGATTTTGGTCCATGTACAATATGTGGAGTTCTTAGGCGAAGAGCGTTAGACATAGCGGCTGAAAAAGTCGGGGCAACAGTCATCGCGACAGCTCACACGCTGGATGATATTATTCAGACATATCTAATGAATATATTAAGAGGAGACTTGCCGAAAGGATTGATAGGTGTAAGGTCAAAGGAGGGCCCCATCCCAAGGGTCGCACCTTTCAGATTAACTCCTGAAAGCGAGGTAGTACTATATGCATATATTTCAGGAATACCATTTCAAGAGACGCCATGTCCCTATGCATCATATTCGCAAAGAGATTCAATCAGAAGATTTTTAACTGAGTTCGAGGAGAGGCATCCCGGCTCTCTTTATGCAGCAATCTCGTCGCTTGAGGAATTATTGATGCGACAAGAAAAAGAAACCGCTAAAAAATTCTGTCGTGTATGTCTTAGCCCCTCGACGAGTGATGTATGCAGAGCATGCCAAATTCTAGGGGAAATATTAAGAATAAATTTTATTTCGCCTCTTTCACCGACGAATAAATAACATATGCAACGTAAAGAGCCAACCCAATTATAAATAAGTAATAAACATTTGAATAGAGTGCATCAATGTATTGTTCCAAACTCATTTATACGTTCATCTCTTTTGACATATTTTATTACCTTTGGGATCTTATTACCTTTTCCAATTAATCAGTTCGTTTCTTTCATTATTCGAGATAAATCTGCATAGAGCTGCTTAAGCACTTCTTGATAGTTGATTTCTCTATTTTCAATCTTATCCATTGTCTCCTCTAGTTTCCTCGTTAATTCTTCTGAGACTAAATCTCCGTATTTATCTGTTAAGTAATTATAGATAGCTCGTCCAAGTTTTGTGCTTAGTAGTCTTCCATTATTTTGGAAAATATATCCTCGATTATATAGAACCTCGAGTATTCTTGAATAAGTGCTCGGCCTTCCTATTCCTCTCTGCCTCATCATGGCCACAAGTTCTCCTTCATTAAACAAATATTTAGCAGGTATCCGCTTTACCTCGATGTTTACTACCCGAAACTTGCCCGGGGAGACCATCTTTATAGGTTTAACAATCGGCAAAACTTTAAGGAATCCAGGTGAATCTATAGAGACTATTTGGTTTAACGTAGTTGTATTATTGTTAAGAATTACTTTGAGCTCCTGAACAGTAACGGTCGCCTCGACCATTTGGGAAGCAATAAATCTATTAAAAATCAATTCATATAATCTTAACTCTTTTTCTCCAATTTTTAAAGGGAGCCTCATAACGCCCGACCGAAGATAGAACTCTAATTGTCTCCTGTTTAGTGGCCTAGTTGGCCTTATGCATTCATGAGCTCCCTCGCTTTTGTACGGTCTCCATTTGTACAGACCTGGGTAGTTTTCTTCAATATATTGCTGTGCTAATGATGCGCCGGTGCTTGAGACAGTAGTTGAGTCTGTCCTATGATACGTGATGAGCCCTGACTCGAATAGTGTCTGTGCAACACGCATAGTCTCTGCTGTTCCCATTCTTAAGGAGATGGAGGCATCTCTGAGTAACGAATCGGTCGAATAGGGTGGAGGCGGATTGACTATGTCTGATTTTACCGAGAGAACTTCAATTTCAGCAAAGAGTTCACCTTTATTTACTTTTTCATGCAGTTCCTCCAAATCTTTAGGCTCTGCAACCTCAATCCTTAATTCATTTTCAAGCGTAAATGTAGCTACGGTTTGTTTCTTCTTGGCCTCATTCATTCTCTCTATTATCCATCCCAGTACAGGGGTCTGTACCCGACCAGCTGAAAGAGTCCTTCTTCCAAATTTTTCCCATAATTTTCTACTTAACTCGAATCCAATCCATCTGTCTTCTATTCGTCTAACCGTCTGGGATTCTACTAATGATGGCCTAATTTTTTCGAGCGAATTAATCGATCTCCTAAGCGCCTTCCGTGTAACCTCATGAAATAGCAGCCTGTCTATATTATTATTGTATGGATACAAGTTGCAATATACGTCGTATCCTATTTTTTCTCCCTCAGCATCAGGGTCCGTAGCTATTAAAATTCTGTTTGCCTCCAGTGCTAATTGCTTCAAGGAATCCATTATTTCTTTTTTAGAGAATACATTTTTAGAACCACATTCAGGACATTTATCACTATCTGTAAATTGCTCACCACATTTCATACATTTCTTAATATAGGTATAATTAGGTACGAATATTCCATTTCTGATGTCTACACCGTGAAAACCATGAATAGTAGTAAGGTCAAATATGTGTCCCTGACAAGCAACGACTGTCAGAACCATCTCGCCGCTAAGTGATTCATAAACAGTTAAGTTTCCAACTCTTCTCCTCACAGGTCTGCCGAAAAACGTCGCAATAGTCCTAGCCTTCGTAGGTGACTCAACTATTACCAATGCTGATTTGATAATGTCCATTTCCTCCGCTATGATCTCGCCTTTCTTAATGGCTATTATTTTCCTTCTATCTTCATCAACTTTTTCAAATTCCTTAGCTGCTACTTCTTCTGAATATTCAATGAATGATTCTTCCTCGTAAAGCACTTTTAGGCGTTTTAGCAATCCATGAAGTGCCTTTTCATCGTCGTTGATGATGAATGATATGCCTCTGCTTATTCCTCCGGCATATAGTCTAGAGGAACGACCAGAAGCCTGTATAAATCCATCAATGTCTGGAATAATGAGTCTATAACCGTCTTCTTGAACTCTAATATAAATGTCTGTACGCTCCGTCAGGATCTTTATTCTTTCCTCTGTAAGCAATTGCGAGATAAGTCTTCTAGCCTCTTTAACAGCTTGGAGGACAAATCCTTCGAACCCCTCCAGCTCAGCATTATTCATCAAGGCCTCTCGAACTTTTTCAATTATTTCAGAGTGTGTAGGAACGGTTTTTGATAACATTGCTATGACGCGTGACACCTCATTGGAAAACTGATCTTCAATTAGTGGCGATATATTTCTGAGTAGTGTTAAGAGTTTTACCGGAACGTATTCATCTTTTGAAATCTTAATTTCTCTTCTAGGCACTCCTGCAAATATCACGTACCTAATATTTTCGGGAAGGTCTATTCCTCTGGCAAGTGGGCTCTTATTACTTGCAACTCCAATAAGTGCATGAAAGTTTCCATTGATGAATAAGTGTATCATTTTTGGATTCATTTTAGAATATGCATGGACTGGTATCTGTTTCTTGTTCAAGTATTCGGATAATCTTGATGCATAACTTATTCCCTCGGTCTGAGGCACAAATATTAGGCATCCTCCGCCAAACTTCTTGAGTATATTGTAGACCTCCTCTTCGATAGTAGTGGATTTCTTAACGATAAAGTTTGTAATATTTCTGACAAATTCAAAACTATAACCTGGCTGAAAGCCAAACAAATAACGAAACAATTGCAATCGGCGTGACCTGACTCCTCTTAGGGTGGCTCCTGAGACTACTAATACTTTCTTGACTGAGCATCTATGATTATTGATCGATTCTTCGAGTAGGTCTAATTCGTCCAGTTCTTCCTCTGTCAGTCTTCTCTTTCTTCTTAACTCGATTATTCTCATTACTTCATCGATAACATCAGGCTTAAACCCCATCAACATGATTACCTTATCGATGTTTTTTGGACTTTTAAGAAAGGAATCAACATCATCTACAAATATGAAGTTGAAATCATTGCGCATTAAGATATCAAATCTATTATAGAGGAATCTATCCGTAGTGATTAAAATGTCGAAATCTCTATCACCTATTCTTTTTAATACTTCTCCAGCCTCTTTTTTGGGCATTCCTGAGTAGTAGCCGATTACTTTTGGCTTATCTCCGGAAATTTTTTCGATGAATGCATTTGCCTTGTCTAAGAAGTGTTGCACTAATAGGCTGCTCGGCACAATGAAGTAGCACTTTTGCCCCCTCGTTGCTAAATATATACACATTACTAGTCCGAATATTGATTTTCCCATCCCTGTAGGTGCAACGATGGAGAAGCTTCTTCCGAGGTATACTCTTCTAGCCCATGTCTCTTGCAGTGACCAAGGCCTTGCACCGACAAGTCTTTTGAAAAAATCCTTGAAATCATTAATCCAGATAGCCAGCTCAAGCGGTTCCTTAAAATTGAGTAGTTCTCCACTGTTTTTCAGTTTTTGGTAGAGCTCATATTGGGTACTTGCTGGTTCGCTTAAGCATTTAGAACAAACACTCCTTAGTAATAATTCTTCGTCTGTTATGTCTCCGCCACAGTTTGGACAGCTCTCAATGTAGTTTGCTCGCACTTGTGTGGAATCCACAAATTATGTTATTTAGGAGGTAAGTAAAAAATATAAAGAATAGATGACTGAGTGGCTTGTTAAGCTTTCGAAATGTCTGCTTCCTTTTAATCCTGTTCCTACGGGTGGTGATAATTGGGCAGGCGTTGCAGCAATTCTTACATTGGAATTAGAGGTCCTATTAGTAAAAAGAGCAGAGAAACCAAGTGATCCATGGAGCGGTGACTGGGCGATGCCAGGTGGTAAATGGAGTGGTCATGATACAGATCTTTACGATACTATAAGGAGAGAAGTAATGGAGGAGACGTCGATAGACCTGTCATCACTATTGCCCATAGGTTGGCTTCCTCCAAGGTCTCCACGCATTAGGCCAGAACTAAAGATAATGCCGCTCATTTTATTAACGAGTAATAAGCCCCCTGTCGTTATTAACGAGGAGCTTAAAGATTATCGCTGGGTAGCCCTCCGTAATCTTGTATTCGAGAGAAGATATATGAAGAGTATGAGAGGCGAGGTCTTAGCGGATGTATACAGCATGGATAAGAATAATATTATCTGGGGAATTACTGCACGAATTATAAAAGAGATTCTAAGCTGCATTGGGGTTAAGACTTAGCGGAGAGCAAAATTGATTTTGGATGAATATATCCATAATTCTTTTTCCATACTACTTCGTAGTCTTTGATATGTAATCTTCGATTAAACAAGGGTGAGTCAAGGACTAATGTCTCATATTCTCCGCCTTCTCCTCCAGCGTTAAAACCGTACCTCTCTGCAGTTTCAATAAGCTCCTTTACTGATTCTTCGTCGATTATGCGTCCTAACCACTCGCGTCCCAAGCCATAAGCATTTACTGAAGTAATCATGACTACGTAGCCTCTCCTAATAACTTCTCCTAATAATTCAGGGCTAGAAGTGCCCCAATTTGGAGCAATATGTGTCAAGGAATATTTCTCACATAGCATATCGATTCTCTTCTTTTGATAATTACTTATAATCGAGCCACTCACTATGCCCTCTACTTCATAATCCATTATTACTTTTTTGATTGAATAAATCAACTCGATTTGCTCTAGTTCTTTTATGCCGCTAACTTTTATTACGACATGTGGAATATTCATTGCCTCGGCCTGTAAGGGAGTAGCAGATAGACATACAGTATGGAACATCCAGGAGTCAAGTCTCTCCGGCTTCACTGTAAGCAAGCATGCAACTTTATGTCCCATTTCAAGTGCTTTTTGCACTGCTAATAATGAGTCTTTACCACCTGAGAAAAGTGCTAGCAGTCTCACTAAGACTAATTATTCAACTCGAAGTTATAACTCTTATACTTCCATTTTCCAAATATTAATGGCGAAGATGAAGAAATGTATAGGATAGCTGTAATTCGGGG
Source organism: uncultured archaeon (assembly GCA_938017985.1). Taxonomy (GTDB): domain Archaea; phylum Thermoproteota; class Nitrososphaeria_A; order Caldarchaeales; family Calditenuaceae; genus CALIKS01. The sequence continues at coordinate 76,710 of CALIKS010000001.1, read as the reverse complement.
AGACGGGATTGGGCCGTCAATCGTTAATGAGACGTTACGTGTCTTATGTTTTGTTTCTGACCAGTTAGGGTTAAACATTAACTTTCACGATGCGCCTGCTGGCGACGGTGCATTAAGGGACTTCGGCTCCTCACTGCCGCAAAGTAGCCTCTTGACTATTGAGAAGTCTGATGCTTGTCTGAAGGGGCCGGTTGGAGAGACAGCTAAGGATGTCATTGTATACTTGAGAAGGAGGCTTGACCTTTATGCAAACTTAAGACCTGCTAAGACATACGAAGGAGTAAAGTCTAAGTATACTGGAGTTGATTTGTTAATAGTCAGAGAAAATACAGAGGATGTTTATAGAGGAGTTGAAGATGTTGGGCTTGATTATGCAGTGGCTCTTATGTCGTTTTCTAGATTTGGAACGGAGAGAATAGCTAGGACTGCATGCAAATATGCTGCTCATAGAAAGAAAAAAATAACTATTGTAGATAAGTCAAACGTTATTATGGCCCATCGTTTCTTTAGAGAAGTCGCGACGGCCATAATCAACTCAATGGGTGATTTTAGGCTTGAATACATGTATGTAGATAATGCCGCTTATCAACTAGTCGTGGATCCATCACAGTTTGATGTTATACTAACCACAAACATGTTTGGCGATATACTTAGCGACGAGGCGGCAGGAGTCTGTGGAACACTAGGAATCGCCCCCTCAGGGAATATCGGCGATAAATATGCATTATTTGAGCCTGTCCATGGGTCTGCTCCTAGCATTGACCCGAAGTATGCAAACCCAATTGCCATGATTTTATCTGCGTCCATGATGCTTGCCTGGCTGGGTGAAAATCATATTGATGAAAGGGCGAAGAAGTGTGCGGAATTGATAGAAAGGAGCGTCACTAATCTATTGGCTAGGAAAAAGGTAATGACTCCAGACCTAGGTGGAAAATCTACTACACATGAAGTTTGCGACGAGCTTATTAACGAAATAAGAAAAATGATATAGCGTTTAGCCCTGAACAAAATTTCTGAGCGAGATATTTAGCGGGACAAAGAGTATCTCGATGCAGTCATCCAAAAGTTATTGAGAATTTACTATTAACGTTGTTTTTGCTTAAAATATTTATACTATAACTATCTAAGTAAATAATTTGAGTATGCAGTCAGTCGTGTATAAGAATTATATTAATGGTGAATACGTTGAATCTTCTAGTGGTGAGCGCTTCGTTGATAATAATCCAGCAGATACTGACGATGTTCTTGGTTATTTTCAATTATCAACTCGTGAAGATGCTAAAAATGCAATATCAGCCGCCCTGGAAGCATGGGAGAAGTGGTCTGAGACACCTCCCGGAGAGAGAGGAAGAATACTCATCAAAGCATCAGAAATACTTGACTCGATGAGGGAAGAGCTTGTGAATATATTAACGATGGAAGAGGGCAAGACTCTTAACGATAGCAGAGTAGAAATCAACAGGGCGATAAGTCTATTCAGGTTTTACGGCGTACTGGCTAGCAGGATTCACGGGGAGAGTCTACACTCATCTGAGCTGAGGACTCATCTAATTACCATTAGAGAGCCGATAGGTGTTGTGTCGGTGATAACTCCATGGAACTTTCCAGCAGCTATCCCTTCTTGGAAAATTGCCCCTGCGCTTGCATGTGGAAACACAGTAGTGTTTAAGCCAGCATCCTATACTCCACTCATCGGTTATTTATTAGTAGAGGCGCTGATAAAGGCAGGAATACCGAAAGGCGTCATCAACTACGTGACTGGAAGTGGGACTACAGTAGGTTTAGAAATGATTACAAGCAAGAATGTTGACGCGATTACTTTTACCGGTTCTTTAGAGGTTGGTGAGGAGATCCGTCGACTTTCTGCTACTTCTGGGAAGAATATTAGAATCCAGCTTGAGTTAGGTGGGAAAAATCCAGCAATAATCCTACCGGACGCGGATATAGATAAGGCAGTAGAGATGGTAGCTAGAGGGGCTTTTGGCCTAACAGGCCAAGTATGTACAGCAACCAGCAGGGCAATAGTGATTGATAAAATAGCAGATGAGTTCATAAGAAAAATCGTTGAGAGGGCGAAGAAATTCAGAGTTGGGAATGGATTAAAAGAGGGGATAGATATTGGTCCAGTAGTGGGTCAGCGAGAACTGGAAAAAATCCTCTCCTACATAAGTATAGGCATTTCGGAGGGGGCTAAGCTAGTGACTGGTGGAAAAAGACTTACTGGAGGCGAGTATGATAAGGGATACTTCGTCGAGCCCACAGTATTTACAGAAGTTTCGCCGGATATGCGTATAGCGAGGGAAGAAATCTTTGGTCCAGTCCTCTCAGTGATAACGGCCTCTAGTTTTGATGAAGCAATAGATATTGCTAATTCTGTTGAGTATGGACTTGCGGCTTCAATCTTCACGAACAGTCTAGACAAGGCATTTGAATTCATGAAAAGAATTAAGGCGGGTGTTGTAAAGATAAATAAGCCGACAACCGGAATAGAGATTCAAGTACCATTCGGAGGATTTAAGAAATCAAGCTCAGAGACATTTAGAGAGCTTGGCGAGACAGTCCTAGATTTCTACACGAAGATAAAGACAATCTATATAGGCTATTAATTTAGATATTTTTATTGTTTTTAACCGCTATATTTCTGAGCGTGCCTATCTTTTCTATCGTAATCTCGATCACGTCATTATGACTGAGCGAGAAGTCATCTGGCGGTACTATTCCTGTTCCTGTCAGGAAAACAGTCCCAGGAGGTACTGGATTATCCCTGATAAGATAACTCCTAAGTTCCTCCAGAGTTCGTTTCATCATTCCCGTATTTGTCTCGCCGTGGAATACTACCTTACCGTCTCTAATGATCTTCATTTCTATTTTTAGGTCTCTTGGATTACTAATCGCTTCGGCTGGAGTGATGGCAGGACCTAATGCACACGCATTCTTATAGATTTTAGCTTGTGGACAATAGAGTGGGTTTTCACCCTCTATATCTCTTGCAGATACATCGTTACCAATAGTGTATCCCACGATTTCTAAGTTTGGGCCGAGAACTAGCCCGAGCTCTGGCTCAGGCACGGTCCAATTGGAGTCGCTTCTTATGTATACTTCTTGGTTTGGTCCAACACACCTGCTTTTAGTGGCCTTTAGAAATATTTCTGGTCTCTCTGCCTCATAGACTAGGTCGTATACTCCTTTGGCTCTCGTCTCGTACTCCCTAGCGTCTCTGCTCCTGAGGTATGTGACGCCAGCTCCCCAAACTTCGGGCGGAGTTAGTGGAATGACTAGATGAGGCGAATTATTATTAGGCCTGACGTCTAGCTCTGAGTAATTATATCTCTTGCCAGAACTATTCTTAAGCTTTTTCTCTAAGTATTCTGTCACACTCATCTCAGCCTTCTTAGCAAGTCTTATTAGCTGTAGAAAAGAAGATATTTTAAGGCTGCCCATACGCGTAATGTCTATGACTTCATCCTCATTCATGACGCCTATCCTCGTTCCTCGCCCCGGTAAGTAGAACCTGACGATGCGCATTTCTATCTTTGAATTAAAAATATCGAAAAAACCAATATATATACCATTACGAATATTTAATAGCGTTAACGAAAATAAGCATATTTAATTTTAACTATTTTTAACTCTATGCCATTTATCTTAATAATTGTTTAATTGGAGGATAAGGAGGTAGCTTTCTTTTATGTTCGCTTCTCGTCACCATTTGGTAGACTTTTCTAACCTTGTTTATTTCTAGTCCAGTAACTTCAGAGGCTTTTTCAACGCTCAACCCCATGTCTAGAAGCGCATAAAGTATAAGGTCTAATTCTCGATAAGTAATTCCCAACTCCTCCTCGTCCGTCTGTCCCGGCCAGAGTCCGGCCGAAGGCTTCTTATCAATTATTCTTTGTGGAATGTTGAGCCATTTTGCTAATTCTTTGACATGCGTTTTATACAAGTCTCCGATGGGAAGAATGTCTACTCCGCCATCACCATATTTAGTAAAGTAGCCGACCATTAACTCGGACTTATTGCTACTACCAACGACGAGTAAATTCTTATTATTGGCGTAAAGATAGAGAATAGTCATTCTGAGACGCGGAGCAATGTTTCCATAGGCAATCCTGCTCAATTTACTATTATCCTTATAGAGATGAGCGATGTTTTCTTGAGCATCTGATATATCAATGACGAGCCTGCTTATTCCTAATCCATCTGCTAATTCCTTAGCATCATTGATATCATCCCTCGACGAGGTACTAGACGGCATTATGAGTCCTAAGACTCTCGATGGCCCAGCGGCCTTAGCGCATAGTGTCGCAACCGTGGCTGAGTCTATGCCCCCGCTTAGGCCAAGTACTATGCCATCCATGCCTGAACTGTCTAAAAAATTCTTAATGAAATCTACTATTGCTTTTTCAGCATTATGAAGATCTATAGAAGGCAGCGATGTAAGCATGCTAAGTATGTATAAATGATTAGATTAATATACTTACTTCTACTAAATGAACAATGTTAAGACTCTGTAAATTATTCCGCCTAGACCGATTGCAAATAATAGTTCAAACAAAGATATCATTAGGGCCTTTTTCCAGCCTATTTCTTTGACGAGCGCGGCAATCGTCGAGATGCAGGGAATGTAGAACATTGCGACTACCGTGAAGACAATCATGTTTATTGGCCCGAATCCTGGGACTTCTATAAGGTTTGTTGTCCCGAACAATGTTGATAGTAAAATTACGGTGAGTTCTTTTCTTAATATGCCGAAGAGTAGCGTGATGCCAGTTATCATCGGTAGTCCAAGCCAGTCAACTATTATTGGGCTGAACATTATTGACAATGGTTGTAGTAGTCCGAAAGCCTCAATTGCCTTTATCAGTGTGCTGCCCAAAATTATCAGTGGGAAGGCTATTTTAATGAACTCGTAAAACCTGAACCATGTTTGTTTTAGCACAGTTTTTAAGTGAGGCACTCTATATTCATGCATCTCCATTATTAATGCGGTCGGCTCGCCTGGAAGTATCTTGAATGCAAATCTGCCGAGAATTAGGATTATGAGTAGGTTGAATAAATAGAGGAGCAAAGCCCATTGAAACCCTAAGTATTTTCCGACAAGGCTTAGAATAATTACTGTCTCAGCTGCACATGGAACAAGCGTCACTACGAAGACTGCGATTAATCTTTCTCTCTCAGTCTCTAAGATTCTACATCCTATGCAGGCTGGGACGTTACATCCAAATCCCAGAAGTAGTGGAATGAAAGCCTTACCGTGAAGCCCCATCTTATGCATGGCGGTATCCATTAGAAAGGCGACTCGGCTAATGTAGCCCGAGTCTTCCAGCAAGTACAAAATGAAGTATAAAGGCAAAATGTAGGGTAAAGCTACGGTTAGAGCTGCAATTACCCCTTCAGCTGAGCCCCAGAGTAATTTACCAATTATTCCGCTTTCAAATAATTTTAGGAAAAAAATTTCTAGACTGTTATAAAATAAAATATTTAACAGCTCAGAAAAATATCCGCCTAAGGAAAATACGGAGTAGAATATCAAGACTAGTAATGAAATCATCGTTATGTATCCCCAAACCCTGTGAGTCGTTACTTCATGTAACCTATCAGTAAGTTTCGGTCTAGTAGAAAATACAGGTCTCTCAACCTCGCTGGCTATCTTGGAGGCAGCTTCGTAACGCTCTGAGATTATTACCTCATGGCATGGGCGACCCGTAATTTTCTCAATTTCTCCAGCCAATTTCTTTGCAACATTAACTATCTCAACGTCCAGTTTTTTTATTTCATTCTCAATCTCCTCGTCGCCTTCTAATAACTTAATAGCGGCGTATCTCGCTGGATAATGAAATCCACGGGATTCAAGCATATTTACCAGCTTTTCGATTCTATCCTCAATTATTTTTCTAAACTTTATGTAATTGCCTCTATTTGTCGCTCCTCTTCTATAGGTGTCTATCAACTTTTCTAAAAGCTGGAAGATTCCTACTCCTTTAGTCGCGATGGTCGGTATGACTGGTATCCCTAGGATTTTTTCCATCTTCTCTACGTCTATATCGATTCCTTTCTTTCGCGCTATGTCTATCTGATTCAAGGCAATTATCATTGGTCTTCCCAGCTCCATTAATTGGAGTGTAAAGTACAGATTCCTCTCAAGCACCGAGGCATCAACGACATTAATCAAGACGTCCGGCTTTTCATGTACAATGTAATTCCTAGTGATCTGCTCCTCAAGCGAGTATGGAGAGAGTGAATATACTCCTGGAAGGTCTATCACGTCTATGTTGTAGCCTTTAAAGTGCAGCGTTCCCTCTGCTTTTTCCACCGTCTTGCCTGGCCAGTTACCGATATGTTGATGTAGCCCAGTGAGATAATTAAAAATAACGGATTTCCCAACGTTAGTATTTCCAGCAAGAGCAACCCTAATTATTTTATCCATTTTTTTCATCTATCTCAACTATAATTCTCTCAGCGATTCCTCTGCCAATCGCTAATCTTGACCCCCTGACGTCTATTACTACTGGTCCATGGAAGGGCGCTGAGCTTATCATGACTACTTTCGTGCCAGGTGTTAATCCCATCTCCATTATGCATCTAGCTGAGCCGTGTCTTCTTCCTCTTCCAGGCCCCTTCAATATTGATATTACTGTCCCACTCTCACCTTCTCTTAGAGCTGACAATGGAACCCTTCTTTTCGATGCCTCGCCAATACTCATCACATCACCTCAACACCTATTCTTGCGCAACTTGAATTAGTGAGGCTATAGAGCGGCTCAATACATGATTCCTAGAACCAAGCTTGACTATTATTGACCCATCGTACGGCTCAATCTCTACAACCTCTATAGTGGTGCCGGGCATAAGTCCTATTTTTTTCAGGTATCTGAGAAAATCAGAGCTCTCTTCAACCACTTTCACTATTCTGCATTGTTTACCACTCATTATTGATGTTAATGGAGTAGATTTTTCCTCGATAATCATGCCATTCTCAGCTGGAATAGGATTGCCGTGAGGACACGTCCGAGGCTCCTTCAAGATTTTCTCTAGGAGCCTTGCCACCTCTTCATTTATGCTATGCTCAAGCATACAAGCCGTCTCGTGGACCTTATCCCATTCTTGATTCAATACATCACTCAGCAGCCTCTCGGATAATCTATGCCTCCTGATGACCTCCAAGGCAATCCTTCTCCCTTTATCTGTGAGCTTCACACCCTCGTAGGGCCTATGCATAATAAGTCCTCTTCTCTTAAGTCTCTTCAAAGTATTAGTTATGGTTCCGGCGGAAAGTCCAAGAGACTTGACAATATCGCTTGTCTTTGCTGTTCCGTATTTTTCCTCGAGCCTATATATGCATTCTAGATATTCCTCCATGGCTATACTCACTTCTTTTTTCATTTTCATTTGCTTCCCCCTAAAATTTATTTACGACTAGTCGTAAATAAAACTTTCTATATGCTTAAATCTTAAAAATTTCTGAAAACTGTTCTTATTTTACTCTGAATTCATCAATTAAGTCATCGATGATCGTTATTGGTTCCATTGATTTGCTTCTGATTGGTTGCTTAGCTGGAGGTAATTGTGGATAGGTTGGTGAGTTGCTTGTTATTCTTTCCTCATATGTAGGTGTGAATGGATTTCTGTAGAATATTCCAATTGGAATCCTGTCGCCAAATTCGTATGATTTTGCTATCGCCATGTTTATCTTGCTGATTACTTCCTCCTCCTCTTCAGATTTTACCTCCCCATCATAGCCAGACTCTTCTAGTTTGTATATTCTTGGGCGTGGCTTGCCGGTGGCCGAGTCTATGAGGTCTTCACCCGCGTACCATTCCTTTGTCATTATATCGTTGTAGGTTGGGCATGGCTGAAGCACGTCTATGAAGGCAGCTCCTTTATGCTCAATTCCTTTCTTGATTAGTTCTTTCAGATGCTTAGTATCAAAAGCGTATCCTCTTGCTACGAATGTATATCCAGCTATTATCGCCAGTGCGATGGGGTTGACTGGTTCGTTGATGTTGGGTTTTGGAAGCGATTTAGTCCTCATTCCTCTCCTAAGGGTCGGAGATGCTTGTCCCTTAGTCAATCCATACACTCCATTATCATGAATTATGTAAGTGATGTCTACGTTTCTTCTTCCACTGTTAACGAAGTGTCCTGCGCCTATTCCTAAGCCGTCGCCATCCCCACTCACAGCAATCACCGTCAGTTCTGGATTTGCTAGTTTTGCCCCGATTGCGAAGGGTAATGGTCTTCCATGAAGCGTATGGATGCCATACGTATTTATGAAGTGTGGAAGCTTTCCTGAGCACCCGATGCCGGAGAATATGACTACCCTATGAGGCTCTATCTGGAGATCGACTAAAGCCATTTGGATCGCTGAGAGGATGCCAAAATCACCGCAGCCCGGACACCAATCGATATTTGCCGTTGACCTGAAATTTGCCATTGTTAATTTTTGTTGAGTAGCCACTTCTCTATCCACCTCGATTCATAACTATTCTTTTAGTGTCTCTTTTCATTACTTCTATCAGCGCGTCTCTTATCTCTGTCGAGGAGAACGGTCTTCCATTGTATTTCAAAATATAATTTGTCGGCCTTATGCCTGTATTCATTGTTAAAAGTCTTCCTGCCTGTCCGCTGTAGTTTTGCTCAATGTCTATGATTCTCTTGGCATTTTTAAGAATGTTATAGACTATTTTTCCTGGAAATGGATGCAGCATCTTTACCTGCATGAATCCAAACTCGTATCCGTTGCCCAGGAATTCAAGCGCATCAAGTATCGCGCCCTTAGTCGAGCCCCAGCTTAGTATCCAGTTCTCCGATGATTCTTCGCCATGAATCGCGACTCTATCTTTGTCTGGAACTTCCTCCTCGATTATTCTCAGTTTGCCCATTCTCTTCTCCATCATTCTGGTCCTGTTTACTGGGTCCTCGTCTATATGTCCATATTCATCGTGTTCGTCGCCGGTGTTCCAGTAGATGTGGTTCCTGCTTCCTAATGGTGCTCGTGGCGAGATGCCGGTCTCAGTAATCTTAAACCTTCTATATGGCTCGTCGCTAAGCGAGTCTCCGACAAGCTCGCCTCGCTCTATGATGGTCTCTTTAATGTCTGATAACTTCAGAGTCTGAGTCGAGTTAGCTATTGCCTTATCTAATAGGTGAATGACTGGCACTTGATACTTCTCCGCATAGTTGAAAGCCTTGATTGTGTCGTAGAAGGCCTCAATCATGTCTCCCGATGCAATTACTATTCTCGGAAACTCGCCATGTCCAGTAAAGACAGAGAAGAGGAGGTCTCCCTGCTCATGTCTAGTTGGCAAGCCAGTGCTCGGCGCGCCTCTCTGATAATGCGTCACTACTACTGGCACCTCATTCATCCCTGCCCATCCAAGCCCCTCGGCCATGAGTGAGAATCCCGGACCTGATGTAGATGTTGATGCTCTGACTCCTGTGAGGGCTGCGCCTATCGCCATGTTGATCGCGGCTATCTCGTCCTCGGTCTGGATGACCACGATGTTTCCCTTGTCCATTATTGTTTTTGTCTCGGCGATTGAGGGATACTCTAGGTCTGAGGATGCGTCTATATTGAAGGTCATTTTGTCCTCTAGATAGACGCATTCATCTGCGGCTGGAGTTATTGGGTAATAAGTCTGGAACCTACAGCCGGCGTAGAGCTTGGCTATTCCAACGATGCTTGTACCACTGATGAGCATTACTTCTTCTCTTCCTGTCAGGTTAGGCAGGCTATATGGGAAGTCATTACTGAAATTAGACTTCACATAGTCGTATACCACTTCGCATGCCTTTATGTTCATATCTACAATTTTCTTCTTAGCCCTGAATGAGTATGAGAGGCCCTTATAGAGGTGGGTTAAGTCAGCATTAAGGATTGCAAAAGAAGCAGCCACCGCCATGGTATTCACCATCCTCATAAGTGCGCTTAGCTGGCTCTGACCGATAATCTCCCCCACCTTTTTAAGCAGGTCTATATATGGAATTGGGAATAGCCTCACTCCTCGAGACTCTGCTAGTTTTAAGACATCCATCAATGTGTCTCCCAGACCGTTCTTCTCCAGTTCTCCTCTGATCTCGTTAGCTAGCCTTGTCTCGATTGTTGGTATGTTCTTTAGCCGCTCTCCTACCAAGTCTTTGTCGTAGATAATTCCGCCTCCATGAACTACTTCGGATGCATGTCTAAACACAGTCTCAGCATCAAAAGAGGCTAAGAGATGAACATCATCAATAATGCTGTTTACAGGTGCATCAGACGCTACTACGCTGAAATAGCTGTGACGCCCTTTAATGTTAGAGTAGTATTCTCTTTTACCATATACGTAGTATCCTGCCGATGCAGCTGCATACGCATAAACGTTTGCCGATGAATCAACACCTGTTCCCTGAGCACCTCCAATCATCCAACTAAACAAAAATTTTCTATTTCTAATTAAAGCCATAACAACATAATTAATCCCGAAACTACTATTTAAGTATCTTTTAACTAAGCAAAAAATAATTGCTCATTATTCAATTTTAATGTCCTTTGAGGGCTTCTCGGCTTTTTTCTTTCTTAAGACAACTTCGAGGACTCCGTTTCTATACGAGGCCTTGGCAGAGTCTGCGTCAACCTCTTCTGGCAGGTCGATCTCTTTGTAGTATTTTCTTTTCTCAGTATCCACTTTAATTCTGAGCCTATTGTCCACAACCGTTAGGATTATGTCTTCTTTGCTTACTCCTGGAATTTCAGCTATTACTCTTATCTGTTCATCTTCATTTAATACATCTACTAATGGTTCCCTCTCAGTTCTTACTTCTGTGATCTCTCCTCTTCTACCGGGCCTGAAGTTTCCGAACTCTCTTATAATAGGCTTTCCATCTGGTCCAATGGTTATCGAGTAGCCCCAGACGAGTGGACCGACTTCGCGCCTAATCCCTGACGGAGTCCTAATCTCCCTGATAAGCTCTCTTGGAATATTCTTCTCAAAAAACTTCATTTCTTCTTCAAACCATCTCTCCATTTCTCGAAACATGTCCTCGAAATAATCAAGAAAGAATGGAGACCTGCGTCTCCTGAACCATCTATCAATTGGGTACTCATCACCCATACAGAACACCAATAACTAAAAATTGTAACTTAAGATATAAACATTTACTCTAAATTAATGCATAAATCATCGATGATGGATATCTAAAATAGAAAATAATTTAGCAAAATCGAAGCAAGGAGAGGTGTCATTGCTTGCAACGAAAGTTTCCATTCGAGGAAAGATATGACCTCTGGAGATTAGCGACTTTTATTCCTAATAAGGACTTACCCATTCATAGATGGTTTTACTTTAAAGAAGGATTCTCACGAGACCTAGTTAAACTGCTATGCCTAGAATTTTCCATCAATGATGAGAAGATTGTTTTGGACCCATTTGTAGGTTCGGGAACGACTCCCTTGACCTGTATGGAGCTGGGCATAAGGTCAATAGGTGTTGACGCCTCTCCATTAGCCGTCATGATTGCCAGTGCAAAGACTAGGATTTACTCACCTGAAGATTTAGCGAATACTTTAAAAGAGTTGTTAAGTTCAGATTGCATTGATTTTTCAGGTATAGATAATCTCTCAACACTTACTCGACATGCATTTCCACCCGAGACTCTCAAGTTGATTATGTGTCTTAAGAACAGGATAAACTCGTTGAAAAATACTGACCATAGGCTCTTCTTTACTCTCTGCCTGATGAATTCAGCTATGAGGTCCTCATATGTCGAAAAAGATGGTTCTGTCATAAAGATCGTCAAGAAAAGACTTCCTAGGCTATTACCACTCTTTAAGAAAATCGCGAGTGAGATGATTAATGATGTTAGAGAAGTAAAATTCAAGGCTGGACCATCAGAAATTTATCTTGGAGACGCTCGGCGTCTTGAATGGATACCTGACGAGTCAATAGACTCAATAATTACTTCTCCCCCGTACCTCAACAAGATTGAGTATACTGAGGTATATGCAGTAGAGTTAGACTTATTCACGCATACGCGCGTCACAGACCTAGTTAGGTCATACATCGGGATGACGCCCCGTGAAAGAGCGAGCTTAATGATTGAAGTCGGAGACTTGCCCGACTCAGCCGTTGCTTACCTAAAAGACATGGAGGAATCATTAAGAGAGATGTATAGGGTCCTCAAAATGAATGGTAGGGCAGCAATAGTCGTCGCTGGCGGTGTCTATCCGGACAGAGTTGTAGAAACAGATTTGTTAATCGCAGAAATGGCTGAAAAAATTGGATTCACCGTCGACAAGATCCGCGTAATAAATAAGCGAGTCGCAACCACTGGAAGGATTAGAAGAATAGGCGAGGCAAGAGAAAGCATAGTCTACTTGACCAAGCATTAGTCAATGCTGATTGTGATTATTGCTAAAGAATTGCTGGTCCCGGCGGCAGGATTTGAACCTGCGGCCCTCCGGTCTCTGTACGCCTGGTAGGCTGAAATAGGTCCCAGCCAGCTTGGCTGACCTCTACAGCCGGACGCTCTACCAGGCTGAGCTACGCCGGGACTACAACTTGAATAAAAAATAACGAATATTTAAAATCTATTTTACCATTTTTTCGAAGAGATGCCTTTTTGGCTCTCTTTAACTTTCTATAGTTCCTTTTTTCCTTTTTAGTCCGGAAAGAAGTGCGTAGGTAATTATTGCCGATAACGCTACTACGAGTAGTGTGAGAGATAGTCCGACTGGGTCTGTCAGCCTTGTTAGGATGCCGGTGTATAAATATCTCTGAGTTGTCTTAGCGCCCGTCGTTACAGTCATTATTAGAGAGATGAGAGTTATTGTTAGGTAGTCGAGGGCTGCTAATATTGCGAAAAAGACGACTATGACTATTATCCAGACTAGGGGATTGTTCCTAATCTTTAGAACCTCAGCACTCATTTTTCTAATATGATATTTAGTAGACTTCTACTTAATTATTCTTAATCCTTGATAGGCCGGTGTGACAGATTTTACTCCACTTATTATGTACTCGATGGCTATGGCTGCCAAGAATACTGCCATTATTTTTGCTATTACGTGAAGTCCCATTTTACCCATTAATCGATATATCATATCTGTGGACCTGACAATGCTCCAAGTAATCAGCATGACGAGAATTATGGATATGACTGCGATGAATGGTCCATAGGCTTTTATTGCAATCATAGTCGTCGTAATTGCGCCAGGCCCAGCAATTAAGGGGAAGCCGATCGGATATAGGCTAACGTCTCTCTCAGCATGGCGGAGCCACTTCTCTTCACCCATTATTAATATCTGCAGAGATATTATAAGTAGAAGAATTCCTCCAGCTATCATAAAACTATGAAGCGATATTCCGAATAAGAGCAATATTTGATGACCCACAAATGCGAATAATAACAATAGGACCGCGCCTCCTATAATCGCGGTATCAAATATCTTTGCACGCCGAGAGGAATCATAAGAACTTGTCAATTCTAGGAGTATCGGAATGTTTCCGAGAGGGTCGACTACAACGAAGAGCGCGACAGTTGCTCTGAGAAGCTCGTCTATGAATGGCTCGAACAACTCGTAGATAAACAATATGCATAAATATATATCTACCACCTCGCTATGAGCAGAACCTAAAATACACCCCGACACAAATGCAGGATAGGCCCCGGTAGCTCAGTGGTAGAGCGGCCGCCTTGTAAGCGGCAGGTCGCGGGTTCGACCCCCGCCCGGGGCTAATCCTTACCGAGAAAGAAATTTCTCAACATCTTTATTTCCTAGTTAGTGATAAGCCTCGACGTAGATGTCTTTGGCAGAGATTAGGGGGAGCTGGGGCGATGAGCTGAGGGATAGGCGAGTCGCTCTCTGCATCACTTCGAGCGTGTCTTGTTACAGGGCTCCAGACATTGCTCGAGTCTTGATTAGGCATGGAGCAGACGTAATCCCAGTCATGACGAGGGATGCTGCGAGGATGATTAGTCCTGAGATAATGAGGTGGGCGACTGAGAATGACGCCATCGTTGAGGTTACGGGAAAGATAGAGCATGTCATGCTCACCGAGTCAAGGGGGAGAGTCGACTTAGTATTAATAGCTCCGGCCACTGCTAACACTATTGCTAAGATCGCGAGTGGAATTTCAGACAACGCAGTTACGTTGCTAGCATCATGCGCCTTGGGTGCAGGAATTCCCGTCATCATCGTTCCGGCTGCGCATGACTCCATGATCTATAATCCCATACTTTCGAGGGCGATTAAGATTTTGAAGGAAGCAGGAATCAAGATTGTGGAGCCGATGATTGAGGAGGGGAAGGCAAAACTTCTCCCCCCGGAAGAGATTTTAGAGGTCGTTATTGATGCGCTAACTCCTAAACAATTGAGCGGCAGAAGATTCATAGTTACTGCTGGCCCAACAAGGGAGAGCATCGATGATGTTAGGTTCATCACAAATGCCAGCTCCGGGAAGATGGGTATAGAGATTGCGAAGCATCTAAAGAGGCTTGGCGGAGAAGTGACGCTCATTCATGGGCCTGTCTCCGAGAGGTTACCACGCGGGTTAAGGACAATTAAAATCACTTCTGCAGAGGAGCTTTCATCAAAGCTAGTCGAGGAGGCGCTGAGGATAAGTCCAGACGCGGTCTTTGCAACCGCTGCTGTGACTGATTTTAGACCTAAGGAGCGTATAGCTGGTAAATTAGAGAGCCGTACATTAGAGTCCCTAAACATCGAGCTCGTAAGGACTGAGAAGGCGATTCAAGAGCTTAGAAAGACGAGCGCCGATGTCGATATTATCGCGTTTAGGGCCGTTTATGGCCCTGTTGAGGACCCGCTATCTGAGTTTAGGAGGCTACAATCCGAGGCGGGCGTCATGATGGTCGTCATCAACGATGTCTCGAGGGGGGACGTTGGCTTTGGCTCCGACCTTAACGAAGTGATAATAGTGACTGCATCTGGGAAAATAATCAAGACGCCTGTGGCGCCGAAGAGCAAGATAGCTAGAATCATCATTGAGGCATACATTGATGAGAAAGCAAAGACGTCAGCCACTGCTTGATGAAGCATTATCCTCCTTCCCGAAAATCTTCTCCGGATTGTCCCTTACCGGTAGATAGATCTTCTCGAAGAATTCTCTCTGACTCTCGAGGACCTCTCTCGGAAATCTCTGAAGATATTTCAGCGCCGAGTTCCAGTATTCCTGAAAGTTCTTCTGCCCTCCGAGCCTACTGACTATTTGCCTGTCAAAGTCTTCTGGTCTCTGCTGCTCTCCACCGATTACGTACCATCCACCTACACGTCTATATGCAACTTCGTCGCCTATCTTCTCCTCTATCTCATTTGTCTCGGCTCTTGAGGCAGTGGCGAGTGGTCTTGCCTCCAATCTCCTCCTGCTCGTGGCTGCTACTCCTCTCTTCTTTGCCCATGCATAGAAGATGGCCCTGTTCAGCCCGAAGGACTTTGCCAGCTGAATGTCTCCCCTGATTAGGTAGTGCCTAGCTGCTTGGAGCAGAGCCATTATCTGGAACCTACCTACTCCGTGTAGCGATGTGGAGGGCTGCCTGATTGGGGGTTTGGACTCTAGCGGCTCTTGATTCCCTATCTTTGTCCGAGCCCTCTCTTCATGACTAATTGTCCTTAATGCCTTCTCAACTAATTCGTCAGCTTCTCCCTCTACTGCCCTGTCCCACTCTTTCCAGTATCTGAAATTCTCGATGCCTATCCAGTCCAGGCTGAAATTCTCTAGCTCGTCCGGGTTAATTGTTACTGCTACTATGTCGAGCTCTCTATGTATGCTGAGAGGAGAGGTAAATACTCTCTGGATATCCATTAAGTTCTCGACCTTGAGCTTTCGCTGCGCATCGATTGATTCGGCACATTTCTCTGCCAGCTCCTTCCTGACTTGTCTGAGGATATACTCTACGACTGTGTATCCGAGCTCGATGGGGCCGCTCCTCCAGTATGCATCGCTTATTGCATTCTCGTTGAGGTGGATATGCAGGCCTCTTCCCGACCATACGACGTAGATTGAATGCTCCACTCCATGCCTGTTTAGCTCGTTGATTATGATTCTCGCGGCATCGACCGCTAAGTCGACCTCCCCTAATGAGCAGTCTATGTCTATCGTCGGCGTGACCTTTAAGATGTTTTCTCTATCATTCACGTCAGTCCTAGCTAATAGGCTCCTGTAAATATTGGCTGAGCCATAGATCGTCCTGATCTGCCTCTTGCCCAGCTTGTTTATCAGCCTCTTTATGTCTGCTGGTTCCTTGATTGTTAAAGGCTTATCGTTTATGTATCTATAGAATATTCTTTTTCCTATGCTTGATGCAGTCTCTATGGCTACCCATCTGTCCCTGCAGAACTTAGAAACCTCAGCCTGTACGTCCTCCCTGAGGTAGTGCCTCAAGACCACGTCATTAGACATCGACACATCACAATGGATGATGGTTAAAGATTAGCGTTACAGCTCTCTAGAAAGCGACTGACAGCACAATCATGAGCTAATGATTAATCTGCAGATTCGTCGGGATTACTTGGCCATAAAGCGAGCTCCATAAGACGGGCCCGGTGGGACTCGAACCCACGACCTACGGGTTAACAGCCCGCCGCTCTACCATCTGAGCTACGGGCCCAATCATTGATTAATTTATGACTTGTTTTTAGTCTTTTCCCGGTCTTTGGAAGAATATATTAACAGAATTTTGATTAATAGTCTTTGAAGCAGGCGGAAGTCCTGATGACGATTGTGAAGCTTGTGAAGACGGTCGTCGTCTGTCCGAGGTCGATGACAAAGGAGCTGCTTGAGCGTCTATACAGGTTCGGAGAGTTTCACCTCGAGAGCAATGAAAACGAGAAGCGCCTAGAAATCATTAATGAACTCTATACTCGTGTGAGGGATATCTATAATGAGCTCGAGGCAGTCGTTATGGACCTTGACATAACGACCAGTCAGGGAGTCATAGATATACTGCTTAAGGGAGAGAAGGTTGAGAGGCACTCCTTAACCGTCAGCGGGATGAGCGAGCTGGTAGAGAAGATAGAGGCGGAGGCAAATAAGATACTGAACATCGTCAGGTCGTCTCGAAAAGAGTTGGCTGAGATTGATAAAGCACTGCAGGAGGCTGAGAGAGAAGCAGCAACACTAAGATTATTCGTAAAGACCGGTCTAGACTATTCAGGCCTGAGAAAATTAAGGCGCTTCAACGTCTCGATATATCTAGCTCAAACCAGAGATATTCCAGAGGTCAGGAAGACGCTTGACCAAGCATTCATGAAGATTCTGCCTTTAGACCGGACAAATGCGATACTGCTAATCATAAGTAGGTCTATTGACACTGAGAGGGTTGAGAAGATTGCTAAGAGCTATAACCTGAAGAGGGTTGAGGCGCCCGGAGAACTATTAGCGACGCCGACCGAGGCTCTTAAATTCGCCGAGGAGAGGATAACCGAGCTGAAGGAGAGGAGGATGAATATCTTGAAGACCCTCGAAGAGCTAGTCTCAAGGGAGGGGCAACGGATATACGCGCTGAGAGACGCGGCCTCCCTTCTTAAGGAATCACTCGACAAGCTGAGGGGAAGATACAAGAGGACCGCAGTGTTTATTGGATACATTCCGAGCACGAAGAGAGACGAGCTACTCAGGGCTGTTGGAGATGTCGGGTATGTCGAGTTCTCAGAGCCTGAGCCTCCCCACCACGGGCGCCAGGAAAGCACGCCGACCCTTCTTAGACATAACTGGTACTTCGATGCCTATAGGCCGATAGTCGAGATGCAGGGCACGCCTAGTTACTTCGAGGTGGACCCAACACCCTTTGTTTCTGTCTTCTTGGCTGTATTTTACGGAATCATGGCTGCGGACCTAGGTCAGGGATTGATCCTAGCAATCCTCGGCCTCTTAATCTATATGCGGGCTAAGGGTGGGCTAAGGACTTGGGGTAAGCTCCTACTCTTCCTCGGAGTCTCTGCATCTATATGCGGCTTCCTCATACAGGAGGCGTTCGGGTTCAAACTCTCAGGACTCACCGGCATTAAGCCATTGATAGAGCTCGTCGAGCATCACGGCGATGCGGCCTCCCTTAACCGTGATGGCGTCATCCTTCTCTTCTCTTATGCCCCGCTGCTAGGCTTTGTCCACGTCGCGACTGGATTGATACTCGGAGCGATAAAGCTCTTCAAGTTGAGAGAGATCGCTGAGGCTGTCTTCTCAAAGATAAGCGCGGTCCTTATGTACGTGTTCGGAATATTGTTCGTCCTCGGATTCATCGGTGCTGGAAGCTTTGACGCACTCTTCACCAGTACCTCTCCAGCTCCCCTGATTGGCTTGCCGTCAAGTCAGGTGGGACTCACCGGTCTTTACGGAGTGGTCGGATGCATCTTCGTCTTGCTCTTCGGCAAGCTAGTCGCCGGGATGGTCGGGATAGGTCCGAGAGTCTCGTTGGTCTCGGCTATGGGCGGAGGGCTGCTTGAAGTCCTCGAGAACATCATACACTTCATGTCTAACTCGCTCAGCTATCTCAGAGTCTCGATACTGCTGGTGATTCACGTGGTCTTGATGATGCTGGTTAACGCTGCTTGGAACGGGCTCGGCTGGGCTTCTCTGCCAATACTCATCGTTGGAAACATAGGTATACTCGGACTCGAGGGGACTCTTGCCTTTATCCAGGCGCTTAGGCTTCATCTATACGAGTTCTTCACTAAGTTTTACGACGGCTCTGGGAAGCCGTTTACTCCGCTTAGAATATCTACCAGAATGATCGAGGTAGTGTTTAGGAGTGGTTTAGCCTAAATAGAGATAGCAAACCATTTAGATGACGAGTTATTCATATTTCTAGACAATGTTAGCAATACGTGGTGGGGAGCGCGTTAGGACTCGGCCCTACCCAGAGTGGCCAGTATGGAATAGTGAGGACGAGGAACTATTGATGGAGACTCTCAGGAGTGGTAAGTGGGGAATAGGTGGAAAAAAAGTCGGGGAATTTGCATCTCTCTTCGCGTCCTACCAGGGATGTAGGTATGGCGTGGCCTGCATGAATGGCTCGGTCGCGATAAAGGTGGCTCTCCAGGCCTTAAACATTGGTAATGGCGATGAAGTAGTAACGACTCCGTACACATTCATAGCTACTGCCTCATCCATAATCGAGCTTGGAGCGGTTCCAGTGTTTGCGGACGTCGAGGAGGGTGGACTGAACATCTCTCCCCAGTCGGTCGAGGAGAAAATTACTGATAGGACAAGGGCAATTCTGCCTGTTCATATCGCGGGTTATCCAGCGGAGATGGACGGCATTTCCCGCATCGCGACTAGTCATGGATTGTTCGTGGTTGAGGACGCGGCTCAGGCTCATGGCTCTGAGTGGAGGGGTAGAAGGGTTGGGGGCATAGGAGACCTCGGATGCTTCAGCTTCCAGTCAAGCAAGGTCATGACAAGCGGAGAGGGCGGCGCAATAACGACGAATAGCTACGAGCTCTCAGAGAAGTGCTGGTCATTGATAAATGTCGGCAGGACTAGGAGTGGTGACTGGTATGAGCATGAGGTTCTTGGCTATAACTATAGGATGACTGAGTTCCAGGCAGCGGTACTGATGGCTCAGCTCAGGAGGCTTGACCAACAGATAGAGAAGAGGAGAAGGAATTATGAAGTATTGGCCGGACTCTGCGGGGAGCTAGAGGGCTTCGAGCTGATACCTCCGCCTGGATGGGCGAGTAGGGTTAATCACTTCCTCGTCCCAATTCGGATTAATAGAGATTTTTTCGGGAGTGTTGATAAGAGGAGGATAGTCGAGGCGTTGAGGGCTGAGGGTATTCCCTCAAGTCCAGGCTACACTGTACCCTTGCATCTTCATAGACCAATCCTCTCATACCTCAAGGCGAGGCGTGGAGATTCGGGTCTAGGCGTTTTGAGGAACGCTGAGGCGGCTGTCAGGGATGTCTTCTGGCTTCCGCACTACGTTCTCCTAGGCTCCGAGGAGGACGTAATGGACATTTATCAAGCGTTGGTAAAGATTGAGAGGCATAGGGGTGAGTTGTAGCTGCAACTAGTAATTTTTGAAGATGATTCGTGGAGGAACTTCAAGCCCCTGAGCATTACTAGGGCATGCTTCGGGCTCATGAATATGGAGGGTAGGCTGCTTGACCAGATCGTCGGGGTCGCAGCATATGAGGGAGCCACGGCCTACGTTAGGAACTACTTGGCAGATGTGGAGAAGTCGAGGCATCCAGAGATGGAGTTCAACACGCCTCCGCCCAGCGATGATGAGGTATTGATGATAAATGCATTGGTCAGGGACATCTCAGTGATTGATAGGCTGGTAAAGAAGACGCAGGGCAGGGAATTCATACTTCTAAACAATGAGAGAGTCATGGCGGCGAGGCTGAGGGGCATGCGCCTCGAGAATATTCATAGAGTAGAGGAGTTATCGATGCTCTTGAAGGAGCTTACAACGAAAGTCTCTGCATATGTAATCGATGGAGAACACCTCTATAATTATCCGTGGGAGCTGCTGGATTCGGGGGAGCCTAGGAGGCCTAGGAGGGAGTCCGGCCCGCCTCTCGACCCACGCGTAGCAGTGCTTGGCGATGACTCGCAGCTATACATCTCTGAGAACGTTGAGATAGAGCCTTTCACAGTCTTTGATGTAAGGCGAGGACCAATAGTGGTTGAGGAGCGGTGTAGGATTTCATCGGGCTCCGTCATTGTTGGGCCGTGTCACTTGTCGGCGGGGACTGAGGTCTTTGGTGGACGGGTAGGTCCCTACGTATATGCCGGGCCAGTGTGCAGACTTGCGGGAGAGATTGAGCATACAATCATTCTTGGATATTCGAATAAGAGACACCTCGGCTACATTGGTCATTCACTGATCGGCGAGTGGGTAAACATAGGCGCAGGAACAGTTGGCTCAAACCTAAAGAATACTTATGGAGAAATAAGGGTGGAGATAGAGTCTACCAGAGTGTCATCCGGCAGACAGTTTCTTGGACAATTTATAGGCGACCATGCTAGGACATCCGTCGGAACAGTGCTCATGTGTGGAAGAAAGCTCGGATGCTTCACGATGATTATGGGAATAGTCTCGAGGGATATTCCGCCCTTTGTCGGATTGACGCCTGAGGGTAAACATTATGCATTAGACCTAGACTCAGAGATAGCCACTGCTGAAAGAATGATGATTAGACGCAACATACAGATGACGGATGCATACCGGAGGCTCATCAAGACAGTCTACGAATTAACTGCGCCTGAAAGAGCAGCGCTGACGTGATGCCATAGGTTTAGGCGCCTACTCTGAGATTTCATTGAGTTGGGCTCGTTGAAGAAATGCGTAAAGTCTTTTTACCTCAACCCTGCCAGCCGAGCTGGATGCATAAATACATGGCCAAAAAGGCTACGTAGAGAGTAGAAAAAGAAAGCCTATTCAGACTCACTGCCTAATTGAAGTGAGCTGGGCATATGAGTAAGTGAAATGACACATAATATGTATTACATTTAGTCTCAATTCATATCATTTAATCGCATGTATATATTTTACAGTCATTATCAGACTTCAATGGGTCGGTAGGTTTCTCTCTGCAAGCCAAGCCTTAACCAACTTTGCATGAGATTTTGGTCATAAAAATCTTTTATATTGGGAGCCCGTATAAATGTATGTGGATGAAACTGATAATCTGATTAACGATAGGAAGGTTAAAGAGACATTAAGGTCGGCGTTGCATTCAATATTCGGTGATACATGCTTATCAGCACTTGAGTACCACCTAACCAAAATATTGGGAAATGACCCTTACGGTACTTTTTACGAAGACCCCTCTAGGTTTTATCAAGGATTAAAGACATTTTTTGGGCAGGGAGCTGAGAAGATTCTCGAGATAATCTTTCTAAGATTACAGCAGATGGGAAAAATCGAATTAGTCAGTCCAGCCGAGATATTAGCCATGCTGGAGAGTGGTCCCGAGGCAAGGAACGAGATATTGAAAATGTTTAAGAAAAGTGGTAGAGGCGAGCGCGATGAGTAGTGAAAACTTCGTAAAGTGTGGAATAGAGGGCATCGATGAAGTAGTCAAGGGTCTCCCAAAGGGAGGAATAATAGTTGTATCAGGCGTCCCGGGCTCTGGTAAGACTGCATTTGCGGCAAGCCTAATCTATCATGGAATAACGAAGTGTAATGAGCCCGGAGTATACGCCTCACTCATCGAGGATGATGAGAGGTTCTACATCTACATGAAGGAGTTTGGATACGACTTCAAGAAGCTGAAAAATGAGGACAAATTCCGATACATAGCACTTCCAACGCTTCTCGAGGCGGGAATATCTTCGAGCGTAGGCATAATTAGCGACGTCGTAAGAGCAATAAGGGCGAAGAGGCTCGTCATAGATTCATACACCGCGTTAAGCCAGATGTTCAAGAGCGATGCAGAGGGGAGGGCATTCCTACACACGATTTTTTCCAGCATCATGAGGCAGCTGGAATGTACGACAGTACTGATAAAGGAAGAGAGAGTTCCCGGAAAGAAATCTGAGTATGATTACATAGACTTCATTGCGGATGGGGCTATTCATCTCGAGTCAGAAATAATTGAGGATAAGCTCCTCAGAAAATTAACGATTATAAAGATGAGAGGAACTGAACTGAGGAATCCTACTATATGTTACACTCTGCATAGTGGTTTCAACCCATTACCACCCACAAAGCTTCCGACAAAAGAATCAGCGAGAAAAGTTAAGTATCCACAAGACCCGCCTGGCAGATACTCGACAGGTATACCTGAACTTGACAGAGAGATAGGCGGATATCCGGACAAGTCGGCAATACTCTTCGAGATCGACCCCAAGCTCACTTTCAGAGAATATAGCTTGATAGCTACACCGTTTGCCGCAAGCTCCGTCCTGAAGGGAAGACCACTAATTATTATTCCCTCAGGAGGCGTCTCGTGGGACATGCTAAAGGAGCTAGCCATAACGTTCGGGGTCGAGGAGTCTAGATTTTTACAATACGTAAACATCGTTGTGGAGCTTG
Source organism: uncultured archaeon (assembly GCA_938017985.1). Classification (GTDB taxonomy): domain Archaea; phylum Thermoproteota; class Nitrososphaeria_A; order Caldarchaeales; family Calditenuaceae; genus CALIKS01. Next base: position 53,733 of record CALIKS010000001.1, on the reverse strand, counting down.
GACGGAGAGAAAAAATTGCCTCAAACATAATAAAGCTAAGCATAGACGAGACCTTCGCCAAGAAATTCCTAGAGACTGGAGCGTTGCTCTCCAAAAGATTCGGCGCACCATTACTAACCATAATAGGCATCGACAGACTCGCACAACTATTCGGCGAGAAGGCATTAGAGTTGATTTACAACATTATGGACGACTTGAAAACGAGGCCGGGTGTAATCATGTGGCTGCTAAAGCCTACAAAACCATGGTTAACTACCAGCATAACGCCTCTCGCAGACCTTTACTTCAAGATCACCCGGAGGCACGGAACAATACTGATGTACGGAATAAAGCCTAGAACGCCGCTATACGCCGTCCAGACAACCGAGGAATCACTAATACCCAAAATAATCCCAATTACTTAGCCTCCTCACTACACCCGTACTGAAAATATAGAAAATCTATATGATGCAAAAATATTCATAATTTTAAAGAATTATGGCCTCTCATTCCAATCAGCATTAATCCTTATATGTAATTTTGAGTTTTAAGCAAAAAATATTTATATCACTATATTATATATATTAGCATGAAAAATATAGAAAAAATAGTAAAACCTAGAACAAAAATCGCACCAATAACTCTCGGGGAGATTAACACACTGAAGGAAATATTATCCGTCTTGGTTGAAAGGCCCTCCATCTCAGATTATTTCTATCATTTTGGAAGAAGAATCGGTGAAATAGTAATCCATGAATTGACAGATAGTCACGTCTATCCGGAAGAACTCTTCTCAATCATCATTCCCAATGTCAATCTTCAACTGAATGAGTTCGTCGTTGATAGGAGATACGTCTACAACTTCTGGATTAATAATAACTATGATTTAGACATTTTTCCTCTCTGCGGCATAGTCCGCGGAATACTCACAAGTTACTTATTAATGATTAGACGAAAAATATTTAGTGCGTATGAATGCGTAGTCATTCAGCATGATTATCATTGTTGCTATACCCTAAACTCTTCTCATCTCGATGGAGGTGAGACTGATTAAAATGATTGACTCCTCAGCCTTCATAGCACTATCACTCACCTTCATCTCTACTTTCTGTGCACTCATCTATGCTGACTATAGAATCGTGACGACCACCTTTGGACTCGCGACATTCATGCTCGGAGTATCATTTTTAATTAACCATAGAAAAGAATATGTGGCTGGAGGTAGGATTAGTTGGCGTAGGATTGAGAGGGTTCACCACTTACTCTCACTCATGACTGACCCTACATCCTCACTAGTAATGATTTATCACTATGGGAAGAAGTATTCAGAGAATTCTTGGCTCGAAGTGAAGAATAGAGGTGGAGGAATCGTTGAGAAGATCCAGGCTGAGGCCCTAGGAATCATGAACGACTGGGGCGATAAGCACAATACCATTCAACTTACCCGGATAGACGATAATTATTCTTCAGACGAGTTGAGAACAGATCTCTGCAGTCATCCGCAATGCTTCTTCATCAGGGGATACGTGGAGGAATTGCTAGGCAGGGCAGTGAGGGATGGATTACTAGGCCGCGGCAGATACTTACTTAGGAGTTGTGATGAGAGCTGCGTCATAATCGATCTATAGGGCTGAGGAGAGATGTCCAAGTCCGGCATAGGTCAGAGAACGGACCTGAAGAGATTAGAGGAGGAGATACGGGAACTCAAGGAGCCAATAGAGAAGACAATAATGGATGTTAGGGAGCTCATCGCCGAGATAGATAACGCAGTAATCACTTCGCCACCCGCCCAGCAGTCTAGGCCAATGCTCAAGAGGCCATCAGGCATAGAGTTTAAGACCAGTGAGGAGGCAGCTAAGACTGAGGGTAAATCTCAAAGTCAGTGGCGAGGACCTGAGTCTTCCTCTATGCATACAAGAAATGTATCAGAATTCTCGGGTGGACAATTAGATCTAAACCTCTACGTCGCGACGTCATTCATCATTAGGCTTGTTGGACATCATAACTTGGAGCGTATGCTCTTCTTGATCAGGGGCGTGGGTGGGGAGTCTGAATTTCTCAAGAGACAGATTCGTGAGATGGCCGAGATGATTGTTAGGAGTTTGAGGGAAGACGTGCATGAGAAGTATCCCCAGCCTGGAAGTGATGCCTACCTCCTCTGTCTCCACTTACTCTCAATATTCCTCAATAATCCAAGCGATCCCAACATCGGCCTACTCATCGTCACGCTTGGCAAACTACTGCTCGGCGACTCATTGATCAGGGGATGAGCCGTGAGTGGATCGTCAGTAATAATTGAGTCGCTTTTCCTGGTAGTCTCGATCGTTGCTTTTTCAGCCTTTGCTGCTGCCTATTCCTCTAATTCTTCTCTTCTAAATGATTTTCAGCGTGCTAGTCTTAGAGACCTCAAGGAGAGGTATCAGACAGACGTCAAGATAGTCCTCTCGATCTATGATGCTGATGCTGGAGTAGTAAAGATATTCGTCAAGAATACTGGCATGAGGGAGTTTAGCCTAGGAGAGGTGAGCCTCATCGAGGTCTACCTAATATCTAGTCGGATGATAGAGGTTTATTCATATTCTGAGATGGTCTCGCGGGGAAAATGGAGCATTGAGTATATGAATGATGCTGACCTTGACGGTAAATGGAGCCGCGGAGAAACAATCGTTATTATCGCTGTGCCGAGCTCTCATCTAGGTATCGGCGACTACGTGGTTAGGCTTGTCCTCTTTAATGGATTATCATTTGACGGATACTTCTCCGTCTAGGGGTGAGTATGTTGTCGAGCCTAAGCTCGGTCCTCGTCGGCGGCATGGTCCTCCTCTTGATAATGACGAGTTATGCCCAGTTCTTCCTAATGCTTAGGAGCGAAATAACCACTATTCATGAGCTTCAGAGAGTTAATCATTGGTCTCGGCAACACAGCGTGGTCATTAATGGGTTGCTCATTGAGAATAGCACCGCCCGGCTGAGTGTAATGTTTACAGGAGAAGACTTCTCGATACGTGAACTAGTCAGGTCTGACGTCTTTGTTTCATGCATGGATATGAATAACAATTCCAGGGTCTACCTGACCAAGTATGAGGAGGAATGGCGAATCATCGACGTTTCTCTAAACGGTGGGCCTGAGCTTCTTAACCCATCAAGCATAGAAAAAATGACTGGGAGAGTCGATGATGGTGAGACCGTTAAGATCGATGTGAGGATTCCAGAATTCTGCGTCCATTCTCGTCAAATCTCGCTTATCTATGTTTCTCCGCTCGGCGAGGTTGGGGTGATATCTAGTCATGCATGATGCTCTTCATAGAGTTCTCAAGACGCTTAACGATGAGCTCGATAGAAGGATTGGTGGAATCATCTTACCGGCGCTTATAATTGTCGAGGGGCCGAATGACTCTGGAAAGAGTGTACTAGTTCAGCAGATAACTCATGGAGCATTAGAATCTGGATACAGGGTCTGTATATTCTCGACGGAGGGAGGAGGAAGAGCAATTGTAAGAAATATGGAGAGCTTAGGATTCAGCTCTAAGAAACACTACCTGATGGGCAGTCTAAAGGTCATCCCACTCAGCGTGAAGCAAGAAGAGTGGAGCTCGGAGGACGCAAAACAGATGTTCCTATCCATCCTGAACTATATCCAGAAAAAATCATCAAAGTTCGATATCTACTGCATAGATTCGCTGACCGTACTTATAACTGGCGCGGAGGAAGAGGACGTCTTGAGATTCTTCTCTGAAATGAAGTCCATCAGCGAGAATTATAATTTATCATTCATCATCACTATTCATCCCTATGCCTTTTCCCAGGAATTCCTAGTCAGGATTAGGTCAATATCCGATGCGCATTTCTCACTGATGATTAAGGAGGTCGGAGACAAGATCTACAAGACCCTGCAGATCTTAAAGGTCAGGGGAGCTAATAAGCCGTCATCCCAGATAATCAGTTTTGAGGTCGACCCATCATTCGGCATCAAGATACTTCCCTTCAGCCAGGTGAAGGCATGATGTTTCAGGAACAGAGAAGCCAAAGCATGGTAGAGGCACTATCAAATAATCCACATCTCTCATTATATCTAGATGAGCTTGAAAGGAGCGGGGTTTCTCCTCCAGACTATCTAGTGCAGCTCTCGAGGGAACTACGATATCTCGACAGAGTCAACATTATCTATCCAATCGGAGACCCGTTCTTTATTCATGTCTATACAGATGAGGGTGGTGGCAGGAATATCTACAGGGTTGTTCAGCCCGAGGTCCCAAAAGATGCCTGGAGCTGCATGGAGAGTATAGAAGACGCGCTGGCCGTTAGGCTCATGGACGTAGAGCCCCCCAGAAATAGGGACGAACAGATAGAGATCTTGACTAGGCTTCTCGACGAGATATTAATGATTGACGAGTCCTTAGACATGACTGAGCACATATCAGTCAAGAGAAGGGGCGTAATATGGAGAGTAAGAGTAAACCCCATTCTCGCAGAGGCGATTAGGCATGTAGTATTGATGGAGAAGGCAGCGATGGGAATTATCGAGCCCCTCATCAAGGACCCATACATCGAGGACATAAGCTGTCCAGGTCTCGGACCTATATTTGTCGAGCATAAGGTCTTCGGAAGCTGCACCACTAGCATTGAGCTCAGGGATGAGGAGGAATTAAACCAGCTTGTCTATAGAATCTCAGTAAAGGCTGGCAGGCCTGTGAATGTTAGGTCTCCTATATCTGACGCCATGCTTCCAGACGGCTCTAGGATCAACATTGTCTATGGCTCTGATGTTAGTAGGAGGGGCTCAAACTTCACTATCAGAAAGTTCAGCGACGTGCCTATCAGCATTACTCAGCTAATCAAGTGGAATACGATTAGTGCTAAGGCAGCCGCCTACCTATGGCTACTTCTCGAGAATAATCTCAATGTATGGTTTGTAGGCGAAACGGCGTCCGGCAAGACCACCCTGCTCAGGGCTGCAGCAGTCTTCATCAGGCCCGACGCAAAGATTGTCTCGATCGAGGATGTCCCAGAGATAGTTGTTCCTCATGATAATTGGGTATGCGAGGTCACTAGGAGGGGGCAGAAGGAGGGCGAGGGAGTTGAGCTCTTCGACCTATTAAAGGCCGCGCTGCGTCAGAGGCCGAACTACATACTCGTCGGCGAGATTAGGGGAGCCGAGGCAGCAATTGCATTCCAAGCAATGCAGTGCGTCGAGGATGCATACATAATGACGAGCAATGGAATTTGCCTAATCTCCGAGCTTTATGATGAGCTGAGAATACATGGCGAGAAAGTAACTAATCTGGGAAGAATGGTCAGGCCCAGTGAGGAATTGATGGTCTACTCAACCAGTCCAAACACCAATGAAGTTAGATTGTCAGAATGCGTCGCCTTGACTAAGAGGCAGTGCGATCAGTCGATTAGGATTGAGGCGAGCGATGGATTATCATTGAGAGTCTCTCCGAATCATCGGTTCATCATTAATACGGATAATGGAGAAATGGAGGTCGAGGCCTCTGAGCTCCTCGATTCGTGGAGAAGAGGCATTAGGGGAATAAAGTTAGCGACCAGGAGGCTTGCGAGGAGTACTTTAAGAATGAATACTGAGACGCTATCCATCAGTACAGGCTCTCCTGACGTCTGGTGGATGATAGGCAGGCTCCTAGGCGGGGACTACATTCAGAATAGGAGGGGAAGATACGAGTGGCATCTCAGTGCCGATAATGAAGACTCTCACCGAAGAATGGCAGAACTACTCAGAAGCCTGGGCTGGATAGGGAGAGAAGATAGGAATAGAGATAATCACTACATATTCAGGAGTATTCCGGAGAGGCTTGTCCACTGGATACTCATGAAGGGCTTAGCCATTCCTGTAGATGACTATATAATCGGAGCACCCTGGGGACTTAGGCATGGTTACATCGCACCATATCTCAGGGGAGTCCTAGACGCGTCTCGAGCCCTTACTAGGTACTCCTCTATCCCGACAAGTCTCACAGACGAGCTCAACATCGAGCTTAAACTACTTATCTCAAAGATTCACGGCAAAGACCATGATGAATCGATAAACAACGCGGCTAATGATTATTTCAGCCTACTAGAAAAAATAGACGAGGCATATTCAGGCATTAATCATGAATACCAGGAAGAGAGGCGTGAAGGCTTAGAATGCGTCAATTATTTGAGATGTAACATCCCTGACGCAGGAATCATCGCTGCTAAGTGCTGGCTCTCAGGAAGCAGGCCCCACGTCTACTTCGGATATAAGCATACCTATATCTATCTCCCTGAGAATAATGATGTCTACGTAACGAACGTAGAGCCTGGCGGAAGCACCACTGTCTACGACCTCGTCCTCAACGGCGATGAATACTACATCGGCGGCTCGCCCAGCATTCATCCATTAATGGACACTGGGCACGGAGTCCTCTCAACATTCCACGCTGGAAGCGTCCAGAAGCTCATCCAGAGACTGACGGGCAGCCCGATCGAGATTCCTAAGACATATATTGACAATCTTAACGCCGTAGCTATTCAGAGCGCGGTCAGGCATCCTAGGACTGGGAGGCTTGAGAGAAGAGTCATCAGCATCAACGAGATTCTTGGACTAGAACCCGAGACAGGCTCGATAAACTTCGTCGAGGTCTTCAGCTGGAATCCCTCTAGTGATATCCACGAGTTCAGGGGCGAGGGGACGAGCGTGCTGCTCGAGGACAAGGTCGCGAAGATGCGGGGACTCTCATCGAGGGAGGTGAGGAAGATCTACGGTGAGCTAAACAGGAGGGCCGAGTTTCTCCAGTCACTTACAGGTATGGGAATACTGAGCTACAGGAAGGTCTACCAGGCAGTATCCGCGGCCTACAAGTTCGGCCTAGAGGAGGCTGAGAGAATTGTCTCAGAGAATCTTGAGCCTGATGAGGCGTAGAAAGGAAGAGACGCATGAGAGGGACGCGGCGCTTCTATATCTAGCATCGCTCGCGTTGACTGAGCCTGACGATAGGACGCTCATACTCTCTGCGGCCGAGACTTCTGGACCGATGGGTAGGCAGCTCAGAATTTTTAGGAATGCCTCTAGGCTGATGACTGGCTGGGGATACTCTGTCTCGGACTCTCTTAGGCATGCCGCTAGGGCCGAGTCCGGTCCGTTCAGGGAGATGGCGGAGAAGCTCTCGAGGGCGGCGAACATTGGGCTCAGGCTCTCGGGGGTCGTGAGGAATGAGTATGAGAAGTCCCGCGAATATTTCAGGACTAACTTTGAGAGGTCGATGGACAGGGTAAAGACGATAGGCGATGTTCAGGCGACGCTGATGAGTTCCTCGAGCTTCCTCATCATCTCGCTCTCGGTCATGTCTATAGTCTTCAGCGGCGTCGACTCTCGGCTCGTGGTCTTCGGCGTTGTTGCCGCCCTCTTCACGGTCTTCGTGCTTCTCTCCTACTATGCCTCAAGGGTCTCTGGGATGGACTCGCTTACGGGGCCGAGTGGATACGTCGAGTGGTGGCTCTGGCTCTCAGACAGGGCCTCTAGGATTCTCTTCGCTTTCTGCCTCGTCTTTTCTCCCCTGATGATTTTTCTAGCGGGTCCAGACGCTGCGGGCTGGGCCATGCTTCTCGCCGGCCTCTCAGTCTCCGTTTTTGCAGGGTTCGTCGCGTGGCGTATGAGGCGCATCTCTAGGATTGACCGGGAGCTGCCATTCCTGATGAAGGGAATGGGCGAGTCGCTCAGCACTTTGCAGGTGGTAGAGAAGGCAGTCTCCTCACTGCTAATAAATGATTATGGAGAGCTGACTAAACATCTAAGGAGCCTCCACCTCAGGATTAGGTGTGGCCTCTCGATTCCCGTAGCCTTCAGACAGTTCGTGAGGGAGACTTGTAGTAGGCTGGTCTACGAGTCATGCGGCATCCTGGTCGAGGCGCTTGACAAGGGAGCACCGATGTCAGAGCTTGGCAGGCTCCTGTACGACTATCTGAACGATAGGCTGAGCATGAGGAGGAGGCGGGAGCAGGTCTCCTCCTACATCAAGGGGATACTGATGCCGACCGCTGTGACTGTCGCCGCAGTAATGGGTCTCATGTCCTCCCTATTCATCATGCTTTACATGTATTCCTCGATGGCCTCTCAGATTCTTATGCTTACTCCAAGCATTACTCCAGGCGAATTGTCCTCCCTCCTGCTCTGCCTCATACTCGTAAACTCGGCCGGCTCGGGAATCGCTATCCACATCGCTGAGAGAAAGTCCTGGACTCATCTCCTCCTATACTTCGGCATCATCCTCACAATCTCGATGACTTCCTACCTCTTCATGAAGCATGTATCCTACTCCCTCTTCGGTTCCTTGACGTCCTATACAGAGGCGATAAAGGAGGCGGTGGGATAGAATTGATGAGCAGCGATACCGCAGCACTAATACTCATGGCCCTGATTATGGCGACGCTGATAGCTGCTTGGATTTCGCTGAAGTCGAGGCCCAGTAAGGTCTATGAAGAATACATGGCTGACGAGAAGTTCTCTCCATACCTAGAAGCGAGGCCTGCTGCTGGTAAGAGAATAATGGTGCAGCAGAGTAGTCCTCAACAAGCGGCCTCTAATACGATGAGGACTACTGCTATGACAAGCTTGAAGAGTCCTCAGAAACCTGCGAGTATAACTATTCAGACCCATAAGCAGTCTGAGAGGGCTCAAAAGCAAGGCCAAGAGCAGGAGCGGACAGAGAGGCTAGCCCCGAGTGAAGATAAAGGACAACAGCAGTCAAATGAGGATAAAGTAGAAGTGAATGAGCCTCAGGGCGAGGCAATGCCTGAGGATGAGGTGGATATAGAAGAGGTGAAATTAATGCTGGCTGAATTGAAGAAAGACTTCGCCACGCTACTCGAGGAGTATGAGAGGCTTAGGCAGCACATAGACTAGGTCTTCTCTATCTCTAATAGTTTCCTCGAGAGCCGCCAGTACTTATCGCCCACGTAATGTAGGTTTTCAAGTATTTTTCCATGACTCATCGACTCCGCCTCGTCTGAGCTTACCAGAGCCCTGCAGATGGCTATTGCCCTCCTATACCTAACATCCCTCACGACTACTAAGTCATTCTTCTCGAATCTCGGCTCAAAGGAAACAATGCCAGGCCTCATGACGTCTGCCCCATTCACGATGTGTTTGACCGCGCCCATATCCACTGTTACTGATGGAAGACTAGTTAAGAGTTCATTATTTACGGACTCATCAATGACTGGAATATACAACTTGCCCAGCTCAATAATTATTGCTCCTCCCAGACTGTATAGTCTTAATCCCTCATCCTCCATGACTGACGCCCGCTCTCCCGAGACTCTCAGCCCAGTAGAGGCAATCCTCTCAGCCAGAATCCTCGCATCCCTCTTACTTAGCCTATGATACTGCATCAATCATAGCATGTCAGGAATTATTTAATTAATTATGTCGCAGAATTAATCTTCAACCTGCCTGTATGTATTATTGATGAGTGAGCAGAGAGATGAAGCCGCCTGGAATAGTGACAGACATAGAAGGGATGGGAGAGGTGTTAAGCATTTTTTCAAAAAATTCGTGATGCTTAACACTAAACATGGCTACTGAGGAAGCTAGAGGCATTAGCGACAGCATAGTACCCGAGCCTAACCACGCATTCAAGGTCCCTCAAGTCAAGGATAAGATTAGGAGTATGAAGATTCCTACAGGGCGTAGAGATGACCCCGGTTGGAACACCCCTACCCTGCACGTGTATCCTCCCAGCATCCGTAATGCTTCCAGTCATCACTTGGAGCTGATAAGGAACACCGTTATTCTCCGCCTGCCTCACGAGGTACTCCACGACGTCTCGACGAGTAAGCATAGAGGAATCGAGAACCCTAATGGCCGCACCCTTACCAACCCTCGTTACATATTCAGACGCAGGATTCCCAGGAGTATCAGCCGCAACCGTACACTCAAACACAACCGCAAGCTCAGGAGAGACCTGGTTCACAATCGTCGATGCACCCCTGAGTCCAAGCTCCTCCTGAACCGTAAAGACTGCGTAGAGCTCGCAGTCAACCCTCTCTTCATGTATGAGCCTAGAGATTGCAACTACGGAGACGCATCCAGCCCTGTCGTCGAAAGATTTTCCCAGCACGCGGGTACCAGCCACTCGGGAAAAATGAGAAGGAAAAGTAACGTAGGCGCCATTAGTTACTCCAAGCGATGCCGCTTCTTCACTGTTACTAGCACCGATGTCTACGTAGAGATCCTTGAAGCTTGGAACTATTTTCTGCTCATCTTGAGTAGTGATGTGTGGAGGCTTGGCGCCTATGCAGCCCTCAATCAATCTCTTGCCATGAACCACGACTCTCTGACCAAGGAGCACTCTTGTATCGAGCCATCCGAGAGGAGCAATATGGAGGAAGCCATCCTCATCGACATGCTTGACGATCATCGAGACCTCATCCATATGGGCTACGAGCATCACTCTAGGCCCCTTGCCAGACCTAATCTTTACGAAGAGATTACCCATGCCGTCTCTCCAATGATTCTCAGCAGCATCTCCAAGCCTATCCAATATCAGCCCAACAACCTCATCCTCACTGCCCGGAGGACCATAAGCCAGCGAGAGGTCACGCAGACCTTCATAGAGCCAAGAACTCAAGTCTGTCCTCATATCCTCAGAATCATACCAATAACGCCTCGTCAAATAGTTAATACTGACCAACAGATAGTTGATAGTAATATGAGGACACTGATGGTTCTAAAGATCGGCGGTTCAGTAATAACTGATAAGAGCAAAAAGACGCGCGAGATAAGGGAAGAGAAGCTGAGGGCGATAGGCGAGTCATTAAAGACTCTTTGGCCGAAGCCTCTCATAATTGTTCATGGAGCGGGCACTTATGGACATCCATTAGCAAAAGAATATAACCTAAACATGGGATACAGAGACCCTTCAAGCCTCGAGGGATTCGTAAAGACTTCGAGCTCCGTTAGACAACTGAACAGCAAGGTAGTGGAGATACTGAACGAGATAGGCCTGCCATGCATCGGCATACCCGCTGGAATAGTCTTCAGGACGAGACGAGGAATAATCGAGTCGGTAGACCTAGACCCGTTCCTCGCATCGCTAGACATTGGAGTCACGCCAGTAACTTGCGGAGACGTAACGTTCGACAGGACACTAAAATTCACAGTACTCTCAGGAGACTCAATCGCAGTCTACCTCGCAAGGAAACTATCAGCAAAGACACTCGTATTCGCAACAGACGTCGACGGAGTATACAACTACCGAGACAATGAGAGACAAATAATAAAGGAGCTGAAGAGAGGAGCACACCTAAGAATCCACTACAGAGACATAGGAGACGCAACTGGAGGAATGGCAAACAAGATCGAAGAAGCATACAACGCAGTAGAGGCCGGAGTAGAGGTATCGATAGTCAATGGACTATATCCTGAACGAGTAGTAGAAGCACTACTGGGAAGACCAGTACTCGGAACAAGACTAATAATATAGCAAAAAACTAAAAAACCAGACCTCCAAACAGATACACCTGCCTCTCAGCCCTACACGCAGGAAAACCAACCACCACGTCAAAACCACCAATCCACAACTCCCTCAACCGTTCGCCGACGACAGAACCATCACCCACAAGCATAAACCGACTCAAAGCCTCATCCACACTACAATTACTCGCCACCAACCTCGACATCCTCCTTCTCCTCGAGGCATAAGCCAGAAGAGCATCATAAGCCTCCCGAGTCAAGCCATCACCAATGAAAAACGGAACATAAACAGCAACCGGAACATCAAGAACACTCCTAAAAGACAAAGCCATCTCCACGACACCCTCATCCAGAAGAAAGAACGGAAGACACCTATACCTCAAACAACACCTAAGAGCAACAGACTCAACATTCTCCGTACCAACCATGATCAAACCATCACCAAGCCTAGAACGCGCATATCCCACCGCCTCCATCAACAGCAAACCAGCCCTCCTACCAGCCTCCTCAACAGACAAGTAATGAGGATTACCAGCAACAAGGCATAACCCACCACGCTCAACGCCCGACAAACACTCAAGAAGCTCACGCATCCTCCCATCAAAATCACTCCTCCTCACAGGAACCGTCGGAACAACAACCGGCCCCTCAACCTCATCAGCAAGCTCAAACAACTCAGCAATAATACTAACACTAAAATCATCACTCATCCTCTCAGAATCAATGACGAATAAGTCAATCCCAGAGAGCAGAGCAGCACTGTAAAGCCTAAAGAGGCCTGTCCTCCTCTCCTGACTCGTCAACCCCAGAAGACTAGGCTTGACAGCAATGCCCTTATGGAAGTCGACCACCTATCTGGAAGACACCCACCTCCCACGTCGGCACCCCTCGAAGACTACAAAGCAACTTCAGTAATAAACCTTACGCTTCGAAGAGTTGGGCTCGAGATTGTGTCTAACCACCAACCACTCCTGGGAATAGATAATAAGACGACCCTTCACTGACTCCTTCCTCTTCGAGCGAGGCAGACTCCACGAGAATCCTACCCCTAACCGCCAACCTAAAACTATCGACAGGCAAATTAAGCATCTTACAAACAGACTTCTTGACACTACCTACGAGTGTCTTCGGATCCACGTCAACGACGATTTTCCTAGGACTACCCACTAAAGGAACGATGATCATCCTCACGCCTCTTCACACTATAGGCCAAGTATTTTCTTTAGTTATAAGCAAATATCGATTAACGCCAAGAGTAGATTCCAGGTATACACAGGAGAATATCAGAAGGATATCTTGAAAATGCCCAACGCTCAATACCTAGTTAACCCTCGTGCTCATTTACTTTAAATATAGCCTTAGATGAGTAGAAATCAGATGGTCAGGGAGTTTACTTACCGTGGATATACGATAACACAGCTTCAAGATATGAGTATGGATCAATTCATAAAACTACTGACGAGTAGGCAGCGCCGCAGCCTTAAGAGAGGACTGACGGAGGCTCAGAGAAAATTACTCGCAAAGATCAGGAAATTCAAGAAAATTAGTAGTAATAAGCCGATCAGGACACATGCCAGAGACATGATTATACTACCAGAAATGGTCGGTCTAACAATATGGGTGCATAATGGAAAGGAATTTCAGCCCGTAGAGATTAGGCCCGAGATGATAGGTCATAGGTTGGGAGAGTTTGCGATAACTAATAAAAGAGTTGTGCATGGGCGTCCTGGGGTCGGTGCGACTAAAAGCAGCATGTACGTACCATTAAAGTAACTTCAGATATTTAAAAAATTAAGTCTTTTTAGAAGGATGTATGTTTATGTAGTGACGTTGAATAGTGATGGCGGAGTCTCTCTTCTCCGAGTTAGTTGAGCTCTGCCGTCTGCTCGAGAGTACAAATAGTCGGCTAAAGAAGGTACAATTAATAGCTAATTATCTAAAGAGATTGTCTCCAGTTGATGGTAAAACAGCATCTTACCTATTAATAGGTCGTCTCTCTGAAGAGAAAGATGGGTCACCACTAAATGTTGGATGGAAAATTATTATGAAAGCTCTAAAGTCAGGAAAAAATTTAAGCCTGTTGTCCGCGCCATTAACTATTAATGATGTATGGTCATCGCTAAAATTAATTTCTCAAATTCAGGGTCAAGGTTCAATGAAGAAAAAATTAGCTGTTTTAGAATCTCTTTTTTCACGTTGTAGTAAAGATGAACTTGAGTGGCTTCTCAGAATATTGTCCGGAGAGATGCGTCATGGGGTTAATGTTGGGCTACTACTTGATGCCGTGGCAGCTATTTCTGGTATCGATGATCATGCTGTTAGAAGATTTGATATGATTATTGGTGATGTGGGTGAGCTTGTTCGTCTCGCATTGTCTAAACAGTTATCAGGAAGAATAGGGATTAGGATTTTTAATCCAGTTAGACCGATGCTTGCAGAGATGTGTTATGATGTACAAGATGCATTAGATAAGCATGGAGGACTTTCAAGCTTTGAACCAAAATATGATGGGGTCAGATTACAGATTCATAAGCAAGGAAGCGAGATTAGGTTATTTACTCGTAGGTTGTCAGACGTCACTAAAAACATGCCCGACATAATTGATGTATTAAAGCGGTCGATCAATGCCTTTTCAGCTATTTTAGATAGCGAGGTAATAGCGGTTGACACTTCTGGCAAGGCATTGCCTTTCCAAGACACTTTGAGGAGAGTAACTCGGGAAAGAGATGTTGAAGAAGTGATTAAGAGGGTCCCGCTGAAGATATGGATATTTGATGCCCTAATGGTGGATGGAGAGGTCATTATTGACAGACCTTACCTTGAGAGGAGGAAGTTGCTTGAGTCCATCGTTGATAAGGAAGTTCTGACACCCTTCATTATGAGTGATAATAAAACAGTTGTTGAAGACTTCTTCAATAAGGTTATTGCTCAGGGACATGAAGGCATAATGGCTAAGGACCTGAGAAGTCCATATACACCCGGTAGAAGAGGCACGACATGGCTAAAGATAAAATCCGCAGAGAACCTAGACCTCGTAATCATTGCTGCTGAGTGGGGACATGGAAGGAGAAAGCGATGGCTAAGCAATTACCACTTAGCAGTAAGAGATGAGGAGACTGGGCGTTACTTAATGGTAGGAAAAACATTCAAGGGGCTGACTGATAAGGAATTTGAAGCAATGACTAATCGTCTCCTCTCTTTAAAAACCTCAGCTCAGGAATGGGGAGTCATTGTTAAGCCATTTGTCGTCGTCGAAGTTTCATATAACGAGATTCAAAAGAGTCCACATTATGAAAGTGGTTATGCATTAAGATTTGCAAGAATAGTACGTATACGAGACGATAAGAGCCCAGACGAGGTCTCTACCTATCAGAGACTTAAGATTCTTTATGAAAAACAATTCGAGAAGAAGGGAAAATTTACTGAATATGCGACGTCGAATTATGGGGGCTTATAAAGTATTAAATTTAGCGAGCAAATGGGCAGTATTTTATTCTTCTTCTACATAGTCAGAGATCTTTGGAAGTGTAAGAGGCATTCCCTTCCTCTTCCTAATCTCCATTATTATTTTTTCATGGAGTGATGCCGGCACTGGCCTCCAGGCGAAGAACTCGGTTCCCCAGAATGCTTTGCCCATCGTGGAACTTCTCAAGACTTCTGACAAATCTCCTGTCTCGGCTGCAGGTATTTCACCATAAACGACAGTAATGTATTCAGACTGTTTCACATCGAGTATTCTTCCTCTTTTTGAGCTTACAATTGATGTGACTGCACCCATTAAGTCGGGAGGCACCTTTACTTCAAGTTTCAAGACAGGTTCAAGTAAGACAGGGTCGGCGCTAAGAATGCTTGCGTAGAGCGATCTCCACGTCGCCGGTGCTATCTGAGCATAGCCCCTATGGACGGGGTCTTCATGAAGATCAACATTTACTAATACCGCCTTAACTCCCCTCATCCTCTCACCTGCAAGAGGGCCTTCTTGAACAACTCGTTGGAACCCCCCGATAATCATCATTTTGCTTTCATGTAAGAATTGAGCACCCTTAGTCATGTCTACAAGGATGTTCCCATTTGGGTCTATTGTCCAGACACCTCTTGCCTCATCTGCATCCCATCCATGGTCTCTTAATATCTTTGCAAGTTGCTTTCTATCCATCTCATCGAATATCTCGCCTCTCCTAATTAATTCGATAATCTCTTCTTCGAGCTTCTCTACGTACAGGTATATCTTGTTGTGCCTATTAGGAGACTTTCCTTCGAATACTCTGCCTTTCTTTCCTATTGCTTCTCTGTATAGGATAATTGGTTTTCCTGCAACTACTTCGAGCCCAGCTTTCTGTATCCATGTAAGTGCGATCTCGAGGTGTAAAGTACCCATACCGCTGATTAAGTACTCGCCTGTCTCTGGTCGGACAACGGTCACCAATGTAGGGTCCTCGATAGTTAACTTCTGGAGAAAATCAACCAGTCTTGGTAGGTCTTTACTATGTTTAGGCTCGATCGACATCGTGACTACAGGCTCAGAGACATATTTCAGAGACTCGAAGGGCACCGTCTCTTTTACAGCCAGCGTATCGCCTGACCTAGCGTCTTCAATTCCTAGAAGTGCCGGTATGTTGCCAGCTGGTAGTGTTGACACTATCTCTCTGGTCTGCCCCATATAGACAGCTACTTGCTGCACCCTGCTCTGGATGTTCCGGCCAACTATTACCAAACTGTCACCGTCAGATACCGTTCCACTGAATAGTCTTCCCGTAGCTACGACTCCTGCCTGTGGATCAACTTTAACATCAGTCACCACCATAACGGCCGGTCCATTCTCGTCACACTCAATCATTGCCTGGCCAACGTCAGATTCTAGCGGACCTTTCCAAATCTTCGGTATTCTGTAGCGTTGAGCCACGTGAGGCGGGGGATGATGATTAATCACCATTTCAAGTATTGCCTCATGGAGCGGCATCGTCTCCTTAAGCCAATCTATATTATTGTTAATGAATGCCTGTAAAACATCGCTGAATTTTACACCTCTCTTCTGCGCCTGGGGAACAGTAAAGCCCCATCTGTCTTTTGCACTACCCAGAGCAACGGTTCCTGATTGGAAACTTAGCTTCCACTTCTCACGGTATTCTGGCTCAGCATACATGTCTATTAATCTGTTAACTTCTAACACGATTCGCCCGAGAGTTTCCTGGATTTTTTCAGGGGTTAGGCGTAGTTCCTTAATCAGCCTGTCAACCTTATTTATGTATAGTACTGGTCTTACTCTTTCTCCCAACGCCTGCCTTATGACTGTCTCTGTCTGAGTCATGACTCCTTCAACCGCATCCACCACGACGACCGCACCATCAATCGCCCTTAGCGCCCTAGTCACTCTTCCCGAAAAATCAACGTGTCCAGGAGTATCTATCAAGTTAATTATGAAGGGAGCTCCATTCATCTCGTAGTAGAGTGATACGTTTGCCGCCTTAATCGTCATCTGTCTCTGCTGTTCCTCCTCTAAATAATCTAGTGCAAGTGCCTTACCTGCCAGTGCTGGCGATAATAGTCCAGCCGCTGCCAGGAGGGAGTCACTCGTCGTTGTCTTTCCATGGTCAACATGCGCAATTATGCCGATGTTCCTAATCCTGTCCTTGTTTCTCAGGATGTCCAATACTTCGGAAATCTTTTTTATTCTGGGCATTTCCTCTCCTTACTCTCTATCAATGCATTGTCTCTCCACATTTTATATACCTTAATTTTGACTAGTCACTAATCATTATCTCAATTTTTGTCTCCTAGTCCATATTCCTCATGGACTGCATTTACTGCCTCGACTCCATCCTTCTCCTTGACAACGAATGATATATTCAGTTCTGATGAGCCTTGAGCAATCATCCTAATGTTTATGCCCCTTTTTGCTACGGCTCCGAAGACCCTACTAGCAACTCCAGGCGTGCCTCTCATGCCTTCACCGACCACAGCGACTACTACGACGTCGGGCTCACACTCAACTTCTTTTAAGATACCCGTCTGGACGAACTCCTTCTCGAGCTTATTTATAACTGTACTGCTCAGCCTTCGTCTAACTATGAATGAGAGAGCCGACTCAGATACGCTTTGAGAAATCATCATCAAGTTTACTCCTAATTTACCCAGCTCGCTGAGGATTCTTCCAGCTGTGCCGGCCTTTCCAGCGACTGATGAGCCCTTCAAAGTAATCATAGCAACTTCTTTAACAATTAAGACTGCTTTAACGACGCTGTCAAAACCCTTTGCCGTCTCCGACACTAACGTGCCAGGGGCTGACGGGTTAAGCGTATTCTTTATTCTTACCTTTATTTTTCCTTGACATGCTGGTTCGAGGGCCCTTGGATGTAGCCCCTTTGCGCCGAAGAGCGCCATCTCCATTGCCTCCTCAAACGATATTTCTGGTATGACTTTTGCATTCTTCACAATTCTCGGGTCTGCCGTCATTAATCCATCTACATCTGACCATAACCATACTTCGTCTGCATTGATTGAATAAGCAATGAGGGTAGCTGTGTAGTCTGAGCCTCCCCTACCCAGTGTAGTAATGGCTCCATCAATACTAACTGCTATGAAGCCCGTGACAACGGGAGTAATGTTTTTATTCAGTAAGTCATTAATCCTCTCCCTAACTTCCTTAACCGTAATATCCATTATTGGGTCAGCCTCGCCGAATGATGAATCAGTAACTATCCCGGCCTCTCCCCCTTCGAGGTATTTTGCCTCTACCCCCAAGCTTGTGAGTGCGCCCCACATAATTCTTGTAGACATTCTCTCGCCGAAGGATAATACATAGTCACGAGTCCTTGGAGTTGCTTCTCTTAAGAAATAAACACTGTTCAGCACTTGTCTGAGCCTCTCAAGATTATTAGATATCTCAGAATATACTATTTCTCTCGCACTATCTAGGCTTACGGCATCCTTAATCGCATCAATGTGTATGTTTGATATTTGTGTCAATATGTCATTGGTTTTTTCCTCATCTCCACTGACAGCCGCCTCTAATGCATCAATCAAATTATCAGTCGTATCACCCATCGCTGAACATACTGTAACTATCTTATTCTCGGCTAGATGATTCATTACTAATTTTGCAGCATGCTTAATCCTCTGGCCATTAGCCAAAGAGGTACCACCGAACTTAAAGACTAGTTTCATCTCTTTAACGATAGAAAAATTAGAAAAAACTATTTTTTAAAGATTTAATTATATCTATTCAATTTTTTCTTAATAATTTTTGGCAGGAACTCCATCAAGTTTAAGAAATTTTTTAGCGAGCTCTATGTTCCATCTCCAAGTATCCTCATCTCTTACGGCGACAACTATGTTACTAATCCTGTCACGCATCTTGATTTTATAACCTGTCTTCTCGATTACTTTTTCAGCGAAATTTTCGAGCTCATCGAAAGTTGGTGAAGTCGTTCTAGGCAGTCTGAGCCTCGACTCGCCAAGCCATGCATATCCCTTAACTTCTACGAAGTGTGGCTCAGCCATTTTAATTAGGTAGGCGTATCCGTCAGGATCCTTCATGTTAACGTTCTTTACGACAGTCATCCTGAAAACTGTCCTACAGCCATTCTCACCGAATCTGTTTAGAAGACTAAGACTCTCAAATACTTTTCTAAAAGCTCCCGGCACGGACGACCTAGTTACTAGGTCGTAATCCTCGCTACTCGTTGAGTAGACACTGACGTAAAGGTTTGTTGGAATAGCATTCCTCTCAATTAATTCCTTCAGCCTATTTGGGAGGGAACCATTAGTGACGAGGAAGCTTGTCATGCCCCTACTCTTTACCTCATTAATGAGATCTGCCAAAAACGGATATAGTGTTGGCTCACCGTCAAGAGAGATGGCTACGTGTGCTGGCCTCATAGCCTTGTTAAATGATTCTTTACTCGTGAGTGGATTGCCGCCAAATCCTGAAAGCAACTCTCTCTGAGCCTTTATCATTTCTTTAACAATTGTTAAAGGCTCGTCCCAGACCGTTCCGTGTGCTTTATTTCTATGAAGTCCAAACGGACGCCAGCACCATGGACAGGCGAAGTTGCAGAAATCAACGGTGGGGGTCATCTGTATGCATCTTCTCGAGTCGATTCCATAGATTGATTTATAGCAGTTTCTTCCTCCTCTCAACCTAGACTTAGTCCACCTGCATATCTCTACTCCTGCATGTTTATGGCTTCCAATGAGTCTATAACCAGCAGCTTCGTATTTCTTTATTCTATCCTCAGAGAATTTAAGCGCCTCCACTCCGGTTTTTCACCGCTCCCATAATAGTATCATTTAGCTCCTTTTTTCTTTTTCTAACCGACTAAGAACGAGTGGCAGATTAGATATATGTGTTATTACATCATCGAAGTATTGCTTAATAATTTCTGGGGATATGCCTGAGACCTGCGTGGTGCCGATGCTGTAAATGTTGAGGAGACGCGAAGCGATGCCATCATGGGGCATATCTCCTAGACTGACTGACATGCGCGGGTCTATTCCATTCTCAATAACTGCTTTTTCTAAGAGGCTTTTCTTAATCTCAGTGGCCCCCTCTCCAGCTATCCTCTGATAATATACAGGTCCTATTGGAAACCCCATACTCTCGAGAAATGGAAGAATGTAATCCAGTCCTGGCCTCCCAGTAACATAAATAATAATTAGCCCATTTTTATGAAGATGGTTAAGCGTTTCTACCGCGCCCTCAACAGGACGATCAAATTTATACAATTCCAAGTCGTCCAGAAAAGTATTGATTATCTCATCCATTTCTTTACTCCTCGACTCTACTCCAGCGATTTTAGCGACATCCTCAATCGTAAGGGCGTTATATGCCTGAATCCTCTTTACATTGTCAATTTTAATGTTTATAACACGCTCTACAGCCATGACACGTCTCTCCCTATTATCTATGATCGTGGCATCAAGATCCGTTAGTAGAGCCTTCATCATCTCTGCTCAATTCAATAAAAACTAGCTATATTTGAGGATGCGTCCTTATGGTGATTGAAGCCTTGACTTTATTTCTGAAGGTAAATATTCCATCAATTTTGTATAGGTAGTATCTAGATACTCTGGAAGAACCTTAGTATCAGCTATGATGGGCATATAATTAGTGTCACCAGACCATCTAGGAACAACATGCATGTGTAAATGGTCAGCTATTCCGGCTCCGGCCACTCGTCCGATGTTCATTCCTATGTTGAAGCCTGATGGTGCAAGGGCTCGCCTGAGAAGCTCAATACTAAGAATTGATAGTCTCATTAACTCTGATGATTCTTTATAGCTTAGCCTACTTGGGTCTCCAACATGTCTGTAAGGAGCGACCATAAGGTGGCCATTATTGTATGGATAAGCATTTAACATTACGAAGCATACATCACCACGAATAATTATTAGGTTGGCTCTATCATTCCTCTCCTTTGGCTTTGTACAGAGTATACAGCCCTGCTGTCTCGGCCCACCTATATATGCCATTCTCCAAGGCGCCCAGAGTCTATCCATCACGACATCACCCAGCCATCTCCATAATTTATTTTAGACTAATAATTACTTAATAATCTACTTTTTTATCATTGTCCAAACGCATATTGATGTCTAACTCTGCTGGGATGCGGGAAGCAACAATCTTTTGATAATCTTTTAATATGTCTTGACAAGCAAGAATCTTATACTGATACTCTAGCTAAACTCTAATTAGAGATGGATGATTAAGAGGAATGGCTGAAAATCTAAGAAGAGAAGAGAAAAGGTTCGAGCCGATTATTGCTTATCTCATTACATGTGATTCGGCTGCTAAAATCCTACAAGCATACGAGAAAGGTATTAAAACTATTGGAGTCTCACTAGACCTCCACCTATCAACTACTGAGTGTTTCATAAAGGGCGAATATGTCTTGATTGGTGATAATGAATTAAGAATCGATCAGCTAAGAGAAGTTAGGGAGGATGAAAGATCTATTTATATTCTTCAAGGTAACTCATTATCTATAGCCGAGGTCAGGGCCCGTCATTACTATAAACTAGTGAGGACAGCTCAGGGACATGCGCCAACGATTGAGATAGACGGCATCCATATGCATAGAGTAGAGGGAACATTTCCAGAATTAGATGCCGCTGCAAAGGTTAAACTCGCAGGAAAACTAAGAAATAAAACAGTTCTAGACACGTGTATGGGCCTAGGATATACTGCTATATCTGCGCTGAGAATGGGCGCCAGCCATGTAATCACTGTCGAAAAGGACGAAAATGTATACGAATTGGCGAGGATTAATCCATGGTCAAGAGCGTTAGCCAGCAATAACGTCACAACTGTTAAGAGCGACGTTATAGACTATATAGCCCGCATGAATGATGGTTCAATCGACGTGGTAATTCATGATCCACCTAGATTCTCAATGGCTGGGGAGCTCTACTCATCAGAATTTTATCAGGAGCTTCATAGAGTCTTAAGGACGGGTGGACGCATAGTCCACTATGTCGGAAGTCCTGGAAAGAGAAGAGGAAGGAAAATATATGCAGGCGTAATGAAAAGAATGATGGAGACCGGCTTCAGAGTCAACTGGGACAGCAACCTTGAGTGCGTCTATGGATATAAGGTCGAGAGAAGACATTACTAGACGATGTCAATCCCTGTAGGCGACGAGGTGGCAAGATGCCTAGTCACGGCAATGCTGGTAGAGTCTACTGTCTCACCAAAGCCTGGATTGGTGGACAAACTACATAAATTTCATGAAATGGACATACTGAATTTTCAGGCATCATCAGTCGCGTTCTATCGCTGGTTTAGATTAGCAGCCATAAGCGGCAGCAGGCATGCATGGAGGGGAAGGCTAGGAAATTATATCTTAAATGCAGTCGAAGACATGCTTCGTGTCCAAGATGGTGGAAACACGCACCTAGGCGCATTATTGTTATCATTTCCTCTTTCATGTGCTGCGGGCGTATTAGGTTCTAGGAATGAATGGAGAAAAACTGAGAAGCTTAGGAGAACGATTAAAAAAGTATTGAAGACAATGGACTGGAGGGACTGCACATGTATCCTAAGGTCTATAGCAAAAATTTCTCCAAGAGGCCTGGGAAGAGTCCCTTTCCTAGATGTAAATAGGCAAGAGACGTACAAGTTGATTGAGAATAGAAAGGCAACAATTCTAGACGTATTTAGACCCTACGAGAAAAGGGACGAAATAATTGGCGAGTACATAAATAACTACTCATTAACGTTTGATGTCTGTCTAAAATCGCTAAAATCATGGTTGAAAAAAACAAATGACATCGAGATCTCATCAATCAATGCTCTACTCGAAGTAATGTCAAAAAGGCCTGACACTCATATTTCTAAAAAATCAGGAATAGAAAGCGCTAGAATCGTAATGGAGCTTTCAAGACGCGTATTAAAAGCAGGAGGGGCCGCGACTAGGGACGGGCAAAGGATGCTGAACCTACTGGATGAGTACTTAAGAAAGAACGATTTTAGACCTGGGTCGTCGGCAGATGTCCTATGTGCTTCACTTGCTGTATTATTTCTTCAGAGCGGCAGACTGTCCAGGAAGGCTCTTCTTTAGCTTTTCTGCTAAATTTTTACCGATTCCGGGAATTCTTGAGAGCTCCTCAACCGATGCTTCTTCAAGGTCTTTTAACGAGCGTATTCCATGATTCCAAAGACTTCTTCCTCTTACTCTACCTATGCTTGGTAGTGAGACAAGCTCTAAGAGTTCATTTTTCACGCCATGCTTAATTCTTACAGTAAGTGTCTCGTATGCCTTAAAAAGAGACTTTCTTCCAAGAGTCAAGCATAGTTGTGAGGCTGCATAGCTGAGCCACTCGGCTCTTTCCCTAAGCGCAGCAAAATCTCCTGGTTCAATGTTGAACTCGTCGTAGATTTGTCTTTCTGGTATTTCGTTTATCCATTCCTTCATGATTAGTAGATTCTTCATTGAGTCTAAGAAGAACTCGTATCCCTCAGGGTCTTCTACGGGGTCGGGTGGAGGCTCGATGAGCTCATCACTCATCGAGTCGATATATCTCTCTATCTTCTGCCTCCTAATCCTTGCAAAGCTATATTCAGCCATGTCTGGAGTAATACTTATCACTTGTAGCATTCCTGTCTCGGTTAAGTGTCCGGCATCTCTTATGTAGTGTACAATCCTCACTGCAGACAGCGGGTCGATGTAGAGCTGAGATACTCTCTGTCCTAAGGGTGTTGCTATGATTCCGTCATCTCTCCTAATCATTTCGTTTTCTTGGAGAAATTCAAGTATTGTATCGACTTTTTCTTCAATAATCTTTCCGCCAAATTGGTGTGCATAAAACGTTCTGCTCAGGACTCTTCTCAGGCTTAGTTCTGAAGATACAAGCTCGGATGCTATGAGTGAGAGTATGTGAGACCTTAAATGCCTCTCGCTTCCTAAACATGAATAGATTTTTTCAGGCTCTCCCTTTACATACTTTTGCATGAAATATTCTTCCTCCTCTTTATTCCTAGCTATGATTATCGCATATCCGACATTATCATAGATTGGTCTACCAGCCCGTCCACACAGCTGCTTATACTCCATCACTGACAATGAAGAAGGACCATAATGTGAGTCATATCTCCTAAACTCTGGAATAACAACTAGTCTGGCAGGAAGATTAACGCCTGCAGCAAGCGTCGGAGTAGCACATATTACTGGCAAAATCCTTGACCTGAACGCATCTTCAACTGCTTTACGATGAGCATGTCCAAGTCCGGCGTGGTGAAAAGCAACGCCCCTATTAACTAATAATGCTAATTTCTCGGAAAAAGGAGACTCCGGCTCAGACTCAAGAATATTCTCTGCTATTCTCTCCAGTGAGCTTTTTATCTCGTCGCTGAACTGAGCAACATAAGGAACTACTTCGGCAAGCTTAGCTGCATAGCTCTCTGCCTTCCGCCTAGTCAGTGCAAATACCAGTACTTGTCCACCGTCTATGAGCCCATCTGCTACGACTGCCGATAATGGATCTCCACTGCTCCTGACCCGCCTCACTGTATTGTCACATAAAGTGAGCTTGTTTCCTCTCAGTACTCCCTCTATCAATGGTACAGGTCTAAAATTACTGATAATAGGTACAGCTTCTAACCATTCTGCAATCTCCTCAACATTTCTTATTGTTGCGCTTAAACATAGAAACTGCGCATCTTTAACGACCTCCGATAGTTTTGATATTGTCATCTCTAGTGTTGGTCCTCTTTCCCTGTCTCCTATCATGTGAATCTCATCAATGACTACTAATCCCACGCCGCTTAACCAGCTAGCCTTATGCCTAATGAGACTGTCTGCCTTCTCATAAGTCGAGACTATGAAGTCCCGCCTACCAATCCATTCGCCGGGATCATCGTAATCACCCGAGACTGCGGCTATCGATGCGGGAATGTTTGAGTTTTCAAATATTCGTTTAAAGTCCTGATATTTCTCAGATGTTAATGCACGCAATGGGGTTAGGTAGAGAACTTTCTTGCCAAGTGTAAGTTGACGGTGAGCGGCAAGCATAGCAAGGAGCGTCTTACCCGACGCGGTGGGTGCAGAGATTACCATGTTTCGTCCAACAAGTAATCCTTTCTTTATTGCCTCGATCTGGTGAGGATATAATGTCTCTATCCCTTCCTTCCTTAAGCCGACAATTAATCGCTCGTCGAGTCCTGTATCGCTAATCTTCAAGTACTCATCCTCAGGTCAGTCTATATGCGCCGGGCTTAGGGGAATAGATTCTCCCCTCAGTTATCATTCTGTTAATTATTCTATCGATCTCACCCTTGCTCAATCCTTGCTCTTGTAGTTCCTGTCGAAGAGCGGTGTCATCTGCGTATCCATGCTGCTGTTCTAATTGTCTTATAACGTCAAGAACTAGGCTTAGCTTCTCCCTGACACTCATGGGTTTACCCGTCATTATCACGTCTATGTCTGGTTTACCGGACTCAACATCTATTCCCACTTCTGACAAACTTTTTCTCATAAGCTCTATCGCTGCTTTTGCATCCTCTTCCGTCACAATATTTCTGAGAGCTGCCCTAGCTCTGGCCTCTGCCAGCCTGATGAGTGACTCTAGCTGCCTAGCGGTAATAGATACAGTTGAGGTCTTCTCGTAGACGCTTCTCATCTGCAGGTAAAACTGTTGTAAGGCTGAAGCAGCCTCCGGCGTAAGTATAGGCTCAATCTTCTTGGAATAAGCAATATACTTCTTGAGAAGATTGGGAGGAATCGGAGAAGTGACGCTCCTCTCCTCCCCGCTATGAAGAGAAATTATGTGACGAGATATTTTTTGGTCGGTCTCGACGTTTGGCTCATCCCTAATTACGAATATTAGGTCAAACCTAGAGAGCAGGGTTATGGGGAGATTAACATTTTCATTAAATGGCCTATACGGATCATACCTACCCAGCTCTGGATTAGACGCTGCGAGGATGCTGCACCTCGCGTTCAGCGTCGCAACTATTCCGCCCTTAGCTATGCTCGCTGTCTGCTGAGCCATGACCTCATGCATCGCAACCCGGTCCTCAGGCCTCATCTTATCAATCTCATCAATCACACATACGCCCATGTCCGCCAAGACACTCGCACCAGCCTCGAGTACCATTCCTCCGCCGGCATCTCTCACCACGGCCGCCGTCAGGCCGGCCGCAGTGCTTCCCCTACCTGAGGTGTAGACACCTCTGGGAGCTATCTGTGCCGCAAATTGTAAAAGTGTTGATTTAGCGGTGCCGGGATCGCCTACTAGTAATACGTGTATGTCGCCCCTAACCTTGACGCCGTCACTGAATACTTTTTGTCTACCACCAAAAAGGGAAAGCATGATTGCCTCCTTTATGTAATCCATTCCCTCAACTGATGGTGCAATTGAAGCTATGAGTTTCCGATGAATCTCTGGATCAGCGGCCATCTTTCTAAACAACTCCTCCTCTTCTGGAGTGATGAGCAACGACTCCATCTCCTTACCTCTAGTCTCAATCGATACTGCTTCAAGGAAGATCCGCATCGGCTGAGCCGCTGTATCTCCCTTCTCACCTATTGCTTGCAGTATTCCACAAATTACTACTCTGTCTCCTGGAGCAGCAGCATCCACAATGTCGTCTCTTAACCTAACTTCGAGGAGCCTGGGCAACTGACCTGGCGGGAGATCCTCTGGCTTCTCCTGTACGCCTAATACTTGATAATCTACGAACATTGACTCCTCTTCGATTAATTCGAATTGAGGCTTCCTACTCGCACATCTTGGATTCTTGCATCTGGTTGGAGGTCTACCACCATCCATTTTGTACTTTGCTCCGCAATACTTACATTGATAGGTAGCCGCCTCGAGGATTGGTCTTACAGTCGTCGCCCTGACAACAATGCCATCAATCATTATTAATCTGCGGAGATGTTCAGCCCTAATCTGTCTAATCTTGACTACCTCAGGTAGCCCCCTAATCCTAGCATAGAATTTTCCAATCTTTTCTGCATATTCCGGGTATTCTAATTCAAGCTGGGTCTTAACGGCCCTGTTAAGAATAGGCAAATAATCATTAGGCCTTTCGAAGAGAAGTTCTGCAAAAGACTGATCGAATAGGAGTATATCATTGAAGTCTACCGGTATTGATTTTTTACCTGACAGAACAGCCCGTGAGATGAGCTCTCTATACTTATCTGACTTAAAAAACTGTATTAATCTATCTTCAAGTGGTCTTTCACTCTCAGCCATTATCCTCACCAATAACTCCTAATAATTTTAGCCATTTATCGAGAACATTCTTGACCTCGAGATATAGTGATGCTTCCTCCTCCGTAATGTTCTTTATTTTATCTACTGGTATATTCTTAGACGCGTATGATAATAGTTTGGACGTCCTATTTGTAATGATATCTCTTAAGTTTCTTCCAACCGCGAGGGCTTGTTCTGGTTGAGTATCGGCAAGCCTCCTTAATAAGCGCCTCGCCTCGCTGTAAAACTTTGGCGGAAGTCCAATAAGCTCGGCTATACTACGTCTCTCACGCCATGCTATCTGTGCGATAGTAGCCGGGTCAAGAATTTTATCTGCATATTCTGCCACACCTCTCTCTACGAGTCTAGAAGCCACCCAGTATGGAATGCTCAGCGTCTCGCCAGATCTGACATTCTCGTAAAGCTTTCCTGCAATTATCAGTCTTGATATGTCCTTAGTAATATTTACCCTAACCTCAGTCAGCTCGTCTTCAATTACATCGTACAATTGTCTGCCTTGCATTTTTACCAAATCTGTAATAACCATGAGACGATATATCTCTTTAACTATGAGACTCCACTTTCATCCTACCCTAATAATACCTCGAATACCTTTTAATCTGTTCTTAGGCTTTGGGCTGATTGGCCAGATAATTGAATAAATTAACTAGCTTTGGGATTACTGACTCATAGCTGAATTCTTTCTCGATTAACTCTCGCGATGCTTGGCCCAACTTTTCAGCGAGCTGTGGATCACGAAGTAATTTACCTATCCAATCTCCCAGCGAAGCTACATCGTTCGGCTCAACCAAGATTCCTGTCTGCAGATGTCTAACAGCGTCTGGGATTCCTGCTACTCTAGTAGCTATAGCTGGTCTTCCACATGCCATGCATTCTAGTATTGCTCTAGGTATCCCTTCCCCTCCTTTAGTCGCATAAACCATGAATCTCGCGTTCGACATAATGCTTGGCAATTCCCTGTTAGGCACTTCTCCTAAATGAATCACATTTTTTCTTATTCCCCTCCTCTCTATCTCCTCTCTCAGCGCCCTTAAGTACTCAGGTTCTCCCTTACCTGCTAATACAAGCTTAGCTTCTCCTAAAATCTCCTTATTAAGCGACTTCACGAGGTCTCCGACGCCTTTCTTCTCATTTATTCTTCCAACATAGAGTATGTAATCTGAAGAATCAATGAATGACTGATATTCTTTTGAGAGTGGAATGCCGGGTCTAAACCTCTGAGTATTCACTGCATTTCTTATTATCACTATTTTCTTTTCATTCGTCCTTAGTCTTGGCGCGTAGAGGCAAACTTCAGGAAGCATTAGACGAGAGTATAGAACGACATAGTCAGCAGCGTATAACGCCTTTCTTAATATCCATCTAAATATTTTTACCTTGAGGCTTATCTTCTCATTAGGTGCGCCGAACAGCCATGTGCCTGGTAGCACAAGGACACTCTTAGCACCTAAGAGACGTTTCGCTATCCATAAGGCAAATAGTTCAGGAGGACTAAATGTTCTTACATAAATTATATCATATTTATTTTTTGTTATTAGCGTTGCAAGACAATAAAATAGAATCTTTGTTAAGCCATATATCTTCGGAATCCTTATGGCCGGCAACTTAATGACTTTCAATTTTTGAGTGCCGAAATTATCCATCGACTTAACATTGTCTGTTACTATTGTTACCTCATCAAGATATCTGGTTAGATGTAGGTATTCTTCATAATACTCGGCATGGAGTGAGGCTGCATCAAGCCCGGCAAGCATTCCAGTAAAGGTGAGGATTCTAACCAACTCCTCTAATTACTCCATGAGAAGTCATTGATATAGATTGAAAATTATGATCAATGCGCCGGGGGCGGGATTCGAACCCGCGCGGCCCAGAATGGGCCACAGGCTTCCCAGCAATACTCTCCAGGCCTGCGCATTAGTCCGCTCTGCCACCCCGGCAGTTTTCTAGGCCTTCAATAACTAGTTATCCTGCTTGATAACTCTTATTTATTGGTGTCTTTATGTCTTTTTACTCGTCTCCAGACGGAGGGATACGTCCCTCTTTCCATTATTACTCTTTCTGTCTTAACAACAATTCCACCTTCCCTTAAGACTTCTTCTGTAGATTTCAATGCAACACCTAAGGCCACTGCCTCGCCTTTCAACGTGAATACTCCGACAACATCTCCCTTTTTTATTTGAGTATTTATCTTTGCTATTCCGGGAGCCGCCAATGATGCTCCATGACAGATAGCGTCTACTGCTGTGTCTAATATCTCGATTCTTGGAAGTAGTGCTAATATGTCTTCGACCGGTCTGATAATTTTTTTCAATTCCCTATCATCCTCATCGTTTCGCCATAACCAGCTCGCCCAGTAAACATCAATCAATGGATAGGCCTCCTTCTCTGTAATTATACCAGACCTAGTCCTCCTCAATTCTTGCATGTGCGCACCGATGCCTAGTAGTATCCCCATATCATGACATAATTTTCTAATGTATGTTCCTCCACTAGACGCAATTCTCATTAGTACATCCTTACCGAGCCTTTCTATCACTTCTAGTTCATATATAGTCCTTATTCTTGGCCGCCTAGCAACGCTTGACCTAACTGGAGGAGTCTGATAAACTTCACCAATAAAATGGCTGAGTCCCCATTCAAGCTCTTCGTCAGTTATTTCTTCATGAAGCTTCATCAGACATATATATTCTTTTGGACTACGCATCACTATTCCTGCAACCTTCGTAGCTCTGCCTAAGAGGACTGGCAGAACACCTGACACAGCGGGATTTCCCCGCTTGTCACTAGGGTCCCGCCATGTCCTACTTCATCAATTCCTAAGATACGTCTAACCTGTGCAGTCACATCGTGACTTGTCGGTCCTATGTGTTTATCTAAAGGTATGAATCCCAACTTCATCAATCTTTCAAGAGACCTGCTATTCGGTGGCTCTCCATATGAGGGGTCACTTTCAGCCTCTCTTAAAACAATAGGTTCTCCTTGGCGATGCCAAGGGGGCTCTGAGTATTTCAAGTAAATTGTCATCGATTCACCTCGACTCTTTTCTTCATATAGTCAATTAACCCTGCTTTTTCAATTGCTGATGTTACTTCTTCATCGCTTGCATTACGCTTAATATCAATTTTATTCGGAGTAAATACTAGATGCATTAGGTTTGCTTTCCTCCTCCTAACGCCAGTAAGTTGTTTAGGTCCAGTAACGATGACAGTTCCATCTCCAGCAGTATCAACTATTACACATTTTAATCCGGCCTCTCTGCCCCGAGTCTTCACAACTATTCGTCCTATCTCCTCAATCATTCATAAATTCAGTCAATTAACTTAGTTATAAATTTCAGCGCGCTTAAGTTTTTTACCTGCTATATAAAACTCGTTATATGGCAAAGAAAAAAATTCTCATACTTGTGAGTGGATTGGCAGCCACTGGGAAAAGTACACTATGTAAGAAATTATCCTCTAAGTTGGGTATTAAGTATTACTCAGGCGGGGACGCTCTTAGAAAACTTGCAATAAACCTTGGATTCAACCCCGTTGGAAAGAGGTGGTGGGATACTGATGAAGGGATAAAATTTCTAAACATGAGGAAAAACGACCCTGAGTTCGACAAAAAAGTTGATGAAGAGTTAAAGAAAATTGCTGAAAAAGAATCAGCAGTGATTGACAGCTGGGTATTGCCTTGGCTCTACGATGACGGGTTTAAAGTATGGCTAAAGGCATCAGTCGACTCGCGTGCCAGAAGAATGCAACGGAGAGACAAGATAAGTTTTGAGGAGGCCGCGAAGATAATTATGGAGCGGGACAAAAAGAACTATGTGCTATATTACAATCTCTATGGAATCAGGCTTGGGGAAGATTTATCACCATTCCATTTACTTCTCGATACATCTAACTTAAACGCTGAGACTGTCTTTAAAATTGTACTTCTAACTGCTAAGGAGTATTTTAGGATAAAATAAGACTAAATTATCTTCCACTCAGAAAAGACTGAAAGCTTTAATGACCTTTCAAGACATCTATGACAAAGGTACCCGCCAAAGATCCTAGCAATCCTCTTTGCAGATTTCGGAGCACTACTTAATTTTTCTCTAACTATTCCTTGAAGAATTTCTCCACACCATGCACATCTATGACGGTTAGGCTTCTTGTCCTCAATATGGCATGATACTCTTCCGCCAGGCGTCCTAACCATAACTCTCCTTACTTTACTTGTTCTTTGAGACCTCTTTGGCACCTCCCATGTCACCTAACATACTTGGAGTTTTTGGACTTAAAAACTTGTTTATCGGTAGGCTGAAAGACATGGCGGTTAGTAAGTACCAGCCAAAAAAATTTACTTTTCCATCAACAACGACGAAGGGGAGGTAAAGCCCAGGCGGCACGTCTAAGACTGGCCCCATGCCATATCTTGCCATTGCCCAATAATAAAATGAAAAGAATACTGCCAGGCTAATCATCATAATCATCATGTTCTTCCCAAATGTCTTGGCTTCTATTTTTTGAAAATATTCTTTCTTCTTCTCCAACTTCTGGAGTGTTTTTACATCTTTTTCCTTAGCGGCCTTCATTAATTCTCTTCTATACTCCGCTGCCTCCTGCATGTTTTTTACATCCTCCTTAGTTATGACAGCTCTTCTGATAACTGCGTTAATTATAGCGATCAGGAGAGATATTAAGAGGATCTCGATTGCTGCCTGAGTAAATGGCATGTCATCCCTCACCTACAAGTCTCGCAACGGCTGGATACATCTCAGTTATTCGTTCTCTAACGAGTTGCTGATAAAGCTGGTTGAGGATGCCAATCATTAGTAATATTCCAGTCCCGGTACCAAATGCATTTAAGTATCCAGCAACACTTGCTAATAGCCCAACAATGATCGAGCCCACTATGCTTACGGTATAGATGTAACGGCTTAGGATGCTGGCTATGATTTGTGGAGATCTCCTAAAACCGGGTACCTGCATACCAGCAGCTATTAATTGTTGTGCAACCGTGGTAGGTGAGAGTCCGCCTACACTGACCCAGAACCTACCAAGGGCTATACACATCCCTACCATTAATCCCACAAAGACTAGGGACCTCACTGGGTCTGAGACGGCGTCTGAGAACGAGTTAGGGCCCAAAACATAGTAGGCCAATCCGCCCTTTACTATAGGCATACCGCCCTCCGTTGCTTCAAATGTGCCTAAAATATTTAGAATCCAATTAGAGTTATTTGGGTTAAACCTCGACCAGATAATTGATATGATGTAATAAATGTTTGTGAATATTGTCGAGGCGAATATTACAGGAACGTTGGAGACGTATAGTAGCTTAACAGGGTATTGTCCTCTATATCCGGCAAAACGAGAATGCGATATGGGAATGTTTACTCTTATCCCCTCTGCATATATGATGAGTAAAATTATGACCACTGTTGATATCAATCCTAGAATGTCTCCTCGACCAACCTGTTGTCTAATAAAGACATCACTTAAGCTATAACCACTAAATATGGCTTGAAACATCGCTAATATGACACCATGAAAGTAGCCATCCTGAAGAGTTATCGGTGAGAACAAGTCAGAGAAAATCTGTCCAGCCACTCCTGCAGCTATAAATAGACTTATTCCGCTTCCAATTCCCCAACCTTTCTGGACCGTCTCATCTAAAAGCATTACAACAAGGGTCGCAGCAACGAGCTGGACGAATACAGCTATTTGAGCAGTTGCTGACAGAAAACCGAAGTAGCCCGCCATCACATATGCAGCCGCTTGGAAAAGCGCGATTATTATCGTCAAGAACTTGCTGGCAGAAGTAAAGAGAGCCCTGTCTTCAGGCTTGGTCAAGTCTAAGCGAATTAGTTCCGCTCCTACTAATAGCTGCAAAATCAGGCCTGCAGTGACTATTGGCCCAATTCCGAGGGTAGTAAGAGTGCCTATTTGTGAGGCAAATATTACGTTTAAAAGGAGTGGACTAGCCTGAGCAGTCGGGGAAATATCTACACCATAAAGCACAATGCTCCCCATTGCTTCATAAACTACAAGTACCAAAGCCGTCCAGACGAGACGCTCCGCCAAAGAAAGCTTTCGTCCTGGCTTCTTAATCTCAGGTAAGAGACGTGAAGTAGCGTCTAACAGTGATCTTACATCAATCGACATTTATCAACTCACTCTTGTGGTCCTGGACTAATAATTATTGAACCGAGGTTCTTAATTTTTTTCTCTGCCCTATCAGTCCATGATTTAGCAATGATCTTGACTGGGAGGCTTAACGTTCCTGACGCTAAAACCTTGTCATAGTTCAGTTTAGTCAAATCTACCACTAATTTATCACCGTCATAATTTGCATCCTTCGAGTTTAATAGTCGCTCAGCAATGATTGAGATTTGATTAAGGTTGATTGCTCTAACGAGTCTCCTCCTAGGGGGAACCATTCCCTTCTCGCCGAAGTAGTCAGGAGCATACTTCAAGACCCATGTCCATTTGTGTTTATGTGCACCTGCCATCCCTCTGCCTCCCTTGGCTCCATGTTTTCGATGCTGTCCAATCTGTCCCCAGCCATGGTATCTCGACCCTCTGAGTTTTCTCACCTTTCTAAATCGAGTGGGCATAGTTGTCTAACCGAAAAAACCAATATGACGAGGACATATATATAGCTGTGTTTCGCGCTAAATCATACGATTAACCAGCTCCGAGATGCCCTTTCCTCTATATCCATATTCTCCAGCTTCCTTGTAGGGTCTCTTGGTCTTGTGTCTGAATCCACGCCTAGGCGGATGAAGTCTAAAATAGGGTTTATAAATCCTCCAGAGAACATTAACGCCGAGCTCACCATTCAATATTTTTTTAATAAGCTCGTCAATAGTAGAGAGGCCTATCTCTTTTAAAACTTTATCAGCATTCACTCCAGGTTGAAGCTCACCTCTTTGAGTAACCAGCCTAATTAATAATTGCTCGTCAGGCTCTCCCCAAGTAATGTACTTCTCGACTTTTCTAAGCATCCCGATCATTGATGACTCGTTTGGGACGAGTGTTGCCCAGTTAGCCCGTTTTAGGTTAAGCATATTCAAAGTACTGTTTATTTCAAAGCTGAGCCCTGAGGTACCCCTGAGCCTAACGACAAGATAGCATGATGCGTCGTTGTTATTCATGATGAGCTCTGCCCTCTCCAGTATGTCGGTAATACTATTCTGTTCGTGTTCTTTAATGCTTGGAAAACAGCTCCTGCCATGCTTAGCGTGGTTCTAGACTCTCCGAAAGTTCTCATCCAGCAGTCCTTAATGCCAGCTAGCTTAAGCATTATTTTAGCGACGTCTCCAGCTACGAGTCCAAGTCCTCTTGGCCCAGGTAAAAGCACTGCCTTTACGCTCCCCCACTTTCCATAAACGACGGACTCAATACTGTGTGGTTCACCACATACACATTCCCAGCTACCGCAACCTCTTTTCACATATGTAAGATTCATCTTTGCCTTTCTAACTGCGCTCTCGATGGCCATCACGACATGGGAGGATTTACCAGTACCTAATCCGACGAATCCATCCCTATTACCAACCGCTACTATTGCCTTGAACCTAGATTTTTCACCTGCATCTGTCTGTCTTTGAACTAATTTTACGTCAATAACTTCTTGCTCGAGTGTAGGTAAAAGAACATCGACTATCTCTGGCTCGGTTACTCTAAGGTTTTGGGCAAAGAGTTCCTCTATTGATGTTATTTTGCCCTCTTTTATAAGCCTGCCCACTGTTGTTTTTGGCTGCCACTCAGTACTCATCTGACAGCAAACAGTATTGATTTACCCCTAATTAACTATATTCTTATGAATTTTCGCGAAAAGTCCTCATTATTTAGTAGTCCTAGCAACTCTCCATAAACAGCTACAAGAATCCCTGTAAATCTTTGGAAAAAAGAAAGGAACTAAAGAATATCCTAATAATGTCGCAAGCGTCCTCCTGAGGCTACGCTTAGCTACATTGAACACAAATTTAACCTGAGTGCTAATCGGCGGTTCAGATAATATTTTATTCGTAACGTTTTTTAACTGCCTATGCCCACAGTAGCCCCTAAGTACCTGAGATATAGCCTCGATTAAACAATCAGGGGTCTTGAACTCGATTATTGCATCAGACGCGTATGCGGTTCTGAAGCCAAGACTTATAGTAAATAGCTGAAGGTATAGGTCTACTGATATCACATGGTTGGGAATCCTAAGATTTTGAACGACTGCTCTCTTAACTGCAATTCCTCGGCCCATAGCCAGATACTTCGAGAATGGATAGTATGTTCTAATCTCGCCAAGCCAGTCAGTGATAAAAGTAGTCATCATGCCTGCAAGTGAAGGGCTAGGTAATGGTCTGGTACATGCAGCCACAAGCCCAATACTATCATCATGAAGCATGGGTCTTAATAGCCTATATGTCGTTTCGGCCATAATTTTAACGTCGGCATCATACAAAACTAATACGTCGCCATCAATCAGGGAAAAAAGGATATTCCAAGCATTAGCTACTCCAAGACGGGAAGAGTTATGAATAACTCTAAGAGGTAAAGCTCGAAATTTTCGAAGCCCATTCATTAAGGCGCCATACTCATTCTCGTCGCTATCGTCTACAATGATTATCTCTTTAATGCTGATATGTGCCGGAAGAGACTGATTACTGATCATCTCCACTATTCTAATTACATTTTGAGATTCATTATAAGATGGAATGCCGAATGAGACAGAACGCATCTCCTTACTAAAAAAGTATAAAACACAATAATTATTTTTCTTTGGATAAATAATGCTTCGGTTCCTAAAGTCCAACCAAAATAGGATTTCTTGGAAATTATTGATAGCCGGAGTAATAGTTGGAATATCGACACCCTGGATTTATTATATTTTTTTAGGATTAAGTATAGATAATATAATAAATATAGGAGTCAAGCCAATAATATTAGTCTCGTCTTTAATAATTATTAGGCTATTACTACAAGGA
The DNA here is from genome assembly GCA_938017985.1 of uncultured archaeon. Taxonomy (GTDB): domain Archaea; phylum Thermoproteota; class Nitrososphaeria_A; order Caldarchaeales; family Calditenuaceae; genus CALIKS01. Next base: position 17,626 of record CALIKS010000001.1, on the reverse strand, counting down.
CTAAGATTCTACATTTTGCTTAAGGCCTCAAAAGTAAGCTTCCAGACCAAGATTCATGAATGCATAACTATTAGGGTTGGAAGCGAGTTTATAGCCGCTACATCGCTCTCATACATCGGTGATGAAATTTTCCGCATAGGATATTTAGTAAAGCGTGGATTAGATAGTGGCAGAGCTATTTGGATTTCTTACTCCGAGACTTTTTACGACGTCTTTATAGGTACATCGATAAACATTGTAGCAGCCATTGATGCCTTTATAAGAGGAGACGCCGCTTTAGCATTTCTACTATTAACAATAGCTCTCCCCATCCTTCTATTCTACTTAACAGTATTCCTCTCAGCTTTTTATCAAAGAGGCATTCCTCGCTTTCTGGATAAAATTTTAAGCAAGCTAGACCGGCATCCCTTATTTATTAAAATCGTCAACTGGCTAAAAACGACTTATGAATCCTTCTCATCTTCAGTCAAGTATTTTCATTCATCAGTAAATAAGAAACTACTTATCATAACTATATTACTTACCATAGTGTTGGCTGTTATCTATGGACTCTCAGTCTATTTAATTTATTCTGCTAGCGGTATTAAGCTTAGTTTTTATCAATCATTACTAGCAGTTTATTCTGGAACAGCTTTGGGGACACTGCCTATAACGCTAGGAGGCTCCGGCACAACTGAGCTAGGTGTCTCTTTATTTGTACATTCATTGACGGGTGAGTGGGCAGGACAAGCTGTCGTGGCTTGGAGATTAGCAACACATATCACAACATTGATAATAACGTTTATTTGCTTGTTACTATCAATACGGTTTTTTATAAAAAAGGAGAAAACTTAACGGTTAAATATGCCTAAAAAATTAAGATTCTCTAAGATTCAATCTATATGGCAAGTATCGTGACGCGTAATAAATTGAGTATCCGTTATTTAATAAATTACTATAAGTATCCACTTCGAGCTGTATTTCAAGCGCAGGTGTTAGCCACCCACTAGTCATATCTAAAGTATAGATTGAGTATAGAAGCTGAGACCATCTTTTACTCGGTAACTCTTCCTTGAGCTGCTTTATCCGTTGATAATACATTTCAATCGTTCTATTAGCACGTGTTCCATATTGCATTCCATCAATCCAAGGCGATGTATGAAGCACGACATAATCACATTGAGTCATTATTTTTATTAATGCATCGCTTGGAAGAAATGGGTCGACTCTATCAATGATGACTATTTTATCTATGCCGAGCTCTTTTCTAGCATCAATTATTAATGGCATTATAGCATCTACATCATTTATTGTCCTAATTCCTTCCGGCTCAGTCAATATATATAATCCATCAAAATCAAAGTCTTCAATAACTCTTGCTATCTTTCCCGCAATATAAGAACTATATTTCATCTGCCTATTTGACTCGTTTATGATTTCTCCAAAATGGACTTTACCATTTTTTATTACCTCGGGATGATTATTAATTAACCATTCAGAAGAATATCCGTGTATACCGTAACTAACGAGTTCTTGGCGGGGCGAAATAAAAACTCCGATGAGTACACGTATATCATTGCTCTTTAGATTTCGCACAATTCTTCTTAAATGACTCATTCTAAGCTCAGAAGTGTCTATTCTAAATTTCATGTAATTGTTAACAGATTCATCAGGCACGTAACCTTCATATTGGTTAAAGAAGTCCAAAGAAAACGGAAAAACAATTATATTGAAGCTCGCCAACCTTTTATGCTCATCAGATGAAAGATACACATCTCCGTCTATGAATAACGAGTGTACACTTTCAGGAACAGCAATTCTAACATTACCTCGCGGCAGCTCGATGCCGACAGGAGATGGAAACAGTGAAAGAGACAACAATAAGAGTATTAAAATTAGGGACACGCCTATTTTCCCAGTAAGTACTTCCTTAACCCTTGATAGTCCCAAATATTCAAGCATCATTAAGATAAATCTCCATCCTGCAACACCCGCTGAAGACAGTATTAAACCACCGACAACAAAGTTCTCAGAAACCACGAGACTGTTAACCCTTCCTAATGAGCCTAAGTCAAAACTTATTAGTTGACTAAAAGCAGCGATAAAAACAATCCCCATTAGATTAATAATAATGAATGAAGTTGTATTGAATTTCCTCCTATATTTGTCGACAGCGAGTTCTATTAACATTAGAGGTATAATCCATGTTAAGTACTGTACGTTAACCTTTATCGATGTTGCGAGAAAAACTGCCAAGATTGCCGTAAATGTTTTGACTGAATGTTCTCTGAGCGAAAGTACCCCTCTATTCTTAATAATGTAGTATCCATAAAAAGTAACAAACAATATCATGCTAATAATCGTGCTTATCTCAGTGCTGAGTAAAGGAGTAATTAATGTCCAAATATTAAATTGACCAATATTAGATGTATGGTAAAATAGTTTAGTGATGTATGCATTAAGAGAAAACAAATATGGAAAAGAGAAAATTATTAATGGTAATGAGAAGATTAGACATCCCATAATTAGTGATTTTATTAATTTTCTTTTTTTATCGTATATATAAATCAATAGACATGGAAGAAGAAGTGCGGGATAAATCTTGATTGCAGCTCCAATTCCTAGAAGGAGAATAGATGTGTAATCATGATTCTTCATCAACAATAGTAATGATAGTAAGACGAACAGTGTAGCGATAGAGTCAAACATTCCCCAGACGGATGAGACAAAAATTATCAAGGGATTAAATAGAAACAATATAGATATTCTAATGCTTAACTTTTCGTCAATTCTCAGCCTCAATAATAATAAATAGAGTAAATATCCACTCAGAATATCAGAAATAATGATTGGCAACTTGATTAGAATAATGTGTTCATTGATGGAGAGACTAAAACTCGTTGTTAATAACTGAGCTGCAGCTAACCAATAGAGCCATAGGGGTGGGTAGGCATAAAACCCCCATGGAAAACCAGCTACATCAGAAATTTCATATATATTTGTCCCGGAGTACAAGAATAACTCTCCGCTCTTAAGCCAGACATACATATCCCATCCATGTCCAGTAAACGGAGCTACCAATAATCTAACAATCAGTCCTGATAGCATCGATAAGAAGAGCACTTGTTTATTTCTCATTATGCCTATGCTTGTAGCATTGATTCTATTATATAACTTGTGAGCATCAATTTGTATTAATATGAATTAGGGAGAGCCTATTTATGTAAAAGTTTATAGAGAGTGTCTATATATAACTTGTTAGTAATCATGCAGCTAAGACTTGACCAAGAATTTAAAGACAGTCAAGAACAATTATTATTTCTACTCTCATGCGGATACGATGGCACAAAGGGTAGGGCATACCTGAAAATGTATGACCACACATCTAAGCGCGTCAAGCAGATTTATGACGAGACAGGACATCTCCCATACTGCCTGACAACTCTCTCACCAACTGAGGCTGAAAAAGTGCTCCAGCCGTTAATGTCAAGCATTCTTAAGTTTGAGCGAGTAAAAAAGTTTGATGCATTAAGGCATGAATACGTAGAAATGACAAAAGTGGTTGCAAAAGATCCGTTGACGATAGGTGGAAAGTCTGAATCAGTCAGGGAAAAAATACCAGCTTGGGAAGCAGACATTCCATATCATATAAATTATCTTTATGACAGGTCATTGATTGTAGGGCTGCCCTACCGAGTTGGCAATAACGGCATAGAGCCAGTAACTCTTAGCATTGATGAGGCGATGGAAATAGCTAAGAGAATTAAGAATCTTAGACCTGAAGATTATGAAGAAGTTGCATATTGGATAAGACTACTAGAGGCCGAGCAACCAGACCCTCCTTACGCATCTTTGGACATTGAAGTACTGAGCCCAGTGGCTACTAGGGTGCCAAGCGCTACTAAGGCAGAGGACAAGGTAATAGCAGTATCGATTTGTGGCTCAGATGGTAGGAGAACTGTATTCATGCTGAGGAGGGGGCAGACAGTAGAGAGTCGAGAACAAACCAACTTTGAATTAAAATTCTATGACTCTGAGAAAGAAATGATTGAAGATGTCTTCTCAATTCTAGGCGAGTATGCGGTGGTTGCGACATTTAACGGGGATGAATTTGACCTCCCCTATCTCTATAACAGGGCTAACAAACTCGGAATTCCTCATGAGAAGAACCCCATAGTGATTGGACGTGAAGGAGCTACATTTATTACTGGAGTCCATATTGACCTCTATAGCTTTTTCTTAAATAAATCAGTACAGGTGTATGCATTTGACAATAAGTATCGCGAACATACGCTTGAGGCCATAGCACAGTCTTTACTTGGTAAAGGAAAAGTGAAGCTCGAGAAACCTATCTCAGAGCTAAGTGATTTAGAGCTTGCCGAGTATAGCTTTGGTGATGCGGAACTAGTCTATGATTTCTTGACGGTTAATAATAAGCTTCTGTTACGGCTAATATTTGTTCTCGCAAGAATCAGTAGATTACCACTGGAGGACCTATGTCGACACGGCGTCTCAGGATGGATTAAGAACCTGCTATACTATGAACACAGGAGGAGAGAATGGCTAATCCCTAAGCCTGAAGACATATTGTCAGCAAAGGGAGGAACAACGACAAAAGCCATTATAGAAGGAAAGAAATATCGAGGAGCAATTGTATACGAACCCGTACCAGGAATACATTTTGACGTAAAGGTGCTAGACTTCGCATCTCTTTATCCCTCTGCACTTAAGAGATGGAATCTTAGCTACGAGACGATTAGATGTCCACATGACGAATGCAAAACAAATAAAATACCTGAAACTGAGCATTGGGTGTGTTCTAAGGTTAAAGGTCTTCAAAGCTTAATTATCGGCGCTTTGCGTGATGTCAGAGTCGGATTTTATAAACCGAAGAGTAGTGATAAATCTTTGGCTCCTGAACAACGTATTTGGTATGACGTTGTTCAGAAGGCTATAAAAGTTTTCCTTAACGCTAGTTATGGTGTTTTTGGTTTTGAAGAATTTCCACTCTACTGTCCACCATTGGCTGAGAGTACAGCAGCTATTGGAAGGTACGTCTTCAAGGAGACCATAAGTAAGGTGAAATCAATAGGTGGCATAGTAATATATGGTGACACGGACTCGCTGTTTCTTAAGTATGCTGATGAAAAGATGCTTGAAGATTTAATTAAATGGACCTCTTCAAATCTCGGACTTGATCTTGAGGTCGATAAAGAATATGTCTATATTGTCTTCTCCATGAGGAAGAAAAACTATCTTGGACTAACGACTAAAGGAGTAGTAGATGTAAAGGGATTGACAGGTAAGAAAAGACACATACCTGAGTTTATACGAGCAGCTTTCAACTCAATGCTTCAGGAACTGCAAAACGTAAAGTCCCCACAAGATTTAGAGGCCGCTAAAGAACATATATCCGACTTAATTAAGAACTGGTATAAAAAACTAAAGAATAGAGAGTTTAAACTCGAGGATCTAGCCTTTAACGTGATGCTCTCAAAACTGCCTGAAAGCTACGTTAAGACAACGCCACAACATGTTAAAGCAGCTAGACTGTTGAAACAAGTAAATGTAGTAGTCACATCAGGAGACATAATTAGTTATGTCAAGACTAAAGATAGTATAGGAGTCGCCCCACTTCATCCTAAATACCCAATTAGGAAGGAACAAATAGACATTGAGAAGTATATTGAGTACATGCGGTCCACTTTTGAACAAGTACTTGATAGTCTCGACCTAGATTTTGATAAAATAGTTGGGATTGGGAGCCTCGAACAATTCTTCGCCTAAACTAAATTTCCTGAAGATCATCTTTTAAGTCATACTTTTCGTAGGTATTGTATGCGTGGTTTTCATCCCGGAGAGCAGCTGTAATGGAAGTGCAGTAGTCTCCTTAATTGTTCTTAATATTATCTTTGTCTCTGTGGATATCACGCCATCAAGCTTCCCGATCTTATCTAGCAGTGTAGCAAGTGATTCCTTGTCCCTGGTTCTCACCTTAAGTAATGCATAATAATCGCCCGTCACGTCATGTATCTCTAGTATCTCTGGATAAAGTGTCAATTGTTTAAGAACCGCCTCATACTTACTCGGACTCACTTTCATTCCGATAAAGGCACCAATGTTGAGGTTAATCTTGTTTTCATCCAAAATGGCAGTAAACTTTTTGATGTATCCTGATTCTATGAGTCGATTAACACGTGTATATACTGCGGCTTCGCTAATTTTAAGCTGCCTAGCCATGCTTGAATAGGTAGCTCTCCCATCATTCTGCAATGTCTGTAATATCTCTAAATCTCTTGAATCGATCCTGTTCTTCATTATCTTTCTCAATACTCGTATGTGCACTTATTATTATTTAAACTATTACTAAGTTTTTTTCAAGTTTTTTATTTATCCTTATATACTGAGTAATTCTTTATAATCAATCTTACTCAGCTTCCATCCGGCCCCACCTGCATTTTCATCAATGTGATTTTTCTGTATTGCTTTCGGTATTGTGACGACGCATTCATGCCATATAACCCAATTAAGGGCCACTTGGATCGGTGTCCTTTCATATTTTGTGGCGAGTTTTCGAAGCGTGTTACCAATTCTGCTCTTGGGGTCGTTTATTTCTTCCACAATTCTACCCTTTCCCAGCGGTCTGTAAGCTGTTAGTGTGATGCCATTCTTCTCGCAGTAGGGAAGTAGGTCCCGCTCAACTTCTCTATTAAACAAGTTGTATTCGACTTGGTTTGCTACTATATCTGTGATGGATAAGTAATGCCTCGCTTCCTCTATTTGTTCAACATTGAAGTTACTAACACCTATGTACCTAATTTTTCCATCTTTAAATAACTTCTCCAATGCCTTCATTGTTTCTCCTAGTGGGATTGACGGATTAGGCCAATGAATCATATAAAGATCTATGTACTTGACGTTAAGTCTCCTGAGACTGTTTTCGCATGCTGCTAAAACATCGTCGTATCTCAGATTAGTATGCCAAACCTTTGTAGCTAGGAATATTTCTTCTCTATTAACATTCCTGATTGCTCTGCCGACAATCTCCTCTGAGTGCCCAGCGCCATAGATTTCTGCGGTATCTATGTGAGTCATTCCCAGCGAGATAGCGTATTTTATAGCTTCTACAGCCTCTTTGTCTTTGCTATAATCAGGCGCAGTGTCTCCGCCGATTCTCCAAGTACCTATGCCAATCACGGGTATCTTCTCACCGGTTTTGCCTAATCTTCTAAGCTCCATTACTGATACCTTTTAGGATGTAATTTCTCCTTGGTTAAAAGCATTTTTAAGAAGTTCTACAACACTATTTATATCAAAATGAGTAGGGGAAAGTTTGTAATTGTTAGAGGCCCTCAGCTACTTAGTTATAGTTTTCCAGGAAGTCACCCCATGAATAAGGAGAGACTCATAAAGTTCTTTGAGGTCTTGGACAGAAATATCGATGAGCTGAGGGATAAGGTGAGATTCATAGAGCCAGTACTTGCAAGTAGAGAAGAGATAGCCCTATTTCACTACGAAGAGTACATTGATTATGTCGAGAAGAAATGCCGCCTAGGATATGGATACTTGGACTACGGTGATACACCGGCATATCCTGGATGCTATGAAGCGGCATCTTACACTGTTGGTTCAACACTGAGTGTTCTCAAGATGGTGCTAAGCGGAGAAACATGCTCAGGATTTAACCCCATGGGTGGCCTCCATCATGCAAGACGCGACAGAGCTGGAGGCTTCTGTATCTTTAATGATGCAGGAGTCGCTATTGAGTACGCGTTGTCAAGGGGAAACTGCCGTTCAGTAGCCTACGTAGATATTGATGCCCATCATGGAGACGGTGTTTACTACGAGTTCGAAGATGATCCACGCGTAATTTTCTTAGACATTCATCAAGATGGACGAACTCTCTATCCCGGGACTGGACATGAGTATGAAAGAGGGAGGGGCAATGCTATTGGAAAAAAATTAAACATTCCACTTCCGCCCGGCTCAGGTGATGAGGCCTTTAAAGGAGCATTTGATAAAGGATTAGAGTTTCTTTTAAGCCAAGATTTCGATATAATTCTCTTTCAGTGCGGTGCAGATTGCATAATTGATGACCCTATTACTAGACTTATGTATACTCCTAATTCTCATTATTATGCAGCAAAAAGACTAAAAGATGTAGCAGAGGAGAAATGTAGAGGCAGAATAGTGGCAATGGGTGGGGGAGGCTATGACCCCCTCAACGTGGCAAATGCTTGGCTAAACGTGATAAAAGCTCTTGTAACATAGCTCCGTAATGGTTTAATACTTATAACTATTAATGCATGAAAATTTACTAGATGAAGAAGTTTACACCATTTAAGAAGGCGTATAGAGTTTTGGGAATAGCCGAGAGCTTTAGAGAAGCATCCTCTACACACGCATCGCTCGCAGGAGTCGTAATGAGGGCTGATGGTATAATCGACGGCTTCGTATTTGGAAAATGTGCTGTAAAGGGCATGGACTCGACAGAAGCCATAATTAAAATGTATCAGAAATTAAACAGAAATGACATAAATTTAATTATGCTGAATGGTTGCATAATTAGCCTATTTAATATAATTGATCTTAACGCAGTTTCTAGTTTTACGGCTCTCCCACTATTATGCATTACCTATAGACCTTCAGAGGGGCTATCTGAAAATATTAAGAGAAGATTTCCAGACGACTGGGAGAAAAGACTAGAAATATATGAGATGAATGGGCCGAGAGAGGAGGTTAAGATCTGGACTAACCATACTCTCTACATAAGAAGAATAGGACTATCACTCAGCGAGGCAAAGACAATACTGAACAAACTAACGATTAGCGGCAAGATTCCCGAACCATTAAGAATAGCAAAAATACTAGCTAGAACAATCATTGAGAATTTTACTTATTGAAAGAGAGCACCCGAAATGCATCTAGTACTAGATGGAACCTTAACTCCTGGACCTACAACTATTGGACTAGATAGTTCACCAATTAGAGAAGAGCCCTCTCCTATCTCAGCGTTCTCACCAATTATGCAATACCTTAGGGAGGCATGTGAATTAATAACTGCATTTTCTAGGATGAGAGAATATTGAATAGATGCACCTCTTTCAATCTTAACGTTTCTCATTATGACGGAAGATTCAATACATACATTATCAGAGACATAAACATCGTTGTCCATGTATGAGTCATTTATTGTTAAAACCTCCTTTCTAAAATTTTTGCTGAGCTTTAAACGCCTGAGATTTGCCGCTAACAGGTCCGATGGGTGCCCCACATCAAACCACCACTCGCCTTCTGATTCATAAACAATTATCCTGCGTCCCCCTTTTACTAGAGACGTAATAGCATCTGTTAATTCATATTCTCCTCTTGTTGATTTCTCAATCTTCCTTGAGGCCTTAAATATTTCATGGGGTAGTATGTAGATTCCTGAATTGACTAGAGAGGTGGGTGGAGCAATTTCTGGTTTTTCGACGATACTTTCCAAGAACCCATCTTTAAGTACTATAATTCCGAATCTCTTCGAATCGAGATGTCTTATTCCAATTAGACCTCCATCATAAACTGAGCCAACTATATTGATAAGTTCTTTCAGAGGTTCAGGCTCAATGGTAAGATCTCCGTAAACCAGGACAAATTTTTCTTCTTTTCCGATAAATTCTTCGGCATATAATAATGCGTCAGCAGTTCCAAGCTGTTCTTTCTGAACCGCAAATGTTATTTTCATTTTGCTAAAATCTTTGAAGGTGTCTTTTATCATTTCAGATTTGTACCCTATCACAATGCATGCTTCGTTTACTCCCGCCTCGGCCAATGCCTCAGCAACGTGTCTTACGAGCGGTTTATCAATAATGGGTAAAAGATGCTTCGGCCTTGTAGATGTAAGAGGACTTAATCGCTTACCACGCCCAGCAGCGAGGATAACGCCCTTCATCAATACTCTTTAGTAAATTATTACTAAAATATTTTCACGATACGGGAAAGAATAGATATAATTACTGACAAATAGAAGAAGTTTGGTAGGATGACGCTTAGATTCGTCGGCATAGGACTTGGCACTAGGAATTATCTCACAAAAGCAGCGGAAGATGCATTACTATCATCTGAAAAGGTCTACTTAGACAAGTATACTGGCTACATCTCGCCAGACTTGGAGGGATACCTAAGAGAAATGCTAAAAGAAAGATTAGTACATGCAAACAGAGAAGTACTTGAAGACCACATACACGACTTGATAGACGAAGCAAGAGAAAAAATAGTCTCTATTGCCGTCACAGGCGATCCATTTATAGCCACTACGCACATCTCAATACTAATTGAAGCCATAAAGAGAAGAGTGAATACAGAGCTAATTCACGGAGTATCTATTGTCTCAGCAGCGATAAGTTGTTCTGGGCTTTCCTCCTACAAGTTTGGTAGGACAGTAACCATTCCAAAAGCCGCCACATATGAGGTATTAGAAGGAATTTATCACGTCATTGCTCGTAATCAAGAAATGGGTCTTCACACTCTACTCTTGCTCGATACTGCTGGAGGCGGATTAACAATAGGGGAAGCTACAAATTACTTAATCAAGACAGAAGAAAGGATGGGGCTAGGACTATTCGGTGAAGAAAAAATCGCAGTTGCTCTCGCGCATGTCGGCATACCATCTATGACAAAAAAATGCGACCTAATCAAGACGCTTCCAAGACTCGTTCTTCCTCCACCCCCACATGTCTTAATCATTCCAGGTGAATTGCACTTTATCGAAAAAGAGGCACTAAAAACTATCGCTAGCTGTGACCCGAGACTAATTGATACGTATGTTCCAGTTAATGTATCAAAAAAGAGGGCTGAGAAATATATCATTAAGACTAGAAATGCATTAGAGAAAATTGATAAACAAGTGCTCGATGAATATGCGCAGGATATTATTAATGTTGTCACTTCATACGTAGAGGATTCAAAGAACTTTATCTATTCCGGAAGACTCGAAGATTCATTAATCGCAATCTCTTATGCAGAGGGACTGCTTGATTGCTTGAGAATGCTTAGAAAGGTGTCATTTGAATGGTAAAGAATCCAAGAACCGTCATTACTAGCGGTGTCTTCGATCTAATACATCCTGGACACATCTTTCTGTTAAAATTTGCCAAAAAACTTGCAGGCAAAGATGGAAGACTGATCGTAGTAATTGCACGGGACGAAACGGTGCTCAGAAGAAAGAGGAGAAAGCCCATCCTATCAGAAAATGATAGGCTCAAGATTGTTAACTCTATTAAATACGTTGATAAAGCCGTGCTTGGTTTCAATCCAATGAGTTTTAAGAAAATCATTGAAAAATATAGACCCGACGTAGTTGTCTTTGGATACGACCAAAAAAGCATAATGAATGCTTTTCAAAAAGAAGCGACGACAAAAAAATGGAAAATAAAAATAGTAAAGGCGCCAAAACTTTTATCAAGAAGGAGGTACAGTACGACCCAACTCATCAATAAGGCAAAAAATATCCATCTATCTGAGAGATAAGGTCAAATCAGTTTTAATCCAGTAACGTTCTTCTCCCAACTTATTGATTCAAAATTAAGACCAAGTTTTTTAGCATAGCTGTAAGCTTCAATTATTTCGCGCGGTGTCGGTCTCCTAGCAATATCTGACAATTTATGATCAAAGCTAGGTGATGTAGGGTCAGCAAAACATTCTGGCCGGTACTGATCCATAACGTTGATGGGTACATCTGGCATGTTTTTAGAAATCCATTCCAGGATCGGCTTTGTACAGCACTCAACATGGTTAGGCATTACTAAATGCCTAATAATTATGTCTTCGCCCCAGTCATAAATTAATTTATGGTTACGAGAAACTGTATCCCAATACCATGGTGTTCTAGCAAGTCTCAGAGAGCACTTATCATTTCCAAACTTGAAGTCTGGCAGCCATATGTCTACCAGTTCTCTAAGAATATAAAGCGTCTCCAAACTCATAAACATATTACTATTCCATAGTACTGGAACATTAATGATTCCTTGATGAGTCGCGTCAGAAAAATTTCTTCTGAACGTATAGAAATAGTCTGACTTGACGCACCATATATATTGTAATTCCTCTGGAGTAGGGTTAATTCTATCGAGATGATTAATGGCTTCAACGATGGTGTGTAGATGTATTGTGGGTTCGCCTCCAACAAGATTTACATTATGACATCCCTCAACTCTCAGTTCCCACATCATCATTGCTAATTGTCTTGGAGAAATGATTATTCCATTGTCCTTGTCCTTACTTATATCGCCGTTTTGGCAGAAACCGCAACGCATATTGCAGGAGGTAAAGAAGATTGTGCCCGACCCTTTTCTTCCTCTAATTGGGAGTTCCTCACCCATGTGGTGGAAATATGTTGAGACGCGGCTAATTCTTCCTAGCTGACACGTCCCTGTCTTACGCTCTTCTATCCTGTTAATCCTGCAATTCCATCGGCAGAAATTACAATGTCTAACCATTCTCTGTACCAACTCAACTTTTAGATCCAAAAAACTCTGGCTCGCAACTTCTAATTCATTTAACCTTAATTCACCATTCTTGATGCCTTTCCATATTTCTTGGAATTTTTTCGCACAATTCTGATGAATACTCCATAGTTCCTTTTCTTCCTGTTCAGCATTGAACTCGGCGGGTATCCTTTTACATATTAAATATTTAGCAGGATACTTATTGATAGAGACGCCTAAGTACCAACTTAGCCTTTTTCTAATTCGTTCATCCTCCCATATCCATAGAGAATCAAAAGAAGCCATACTGACCAATAATACTATGAACTAAAAAATAACTTTTCTAACTACTCCTAAATAATTTTTAAGTCATAACATATACATATATAGCTATTATTTTTCTATTTATTGAGGATTTAGATTTGAAGATTGCAGACGCGTTAGTTTCTCTATTAGAACGGCTTGGCATAGAATACATATTTGGGCTTCCGGGCGTACATACACTTCCAATTTATGACGCATTGAGAAATTCTAACAAGATTAGACACGTCTTGGCGCGTCATGAGAATGGTGCTGCATGTATGGCTGATGGATATGCAAGAGCGAGCGGCAAGCCCGGAGTATGTCTACTAGCAGCTGGTCCCGGAGCTACTAATGCATTATCAGCAGTAGCCAATGCCTACCTCGATTCTCAACCACTAATCGTGTTAGCTGGAGGAATAAAGACAAATAACTGGGGAAAAGGAGCAATACATGAATATGACCAATTATCAATTTTCAAGCCCATTACTAAATTATCGATTAGGCCTACACATCCCTCAGAGATACTTAAAGTAGTGAGTAATGCATATCATTTATCACTCAGTGGCAGAAGGAGACCAGTCTTCATTGAATTACCCTTTGACTATCTGCTAGAAGAGACAGAGACCGTGCATTATGAAATCCCTGAGACTCAAATAAAATATCCAACAGTAGATGAGGTGAAAAATGCGCTCGACTTAATTACAAGGTCTTCAAAAATACTAATTATTCTAGGAGGTGGGGTAGTATCTTCAGATGCTTGCCGAGAAGCAGCATATCTAGCCAATATTCTCCATGCACCCGTTTGCACGACTATCATGGGAAAAGGCGCTTTTGACGAGTTTGACCCAAAATTCATAGGACAATTATTTACTCAGGAATCACTTGCCTGCGCCTCTGAGGCCGACTTAGTCTTAGCGCTAGGATGCAGATTTTCAGAGAGGTCGACAGGGGGGTGGAGATTAAAAATGAAAGAACTTATTCATGTAGACATTGACTCTGAAGAATTAGGCAGAAACTATAAACCGACGCTTGCAGTAAATGCGGATGTCAAGGCGTTTCTTGAATTACTCTTAAAGATGATCAAATCAAGGATTACGGATATGAAGATTGATAAAGACTGGTATAAAAAATATGTACGTCGAGAGTCGAGTTGCTTCGAATCTATGAAGAATGAAGTGCTTACAGCATCAGGCGTTGTATCAGAGGCCTTAAGCCTAATGCCTAGTGATAGCATCATCTCAGTGGATACTGGATATTCTTTCTGGCATACAATTACTAGGGTCAAGGTAAGTGGGCCGAGGAAGTACCTCTGCACAGCAGGTAATTCTTCGATGGGTTTTGCATTGCCCGCTGCAATTGGTGCAAAACTTGCACAGCCCGATAAGACAGTATTTGCATTCGTGGGTGATGGGAGCTTTATGATGTCTAGCCAAGAGCTCGCAACGGCTGTCGAGTTGGGCATTGACTTATCAGTTATTGTAATGAATGACTCGGGCTACGGCTCGATTAGAGACTATCAAGAAAGAAGCTTTGAAGGAAGATTAATTGCCTGCGAATACACAAGTCCAAAGATAGATAAGATTGCTGAGGCCTATGGAGCATACTCATCCGTAGCCTTGAGTAGGAAGGATGTAAATGAGTTTATCAAATACTCTCTAAAAAATGGAGGTGTAAACGTGTTAGATGCAAGAATTACAAAAACAGAAAAAGTACTACCAGACTTTCTCACATCATCATATAAGGGATGAACATTATAAAATCAAAAGATAGGTTTATTAGCTAATTAGGAAATGCTAATATAGTGATAAGCTAATGAATAAAGATGCAGATATTAAAAACAGCATAGGTCCTGCAACTGTCTCAAAGATTTCTATAGTACTTTCAAAGTGTACCTTAGACATGGTCTATCCTGCATTTATGATAGCCACAACAGCAACAGCAATGGGGATAGAGGTAAACATGTTTTTCACTTTTTGGGGGATGAACGTTATTAGCAAGAAAAAAGTCAACAATCTTAAGCTTTCATCAGTCGGCAACCCAGCACTTCCATTACCAAATATCTTGGGAATGCTACCAGGAATGACTTCGATGGTGACGAGAATGATTAAGAATAGGATAAAAAAAGTTAAGCTGCCGACGATAGTCGAGTTGATAAAAAATGCTAAGGATAATGGAGTTAAGCTGTATGCATGCTCAACAACGATGGACGTGATGGGTGTGAGTAAAGAGGACTTAATTCCAGAAGTTGACGAAATAGTCGGAGCCGCTACATTCCTCCAATTAAGCGAGGGGGGACAGATCATCTTTATCTAGCGGTGAGGGGCTTTGTCTACTGAAACTAGACGAAAAATTGTTGATGCTAGAGGGACATACTGTCCAGGTCCAATAACAGAATTATTTAAGGCTTATAAAGAAAGTAATGACGGGGACATATTAGAACTACTCGCAACCGACCCCGCAGCAAAGAGTGATGTCAAAGCATGGACAAAGAAAAGCGGAAGCGAAATTATCGATATAATTGAAGAAGAAGGCCATACCCGAATAATAATAAAAGTAAAAAAGGCTAGATAGATGAATTCTAAAAATATTGTTATTATAGGTTCGGGAACAGGTGGAACACTTACTGCGAACCTGCTTGCGAAGAGGCTTAGAAAAAGAATAATAAATCAAGAAATAAAATTAATATTGCTGGCTGAGAATTATGGCCACTATTTTCAGCCTGCTAGCCTAGACATAGCGTTTAAGGGAGCCAACCATAGAAAATTCGTCAAAGATGAGGCTAGCCTAGTAAGGAAGGAAATTAGATTGATGCTGGAGAGAGCAGTTAATATTGATCTAACTAATAGAACAATAGATACAGATAAGGAACGAAAAGTTTCTTATGATTATTTAGTCATAGCTACTGGTGCCGTCGCTATGCCTAGCTCTATTCCTGGGCTTTCCGAGGGAAGCCTAAATTTTCACACTAGCCCAGAAGAATCAGCAAAGATTTGGAAAACCCTTCAGAAATTTGAGAGGGGCAGAATATTGATTGCTATTGCGGGAGTTCCGTATAAATGTCCTCCGTCGCCGAATGAGGCTGCTTTTCTAATCGACGAGTACTTCAGAAAAAGGGGTATAAGAAAAAATGTCGAGATATTGTTTTTAACACCTTATGGCAGGGCGTATCCATCCGCCGCGGTCTCAGAAGTTGTAGATAGGCTCTTTCAGGAACGAGGCATCGAAGTCGTTCCATACTTTAACCTTGAGTCAGTAGACTACGCTCTTAGAAAAGTCTACTCGTATGAAGGCGAAGAGTTTCGATATGACATGCTTATAGCTGTGCCTCCTCACTTTGGGTCGCCGGTAATCAGAGCATCAGGCATAGGGGATAGGGATGGATGGATACCGACTAACAGGACAGACATGACTATCAAAAGTTACGACGATGCATACGCTATAGGTGATGCTACAGATATTCCAATCTCTAAGTCAGGAGTCGTCGCACATTTAGAGTCAGTCATAGTGGCAAACAATATTTTCTCAGAAATTGAAGGAATGAGCGAGAAGTATGGTTATACGGGTAGAATAAACTGTCCGATGGAGGTAGGATTCGGAAGGGCGATATTCATATCTGGGACCTACAAGTCGCCACCGAACCCGAATAATCCATCACGAATAAAATACTTAATGAAACGAATATTCAGTAAATTATATTGGAATGTATTATCAGGTGACCTTGAATGGATATTCAACTTATATTTCAGAGATATAAGCTATAAAACGGTAAGGCAGGGACAGTATCGTCATGAAGCCATCTCAGAGATCACGAAGTCATCGAAAACGCACTAAAAAAAGCGAATTAGATGAGCTATACGTGGTGCAAGCTGAATTCTGCAAAGGACTGGCTCATCCTAAAAGAATATTGATCCTAAACCTACTTAAGCATGAAGAGTTGTCAGTGTCAGATCTTGTAAATATGACCGGCATACCTCAGTCAAACTTGTCGCAACACCTCGCATTCCTGAGACAACAGGGATTACTAACAGCTCGAAGGTCTGGAATGAATATCTACTACAGCGTTAAGGATAAGAGAATAATCGAGGCATGCGACCTAATCCGCGAAATAATCACTGAAAAAATTAAAAGGACGCAATCTCTACTGAAATAAACAATAAGGAAATTTTGGGCCACGTCCCATCTGAGAGACCCGCAACCCTAGGCATTCTCAGGAGGTGATCCGGCCACACGTTCCCGTGCGGCCACCTTGTTACGACTTCTGCCTCCTCACCAGGCTGAGGCTCGAACTACCCAACTTGAGCAGCCCTCGCCTCGGCCCAGCTCGGATGCAGCGACGGGCAGTGTGTGCAAGGAGCGGGGACGTATTCACCGCGCGGTGGTAACGCGCGGTTACTAGGGATTCCGCGTTCACGAGGGCGAGTTGCAACCCTCGATTCCTACTGAGGCGGAGTTTAGGGATTTGCTTCCCCTTTCGGGGTTGCATCCCACTGTCTCCGCCATTGAACGTCGCGTGCGGCCCGGGGGATTCGGGGCATACCGACCTGCCGTAGCCCGCTCCTTCCTCCCCCTTTCGGGGGCAGTCCCCCTAGAGTGCCCAGCGCCTTTCGGCCGATGGCAACTAGGGGCGCGGGTCTCGTCCGTTGCCTGAATTAACAGGACACCTCACGGCACGCACTGGCGACGGCCATGCACCTCCTCTCGGCTCGTCCGGTAAGGTCGTCAGCCTGACCATCATTCTGCCGTCGCCCCCGGTAAGGTTTCCGGCGTTGAATCCGATTAAGCCGCAACGTCCACCCCTTGTGGTGCTCCCCCGCCAATTCCTTTAAGTTTCAGCCTTGCGGCCGTACTCCCCAGGCGGCGGGCTTAATGGCTTCCCT